>JBAYRN010000071.1:0-29293 GCA_041676625.1 Vulcanimicrobiota bacterium
CCCATCCGGGTCAGAGGCCGGATGATGCGGGCCTGGGGACGCTTGCGTAGAGAGTCGTCTCCATCCAGGATGAAAAGGCCGGGGTAGCCGGACAACAGGCCCGCCAGCAGTCGCATGGTGGTGCCGGAGTTTCCGCAGTCCAGCACGTTTGGGGGCTCTTTGGGTCCGGCCGCTCCCCAGCCCTGAACCTGCACAGCTCCGCCAGTGTCCTTTTCGATGCGACACCCCAGTTGCCGCAAAACCGATGCGGTACTCTCGACGTCAGCTCCAGTGGAGAGCCCCCCGATGACGCTGGGAGTGGAAGCCAGACCTGCAAAAATCAGGCTGCGGTGACTGAGACTCTTGTCACCGCTGAGGGTCTGGGTATGTTTCCAACCAGCGGCCCCGCCGAGCCGTATCCTCAAGACAGGATTCCCACCTCTCTCATCACCGCTTCCACTTGCCGCTCCTGCTCCTTGCTGGCCGGGCCCAGGGGTAGCCGTACGCCGCCGGCTGGGCGACCCATCAGCTTGAGGGCGTGCTTCACAGGCACCGGGTTGCAGGTGATAAAGAGAACTTCAAAGAGGGGAAAAAGCTTCTTATGGATGGAGGCGGCCTTCTCCACTTCTCCGGCAAAGAAGGCGTCGACCATCTGCTTGATCTGGCGACCAGCCACGTGTCCGGCCACCGACACCACACCCTGGCCACCCACCGCCAATTGAGGCAGGGTCTGACTGTCATCGCCGCTGTAGGTTTCCAGTTCCGCCGAACTCAGAGCCAATTGGCTCTCCAGGCGGCTCACCGGATCGATGGGTAGGCTCTGCTTTACGGCTGCCATACGAGGGAGTTCAGCCAATTCCCGTAGGACCGAAACGGGGATTTCAATGCCGGTTCGACTCGGAATGTTGTAGAGCATGATCGGTATATCGGTGGCTTCGTGCACCGCTTTGAAGTGCTCCAAGAGCCCAAGGGGATTGGGCTTATTGTAGTAGGGTGCTACTAGTAAGAGGGCGTCGGCGCCGGCCTGCTGGGCCTTGACAGAAAGCTCGATGGTACTACGAGTACAGTAAGACCCGGTCCCGGCGATAACCGGCACGTCGACGGCTTGCTTGACCGCCTTCCACAACTCCACTTTCTCCTGACTGGAGAGGGTGGGAGCCTCACCGGTAGTGCCGCAGATGACCAGCGCGTCGTTGCCGTCTTCCACCAACTGCCTGGCCAAGGTGGCCGCCCCTTCAAAGTCGATCTCCTGGTTCTTCTTGAACGGGGTCACCATCGCGGTTAAAAGTCTTCCAAATCGGCCGCCCATATCTGTTTCCTCTCTCAGGTCGTTGAAACGCCGTTCGGAACTGGAGCACTGCATTCCCTCCGGCTTCGGTCAATCGTCGTCCCAGGGGACGGTGCAAGTCAAGAAATACCCCCGCAGCCCGCCTTGCGAGTCGAAGTAAGCGGTGCGGGTGTGTTCCTCGTCCCAGGCTACGTGAAACTCTAGCGCCCAGGTGTAGTTCGGACTGTCCTCACGAACGATGCCTATCAAGAGCCAGTGGTTGTCAAATTCTGCTACGTCCCGCTCGAGATCGCTCAGAATCCTCTCCATCAGTTCCGCCTCTTCAGCCTCGTCGTAGGCTTCTTCGATCTCTCGAAACTCCTCCACTCCAAAGTCTCTGGCGTGTTGCACGCGGGTTTCGATGGATTTCCAGAACTCCAAGAGTTCCTGGCAGAGGCCCTCCTCGGGGCCCCTCTTGGAGCCGGGCAGTAGAAAGCGAACCGGTACATTTCCGACTTTATAATGAGCAAGCGAGCCGGACCAGCTCCCCCATTCGTAGGTGAGTCGTCCCAACTGGGGGTGGTCCAACTTTTTGCGGCTTTTTTCGTAGAGCAAGGCAACCCCGCATAAGAGCAAAAAACCCCCGATCCCTACAGAAAGTAGCCAGGTAACCGCTTGCGACGACCCCTCGTCCACCTTAGCCCCAAAACCCCCTGTGGTTTGCGTACTTCTTCTTCCAATTCTCCTTGAAGAGTTCCAGATCCATCAATAGATTCTTCATTAGCTGTTTTTCTTCGGCCCGCTCGGCGAAGCGGGCAAATACCCCGAAGGTCACAAGCAGCGCACCAATCCCCCAGGTTACGAAATGACCGATACCGACTCCGAGAATGAGGGTGGCGTTGCCGAGCTTGCTGTAGCGGCTCTGGTTGTGTTTGCGCACCTCTCGACCAGAGATCTGGGCCAGGGACTCCACCGTTTCCACTAAGGCCCGTCCGGCCACCCGGATCCGACGTGCTCGCTCCTCGCCATCGGCCAGGCCGAAGCCGGAAAGGTCATTGGCCAACCCATCGGCGCTGAGAAAACAGATCAGGCCGCAAGGGCTGGTCGGTACCTCGAAGCTCTCGTCCTGGACGGCTGCACCGTCCTGTATCCAGATACACTTTGAGGAGCGATGCCGCAAATCCCAAATATGGGACCCCTTCCCCTCGGAGGCCTGATCCGAAGACAGGACCGCGTAGACCGAGATCATGGCAGCCATGGCTGAAGATTCTACCGGTTCTACCGCCTCCATCATCTTGCGAGTAATGGTTTCTAAGCCGGCCCCGTCCATCAATTCACTATTCTGGAACTCCTTATGAGGCAAGAAAGTGCCGGAGGGCCAGCGCACCTCGGGTAGGTCAGCTTCGATGAACGACAACGCGATGGGAAAGGAGGAACTATTCCAGCCGTATTTGGGGCAGTGCGGCAAGGCATCAAAACGCTGACCGTCCACCACTAAGGGTATGGGACTGGTGTAACAATACTCCTTCAAGGCCGCAGACACGATGCTATTGGTTCTCCCAGCTTCCACCGTGGAACTGATCCAGTTTGTCCCGGCCCGGCTGTGAGTCACTGTCAGTTTCAGACCTTCGCCGGGATCATCGAAGGAAACTCGACGGCAGCGCTCTCCATCCCAAACCAGAGATTCGAGCTGGCTATCGAAATGAAGCTGAAAAGCCCGTTTCTCACCCAGGCCCAGCGCCCATAAGCCACTCACTAGATGGTTAACGTGACGAATCTTTGAGGGTTCAGGATCGAAAAAAGCCGCTTCCACTTCGTCGATATCCCAGTTGTAAGCACCCTCAAAGCTGAAGGTCATGACCCGTCCAGCCAGGGAGACCTTGACCGCGTTAGTGTTCCCCGAGGCGACGGCGGCTTGAAACAACTTGACGGCCCACGCTCCGGAGAAAGGAAGTTGAAATCCGGCGAGCTTTTGAAGTGCCTTGTCCCGGGCCAGGGTAAAGCTACCTTCTCCTTGTTGCTCACCCTGGGAGGATTGAGACTGTAGAAACCGTTCGAGTTCCGAAATGTGTTCCATGGATCGTGGGAGCTATTCTCCAGCCCCTGGCCCCGGCTTTCGGGCCTGAAACAACCCCCACTGGTGGGCCCCCAGACGACAATGCCTGAGCTTTGCTTTCCAGGCCAGCGGCAGGGCCAGACGGCTGGTCCAGTGCAGCCCGTCGATGGCGTCCATGCGGGATAGTTCCATCTTTAAGGTTTCTAAAAGCAAGGCTGTTATATTTTCCGACCGCACCTCTTCAAAGCCTGCTTCCGTCAGGAATTGAGAGTACTCGTCCAACGAATGCAGGGTGTAGTGCCTGGTCTCCATGTAGACTCGGAAGGTAAACGGCCAGGGGCGCGGGCCACAGCAATAGTCCGTGAAAAGTAATCGCCCTCCGGGTTTAAGCGCGCGAAACAGCCGGGCAAAGAGTTCTGGCTTGTCGTCGATATGAAGGAAAACGTCTCGACTCACCACAACGTCGAATTCACCGCGAAAGTCGATCTCGAGACTATCCAAGTCAAGAAAGGTTACCCGCTCCTCAAGGCCACGTTCCCGGCACCGGCGATTGGCCTCGTTGACCAGCCCTAGGCAGAGATCGATGCCCACCACCTGGGCCTGGAACTCCTGAGCCAGAAGAAAAGCGCAGCCTCCTACCCCGGAGCCCACATCCAGGACGCGCAGACCCTTCGGCAGCTCTGCTTGCTCAAAAAGGCCCAGCGCTATTTCCCGTCCACCGGGACTGAGGAAGTCATCTCCGAAAACGGTTTCGTAGGCCCGAACATTTTGCTCGCTGTATTGTTTCGTTTGTAATTTAATCTTGGGGGTCACTCGAGGCATACTATACTCACCTCCCGCTGAGTTGTACACTACACCCTGAAGAGGGAGGACCCTATCCGGTAGGACCAATCTTCTATTCGAGCACCCACCTCCCGAAGTCTGGGAGCCAACTCCGATGTCCCCCAGACCACCACGAAAAACTCACGAGTGTCATCGCTCACCTTGGTACGCTGGGAGTCTTTGACCGGACTACCGGCCGGGCCAACCTGGTCACACACCACCAGCAGACCCTCTAGCTTCAGTTCTTGCCCCGAGGCATTGAAGACATAGCTCTCCTGAGCCGTACCTTCTCGAAATTCGGTTGCTCCCTGGAGTTTCTCGGCGTCCAACACGCTGATAGGGAAACCCGACTCTGCTGACACTTTGTTAAAAAAATCTACCACCGGATGGATGGAGGGGAGGGGCCAAGCCTTGAGCAGGAACTCGGAGGCAGGCCTGCCGCGACCCGACGGTTTGTAACCTCCATATCGAAGCAAGGTCCGAATTGCCATCCTTACCTCCTCCGGTATGGTGGGAACTTCACTAGGGCCTGTGGACATTCAGCCTTCGGTCACCAAACTTGTTCATTTTCCACCTCCTGAAGCGAAATTTTCCTCAAATAGGTCCACTATTTCACAGAAAATTCCACTTCAGGAGGAGAAAAATGTCCTGCGTTTGGCTCGGAATGCCAAATGTCCACAGGCCCTAGAGAGCGGTCCGAGAAACCCGACTCCGTTCCATTGCAGTTCATAAACCAGCGGAGAAAAATCTGGATTCAGAGCTTTCCTCTATCCGACCCTGAAAAGATCTTGAACTCGAACTCCCTGGGCCGCCAAAACCTCGCCGACCCAACTCTCCATGATATCGTGGAAGCGACCACAAAACTGAACTCCTACACGACTTCCATGGTTCCAACGAACCTGGGCTTGTACCGGGGTCAGTCCGTGCATGCCTACCGATACGGTCTGGCCTGGCAGCAAGGATTGCTCATTCCCGGATCGCTCGAACCCTACTCCCAGCAGGGACAAGTCCAGGGCCTCTACAGTTTCCGGCGTGCCGATCGGTCCACCCTCTTCCAGAACTTCCAGGTCCACCAGGCACGGAACCCTGGAAAAAACCCGTTTATCGCTACCTTCCACAGGGCAGTCAAGAATGCTTTGCATTGTACAAATTCGTCCTCTCACGATGGCATACAATCTTACCCTGGATACTCCTTCGTAAACATGTCAACATTGGCATATTAAAGCATTTATGGCGGAGACAATTCGGCCAAACGCAGGGCAGCCTTTTCTCCCCACTCTCCCTGCTTCTTTTGATCCAGAGCGGTGAAAAGCTCCCGGGCCAGCTCAACTTTGCCCTGGCGCTGCAGAGCAACTCCCAGCAGGTAAAGGCCTTCAGGTTCGCCCGGGTTGAAACCAAGACCGCGGCGGAGGAAGTCTTCAGCTCTGGCGTCCTCGCCAATCTCCAGGAGGGCGTGACCGAGCTTCACGTAGTGCTGGTATCGGTCGCCGTGGGTGGTCAGGAGTTGCTCCAGAAGAGCGGCCGCTCGAGCCGGCTCGTTCAGACGACGCCGGTACGCCGCCGCCTCCAGGATCGCCTGTTCTCGCAGGTCGTTAAAGCGCAGGGCAACCTCCATCTCCTCCACCGCTTCCGAAAGTCTGCCCCGGCTCTCTAAAAAGTATGCGAAGTACAGGTGAGTCTCACCCAGGTTGGGATGAACAGTGAGGCTGGACCGAAATTCACGTTCGGCCCGCTCATCCAATCCGAGCTCAGCGGCTGCCCGGGCCTGATAAACCCCCAGCATCGGCTGTCGAACCTCCACTGCGGGGATCGCGTCAAACATCTCCAGGGACTTCTGAAATTCGCCCTGCTCAAAGTAAGTGAGCCCCAAATTGTAGGCGGCGGCCTCCCGGGTGGATCCGTGCTCGAGGGCTCGCTCGTAGTACTGCCGTGCCCGTTCCCACTCTTTTCTCTGGAAAGCGGTATTGCCCCGCTGCAGGAGGCTGTCCGGGGCCAGACACCCGGCCACAGAAAATATCCAGTAAAGCAGGCCAAACCAGACAGCCAGGTATGCTCTGGAAGGTTTCATCAATGGCCGGTACTTCGAGAGCGCGGCCCCGTTATTCCTGGCCCCCCGGAAGGTGTGCCGATCCCCGGTTTCGAACAGTCTGGCCCCAGGAGGCAAAGTGTCAGTAACCCCAGTAGCCAACGAGCTCAATAAAGAACAGCGTTTGTATCGAATCCGCCACGGACTGGCCCACGTCATGGCTCAGGCCGTTCTGGAGATGTTTCCGGAGGGGAAGATCGCCATCGGTCCTCCCATTGAAAATGGGTTTTACTACGACTTTGATCTCCCCCGGGCCCTCACCGATGCGGACCTGAAGAGTATCGAAAAGCGGATAAAAAACATCCTCAAGAAGCGGCACGAGTTTCAGTATCGCGAGCTGAGCGCCCAGGAGGCCCGGGAGCTATTCGCCGACCAGCCTTACAAACTCGAACTGATCGAGGACCTGGAGAAAAACGATCCCGAGACCGTGCTCTCCACCTACAAACATGACACCTTCGAAGACCTCTGCAAAGGCCCCCACGTCAACAACCTGGGGGAGATCCACGGCAAGGCATTCAAGCTTCTTTCGGTGGCGGGGGCATACTGGCGGGGGGATGAAAAACGCGAACAACTGCAGCGAATTTACGGGACCGCCTGGGAGAATCCGGAGGAACTGCAAGAGCACCTCACTCTGCTGGAAGAAGCCAAGAAGCGGGACCACCGCAGGCTCGGCCGGGAGCTCGACCTGTTTAGCTCCGAGTCCGACGAAATAGGCAGCGGCCTGATCCTGTGGCACCCCCGCGGCGGCCTCATGAAGCACCTGATCGAAACCTTCTACCGCCAGGTCCATCTGGACAACGGCTACGACCTGATCTCCACTCCCCACATCGGCCGGGCCACACTGTGGGAGACCAGCGGACACCTGGGCTTCTACAAAGAGGGCATGTACAGCCCCATGGACATCGACGGGCAAGAGTACTACCTCAAACCCATGAACTGCCCTTTTCACATCTTGATCTATAACAGTTCGATCCACTCCTACCGGGAGTTGCCGATCCGCTACGCCGAGTGGGGCACCGTCTATCGCTACGAGCGCAGCGGCACCCTGCACGGGCTGCTGCGGGTACGGGGCTTTACCCAGGACGATGCCCACCACTTCGTGACCGCCGAACAACTGGCCGACGAGATCGATTTCATCCTCTCCTTTTCCCTCTACATCCTGAAATGCTTCGGCTTCGACGAAGTCAAGGCGTACCTCTCCACCAAGCCCCCCGAGAAATCGGTCGGTGCGGACAAAGACTGGGAGAGTGCCGAAAACGCCTTGGAGGCAGCCTTGAAGAGAGCCGGTCTGGAGTATGGGGTCGACGAGGGCGGTGGTGCCTTCTACGGACCGAAGATCGACCTCAAGATTCGTGACGCGATCGGTCGGGAGTGGCAACTCTCCACCATCCAGGTGGATTTCAACCTGCCCGAGCGTTTCGACATGAGCTACACCGGCTCCGACGGCGACAAGCACCGCCCGTTCATGATTCACCGAGCCCTACTGGGCTCGCTGGAGCGGTTCTTCGGCATCTTGATCGAGCACCACGCCGGCGCTTTCCCCCTCTGGCTGGCCCCCACCCAGGTTACTTTCGTGCCTATCGCCGATCGACACGAAGAAGCGGCCCACGCCCTCTGCGCCCGCCTCAAAAAGCGGGGCTACCGCGCCACCGTAGACGACAGCAGCGATCGCATGGGAAACAAGATCCGCAAAGCTCAGAAGCTCAAAGTCCCGCTCATGCTGGTGATCGGTGACGAGGAGATAGAAAAGGGCGGGGCGGCCGTGCGACTGCGAAACGGCGACAACCTGGGCTTGATGACCGGCGACGAGATCCTCGACTATCTGGAAAAGACCACCACCGCGGAAGTGCCCCCTGCCCCTGACTTACCGGTGGTGAAGTAGGACCAATCTTTATAAAATCTTAACCTCCGGGCGGGGGTCTCTGAGGCTGCTTTTATCAGCCCGGGTGTACCGTGTACCCCATGAGCAGTACCAGCCATCCCCAGCCCAGGGGTCGGGAACTCTTTACTCTGGCTCTGGCCGCTCTGGGCGTTGTCTACGGCGACATCGGCACCAGTCCGATCTATGCCCTGCGCGAGTCGTTCCACCCCTCCCACGGGGTCTCCCCGACCCCTTCCAATATCATCGGGGTTCTCTCTCTCATCGTGTGGTCACTCCTCCTGGTCATCTGCGTCAAATATCTCCTGGTGGTGGTGCGGGCCGACCACAACGGAGAGGGAGGCATCCTGGCGCTGACCACTCTGGTCGAACGATCCCCGGCCCAGGAAGCGCGAGGTTACGCTGTTGCCACTCTGCTGGGGCTATTCGGAACCGCCCTACTCTACGGCGACGGAATGCTCACCCCAGCCATCTCCGTGTTGAGCGCAGTGGAAGGACTATCGGTCGTGACTCCACTCTTCCAGCCTTACGTCGTGCCTATCACCCTGCTCATCCTGGTCTCTCTGTTCTCGGTACAGGCCCGAGGAACGGCCCGAATGGGGGCACTATTCGGTCCGGTGGTGGCCTTCTGGTTGTTCACTCTGGCCGGACTGGGAATGGCCAACGTGGCGAAAGCTCCGGCCATTCTGGCCTGCTTCAACCCCGCTAAGGCGCTTCAGTTCTTCATGCAGAATGGGTGGCACGCCTTTCTGGTCCTGGGCTCAGTCTTTCTGGTGGTGACCGGAGGGGAAGCGCTTTACGCTGATATGGGTCATTTCGGCCGCCGGGCGATTCGCTTCTCCTGGTTCTCCCTGGTCTTCCCCGCCCTCGCCCTCAACTACTTGGGGCAGGGTGCGTTGCTCTTGCAAAACCCGGAGGCGGTGCACAACCCGTTTTTCCTCATGGCCCCCCGTTGGGCACTACCCGCACTGGTGGCACTCAGTACGGCAGCCACGGTGATCGCCTCCCAGGCCCTGATCACCGGGGTATTCTCGCTTACCATGCAGGCAGTGCAGTTCGGCTTTCTGCCCCGCATGAGGGTAGAGCACACCTCCCCCACCCAGTACGGTCAGATATACGTTCCGGTGGTAAACTGGCTACTACTTTTTTGCTGCAGTACGCTGGTCGTAGGTTTCAAGACTTCCAGCAATATCGCTTCGGCCTATGGGATCGCGGTGACCATGACCATGCTCATCACCACCATCCTCCTCTTCTACTGGCTGCGTTATGTCTGGAACTGGTCGATTCTAAAGGCCACCACTTTCTGTGGGCTGTACGCCGCTCTCGAATCGCTCTTCTTGCTGGCCAATCTGATTAAGGTGCTCCACGGAGGTTGGTTTCCGTTGGTGGTGGGAGCGCTACTCTTTCTGCTGATGTCGACCTGGAAACGCGGGCGGAGCGTTCTTGGGCGCATCCTGCAGCAGCAGAGCGTACCGCTTCAGAGTGTGTTGCAACGCATCGGGCAAGGCGAGATCCCCCGGGTCCCCGGGACCGCAGTCTTTATGTTCGGCAACCAGAACGGTACCCCGCCGGCACTTCTTAGTAATTTGCAACACAACCGAGTGGTTCACGAGCGCGTTCTGATCGTCTCCGTGGAGATCGCCTACGCCCCCTATCAGCCGTTCCATGAACAGACCATCGAGGTACAAGAGTTGGGGCACGAATTTCAACGGGTGAAGCTACGCTTCGGCTACATGGAGACCCCCGACGTACCATCTGCACTGAGCAGTAGCGGAATCATCGAAACCCCCCAACAGCCCACCTACTTTCTGGGCCGGGAAACCCTGCTGCCCGGCGCCCTGGTGGAAAGCAACCTCCCCCACTGGCGGGAGCGGCTCTTTGCCACCCTTTCCCGCAACGCCGTGGGTGCCACTGACTTCTTTCATATTCCTCCCCAGCGCGTGGTGGAACTGGGACGGCAAATCGAGTTTTAACTCGTGAGGCGGAGCCGGTACCCCACTCCCGGTTCGGTGACCAACAATTGAGGGTGGCGGGGATCTTGTTCGATCTTTTTGCGCAGATTGCTGATATTGACCCGTAAAATCTGCAGGTCCTGTTCATAACCCTTACCCCAGACCTTATGAAGAATGTGCTGATGGGTGAGGACCCGTCCCGATTCAGTCACCAACAGTTTGAGGAGGTCGTACTCGGTGGGAGTCAATTGGACCGGTGAGCCTCCCACCGCCACCGTACGGTGCTCCAGATCCACCTCCAGCCCTCCGCTTCGAAAGATCGGCTCCCCGGCCTCTCGAACTCCCCGCCGCAGTGCGGCTCGGATACGGGCCAACAGTTCGGTCACGCTGAACGGCTTGCTCAGGTAATCGTCGGCGCCCGCGTCGAGAGCCTGGACGATATCGCTCTCCTGGTCTCGAACCGAAACGATGATGATGGGAAGCTGAGTCCATTCCCTAACCAATCTGGTCAACTCGATCCCGGTCAGATCCGGTAATCCGATGTCCAAAAGCACCAGGTCGGGGCGATCTTTCTTGATCCTTTCGACGCCGCTCATGGCGTCGGGCGCCTCAAATACCTGATACTGCGCCCCCTGAAGGCAGTTGCGTAAAAACTTCCTTACCGCAGACTCATCGTCGATCACCAGGATACGAACCTCGCTCATGGACCTGCTTCTTTCTTTTCCGGCGAAGCGATCGGCAAGGAAAAACAGAACCTCTTCCCTTGCTCCAGCCAGATCGTGCCTCCGTGAGCCTCCACCAGGCTTTTGCAGATTGAAAGTCCCAGACCAGCCCCCCCGTCGGAGAGTAATTGAGAGCCGTAAAAGCGATCAAAAATGCGCTGAACTTCCTCCGGAGCGATGGCCTCTCCCTGGTCCAATACCGAGACCTGAACTCGGGAAGGGTCCGCTCGGAGCGTAATCGTGATCACTCCCCGGCCATGGCGGGCCGCGTTTTCAAGAAGGTTGTACAGCACCTGCTGGACCAGCACGTAGTCCACCTTAACCAGAGGCAGTTCCTCTTCACCCTCCAGCAAGATCTCTGGAGAACCGGGTCGACGACGGAATCCCGACACCGTCGTGGAGACCAAATCCCACAGATCGCAGGGTACGGCATTGATAGACATCTGCCCGGCTTCCATTCGGGACATCTGCAACAAATTCGTGACCAACTGGGTAAGGCGCTCGGCTTCCGACAGAGCGTTCTCCGTCATCTCTCGGCGCGCCGCCGGACTCAAGGTAAGCTCTTCATTGAGTAAACTCGAGAGGGTCCCGTTGATGGAAACCAGGGGGATTCTCAAATCGTGAGAGACGCTGTTTAAAAGGGCCTTCTGGAGTTTTTCGCCGGCCTTCAACAGTTCCTTTTCGGCAGCCGCACGAGCTAATTCCACCCGCTCCATAGCCGCAGCCTCGGCAGCTTTATTGCTCCGCTCGGTAAGGTCGGCCACCAGCCAGCCCAGGAAGAAAAAACCCAGAAAAGTGCCGAGATACTGGGGGTGAGCGACCGAAAAGGTCAGCGTCGGCGGGACGAACAGAAAATTGAATCCGGCCACGGCTACCGCAGCCGCCCACAGCGCCGGACGCTTGCCCAGGAAATAAGAGCTACACACCACCGCCGCCAAATAGAGCATAGACACGTTGGTGAGGCCGAAGTCCTCCGGCAGGCTCTTCCCCAGCAGGGTGGCCACCAGCACCAGCACGGTGCCCCAAGCAAAACTTGCGACGGAAGGAGAATCTGTCCAGCCGGCACCCTCCAAAACACGCAAATTGCCCTTAGGGCTCGGAGTCGATTCCATTGATGGGAAGAGTTCGGCTCTGCTACTGCTCCTCCTCGAAAGCCGCGCTCTAACAGACTTCTAACGGTCCTCCACTTTCCGGCCAATGTTCAGCTCGTTATATTAACGGAGTTCAAGGAGGCTGTGCGCTGAATCCAGCCGAGTCCAGACGAAGGGCTTTTTTTGCCTCGGAATTGGGCAATTCGAAGCGCATAGTGGATCCTATGGGCTAGAATTGACCATTTTCGAGGCGTAAAAAGAACGAGTCTGGCGAGAGTTGGATTCAGCACACAGCCTCCAAGGGAGTTTTTTTGACATGCCGATCTATGAATACCGATGTGAATCTTGCGACAGCGTTTCGGAAAAGCTGGTGCGAAACGGCCAGGAACCCACCGCCTGCCCTGAGTGTGGAGAAGAAGCTCTGAAGCGCTTGATTTCCAGGGCCGGAATTATTTTCAAAGGCTCCGGGTTCTACGTCACCGACTCCAAATCCAGTTCCGGGTCGAAAAGTGGTAGTAAAGCGGAGGCAGGCAAGGGCGAAACCTCCTCGTCGGGAGACTCCTCTGCCAAGTCCGAGCCCAAGAGCGGCTCCTCAGAAAAAAGCTCTACCACCACCAGTTCCGGAGACTAAGGCTTCTAGAAAGTCACCGTCCCTGATAGGGTCCCAGGTCTAAGATGATCAGCGACCCGCTCCGCTCATCGAGTTCCAGGCTCACCACCTCCGCTTTCTCCGCATCCCGTAGAAGAGCTGAAAAGGACCGGTAGCCGTAATACTCCATATCGAAAGTGGGAGAGAGCCTGGTCATGGTTTGTTTGACCAATGAACTCCAAAAGATATCGCGATCCTGGCGCTGCAGAGCTTTGACGGCGTCGACCAACAGAGCGAACAGTTCACGCTTTTTCTTACCCAGGTCAGCGAATCGATTGCTGTTGTCTCCGCGACCCCGGATCAGGTCCTCATAAAAAATAAACTGATCACAGGTATCCACCAGCAGGTTGGAAGTACTGTTTTTCACCCCGATACCGATCACCGTCTTGTTGTATTCCCGCAGCTTACTGACCAGGGGGCTGAAATCACTATCTCCTGAGGCGATCACGAAAGTATCGAAGTGAGGTCGGGTGTAGCTCAGGTCCAGAGCGTCCACCACCATCCGGATATCGGCTGAGTTCTTTCCCCCGATCTGCTTCTCGGGAATGTCGAGCATCTCGATGGCCGCTGAGTGAAACTCTTTACGGTATTCGTCGTAGTTACTCCAGTCGCAATACGCCCTTTTAAATAGGATCCGTCCAAGCTCTCTCAGTCGCTTTAGCAAGAGCGACACTTCGAACTTTTTGTACCCCGACTGCCGGGCGCCGATGGCGAGGTTTTCAAAATCTATAAAAAGGGCTATATTAGCTTCATCGTTGCTCATAGGTACCGATCCCCCGAAACCGAGGAAAGAAAACCCCGGCGGAGGGCAGGATTCTTCTGAACCGAGCATAACACATACGGCTCAATACCGTTCGGCTCCCCGAGCCGTGCGAGGCAAAGGATTTTAAATTGAAGTACAAAGAAGAGTATCTGGAAAAGCATTTTGACGGCTTCGAGTTCTTCGACCCCGAGTGCAAAGATCGACGGGTTAGAGAGGTTTGGCTCCGTACCAAGCGCTGCTTGGACGACCCCGGATTCAAAGATTATCAGATGCACCCCTCCAACTGGATGACCGGTATGGAGAAGCGCCGCGCCGAAAATAACCAACTGGGATAACGCTGAGCGCGTTTGAACCAGGGTCCCCTCAGTGCTTTCATTGAAGCCCAGCGAAGTGCCGGCAAGGTCGAATCTGCCGGCACTTTTACGCTGGCTATTGAAAAGGCGCGAAACAAACTCGCTTCTCATACCCTGGGAAAGCCCGAAGAGTACATTCTCAAACTCGTCCAGGCTGCGGTGGCCCTGCAGGTCGACGAGCTTTTTGTTGAACTCCAGCGTTCGGCGGTTCTTTTCTTTTTTGAAGTTCCCCAGAGCAATGGAGAACTGACCATCGAGCATCTGGCCGATGCCCTCTTTTCTCCCCTCCAAGAACTCCATCAAGGACGGGCCCACTTGGCCCTGGCACTCAGCGCCATGGCAGCAACCGAGCCAGTAGAACTCATGTGGGGAGAGTGGGGGGCCGAGTCTTCTCAAATCCTCAGTCTGGGGCGTGGTCGCTCCGAGCTTTTTCGAGATCCGCCGTTTCCCCGCACCCTAACGCTGGCTCCAGATCGGAGGTTTCACCTCCTCTACCTCAAAAAGCCATCCTCCGGCGTCTCCTTGAGCCAGACCGCGGAAGAAGGGAAGCTTCTCAAAGAACGCTGCTGTTTTGCCCCGGTTTCGATTCGGCTCGACGGCAATCTGCTGGAGCCTGCGCTACCGCGGATCGACACCTTGAGCGATCCCATCCGGCAGCTCATCAGTCTCTATCTGGGGGCCCTCAGGTTTGAACATCAAGGACCGTGCCTGCTTCGTTGGCCGGGCGCAACCCGAGAGCCCTCATTCTTGAGCCCGTTGCCCTCTTCTTTGTCGCCTGTCTGCGCAGGTTTTCCGCCTGCTCTGATCAGCGAATTGCCAGAAAGCCTGCAACTCCCTCTCAGCAAACCGTTCTCTTTTTCCGCCCTGCACGGGGTTCCGTGCTTCCTCTACGGATCGTCTCATATCCACTATCTGAAAGACGGTGTTCTGCTCGATCCCATAACCACTCACGAAGCCGGTGGGGGAGCGTTTTCAATCCTCGACGGACAGACCTTGAAGACCGATATCACCGGTCTACGGGCGGTGGAAAATGAGCAGGTCGCTATAGACAAACTACGCGCCGTGCAAGCCTGGAAAGCCCTGATCGATAGGTTTGTCCAGGGCGACCCTCCCCTCTACCAAAACACCATCGTGGCCTCGGGGCGCAATCTGGTCGACCAACTCCTCTCAAACCGGTACCTCCGGCGTACCGTCAAACCGTTTTACGACTATTTCACCCAGAGGGACCGCCGGCAGGCGATCGAACTCAAGAAATTTCGGCGCATGCTGGAAAATCGCCGGAGTTACCTGGCCTACTTTCGAGATTAAGGCTGCTTGATCGCTACTCGGCCGGGAGCGCTGGAGCTAATCACCTGGAGTTGCTCCCGAATCTCGGTCCCTGGCCAGGAGTAGTCGCCCCCCGCATAAGCCTCCATCAACACGATCACTTCGTGTTCACCCGGCACCAGGGCCGGGAGGTCGCATCCCACCGCTCCTTCTTCGACTCGCCACCCCAGTGGGATGAGTTCATCGCTCCGAGACCGATACCAGACGCCTTTGATCCGTCCACCTCCCGGGATGGGCACCTCCATTCGCCCTTGAACCTCTTCTTCTGGAACCACCAGGTAGTGGGTCAGGAGAAAGTCCTGCCCCGGCACGAGAGCATCCGCCTTGACCCTCTGTCCATCAGGACTCTCGATCTGGCGCATGGTATAAAGCTTAGGAGCGGTGGGCCGATTAAGTGCAGGTACTTGCTCGGAAGCCAGGGGCGCGAGGCGAGTCTCCAGCTTATAGGATTTCCCTTCCACACCCAGGTCCCAGGCCAGGTAAATCTCAGAATCACCCGAGTCCGGAACCCGGTAAGAAAACAGCAGGTCTCCCACCGATCCGGACTCCACCAGAGCAGCCGTACTGCGGTAGCCCAGTGGTAGTAGCGTCGACTCACTGCTGGCACCTGCGGTCGCCCCGGTAGGGGTCGCTTCCGGACCCGACCAGAAACGGACCCCGGCGGCGAAACGGTCCCCGGGCCGAACCCAATCCGGAACAAGCGTCCCATAGCGCGATTCCTTCTGTACCTCGATCCCCTGCGTGCAACTCAGAATTTCCCCACCGGCGTTCGTACCCAGAAACTTCAGAACGAAGTTTCCAGCCCGCTCCGGAGTGGGTATGGTGGGCGCCTTTCGGGGCTCGAACCGCATGGGACCGGTGGTGGCAAGGGGAGAGACCGGCTGTCCGCCCTGCACGAAGTCGGTGAGAGTCTCCGCTGCCTCCCCCTTCTGGTGGGCCCACCACACCACTCCGAGCACGCATTCTTCCGGGACCTCGATTTCCAGCTCTTTCGATACGGCCACCGTATCCAACCTGGTCAGACGATGCTCGAGGGTACGGTGGGACAACGGCTCTTTCAGGGCCGGCGAATTGGGAGCGAGCATCTTCGGGTCGTCAGGCTCTTCGCCCACATCCAAAACGGCTCTGCGAATCACACAAGCGGGGTTGTCCTGGTCGAACATCTCCACCACCAATTGGTGGCGACCGGGAGCATCCGGCCACTGCCGGATACTGAACGCGCCCCCCGAGGTGGTGACCCGTTTTTCCAGCACCAGCGGTAGCTTGCGTAGGCCCGACAACCCGTCTTTTGTTGACGAAGGGCTCTCCAGCCTGGCTCTCAGCCCCACCTGGTGAGCCCCTGGACCGATCCAGGAGTAAATCCCTCCGTACTTACCCTCTTCCAATTCCGACAGTTCGAGGGAAGCTTCATCGGCGCTCTCACCGGCCAGACTAGAGACCTGGAATGCCGTGCTCCCTACCAGGGAGCCCGCTTTTTTGGCGTCCGACTGGAAACAAAGTCTGTACTCTCCTACTCTATCGGGGACGGTGACTTGCCCCTGGAAAAACGGGCCGACCGCTTTAGAAATGACGGGTTGCACGCTGATCGCTTCACCGACCGAATCCACCAGCGCTACCGCGGGAAGGCCCTTCTCGGACCACCAGGCGCCCAGAAAGTCTAACGGCTGCGAGGGTTGAAAGAGCCGTCCCCTGGTCCACAGTACGCCGGGCCCGGCGGCGAGACGGTCCGCCCCTGCCTCGCTCACCCACTCCACCTGTTCAGCGGGTTTGGAGTCCAAGTCGATCTCTTCTGCTACGGGTGAAACGGTCCATTCGACGGTGGATTCACGCCCAAAAGAAGCCCCCGAGAGAGCCCTCCAACCGGAAGGGATGGTGGCGGTGTAGCGGCGGCCCTGGGCGAGCGCCCTGGCAAACTCAATCCGGATCCCGGAGACCCCGACTCGGGAGACGCTTTTGATGAAAGCCAGAGGCCTGATCTCCGGCTCAAAAGGTGACGGATCGTTCATCTCCTCCAGGCTATGAATCGGTTGATTAAACACCAAGAATAGCTCCTGCTCGTCCCCTGACCAGGCCACCAACTTCAAGCTACGTTTGGTCCCAAAATCTACGGCATCAGTCCGAAAATCCTGGATGGGCGCCACGTAATCAGGATAAGGCTGGCAACCGGAGCAGAGGAGTATGAGCAGCCAGATGGCTACCGCTCTGTTCAGTGCTATCCCCACTTTCGTTCGAACACCAACTCCAACGGAGGGGCCTTCACCGAACGAAGCACTCCGTCGACTTGCTCACCATATTGCTCCATAGTCTGACGACAGGCTTCCAGAGACTGAGGGTCGGGGAAGCGATAGAGACCCCGGTCCTCGGTGCCGCTTTCCAAGTTGGCTCCACAATCCTGAAGCATTTGCAGGGTGTCTCTCACGATACCCTGTTTAAACTTCGGCCCTTCCCCGGGGGCGGCGCTCCGATAGAGGCCGGCAAACCCTTTCCAGTAGATCTCGGCACGGGTGGCCTGCCCCACCGGGACCGGGCCGGGCTGCCAATCGGGGATGCAGGCTTGCCGGCGCCGGACCTCGACCACAAGGATCCCCGACAGCACGCTAGCCCCCACCCAGTCCGGTACGACCAGAGACAAGCCCGCCAGTAGAAAGGTGCCCACCAACCCCGCTTCTGCGGCTCTTCCCTTCAGAGAAACAAAACTCAAGGCGACTCCCAAAAGCAGCACTCCGAGGCAGGTGGCAAGGGAGGGGACTACCAGAGGAAAGCAGGTAACCGAGCACCAGGCTGCCAGTAGGATCGAAGCAGCATGCCGCTCCTCTCGGGACATTTCGGCCGCCCCCAACGAGGCCAGAAAAGCTGAGCAAAGAGCGAGAGTGGTCAGAGGTCTGAAATCGACTCGGAAAAAATCCCAAATTCGAGAGACCTCGAAACCAGCCAGGCAGCAGAGATAGCCGGCCACTGCGAGCAAGAGAGTTCGACCGCCTGTCTCTTTCATGGAAGAGCCCATAAAGAAGCTCTTTACCTCCAAAGGGACCTCTCCTTTCTCGGAGGAATGGCAAGCCATGGAGCAACCCCAACTGATCACGGCACTATTTCCCGCTCTACTATGGAATGAGGAACGGTTTAAGCAAGACACAGCCCTCTTGATCTCCGAACAGGGGATTCTATTTCTCGGCTCCCATCGGGAAGTCGAAGAAGAGATCTTGCGGCGTCGGGGTCAGGGTGAGTATGTGACCCAGAGGCGGCTGCCCCGACGGGCCCTCATCCCCGGATTTATCAACACCCATAGTCACGCTTTCCAGAGGGCCATCCGGGGTCGCACCGAGTATCCTCGAGAGAGCACTCCGGGGCGGGAAGATTTTTGGAGCTGGCGTGGTCTGATGTACCAGGCTGCGAGCTTGCTGGGCCCCGACGAGGTGGAGGCGATCTCCCAGGCCGTCTTGGTGGAGATGGTGAAGTCCGGAATCACTCGGGTGGGTGAGTTCCACTACTTGCACCACCAACCCAACGGCACCCCCTACCCGGATCCTGACGAACTGGCTCGTCGCGTGCTCCGAGCCGCCGGAAGCGCAGGAATCCGGATGACCCTGTTACGTTCCTTTTATCAACGCGCGGGAGTCGGTCGCCCGGCCGCCGAGGGGGCCCAGAAGATCTTCAGCGACCCCGGGGTGGAGTATTACCTGGAAACCCTGGATCGACTGCGTAGCGAAGGGATCGAAATAGGAGTCACACCCCACTCGGTGAGAGCGGTGCCTCGTGACGATCTCGAAAAGCTAGTGGAGTACGCCCAGATCCATTCGCTCCCGTTCCACATCCACGCCAGCGAGCAAGCGAAGGAGATCGAGGAGAGCCTCCAGGAGTACGGTCTGCGTCCGGTGGAGCTACTCCACGAAATGGGAGCTCTGGGACCCCGCACCACTCTGGTCCACGCCATCCACCTTCAACCCAACGAGATCGAGGCCATCGGAAAAAACCAGTGTTCCATCGCCTCCTGCCCCACCACCGAGCGGAACCTGGGCGACGGCATCGTGCCCGCCCGGGAGCTCCTGGAGGCGGGAGCGTTCTTTACCTTCGGTACCGACTCCCAATGCCAGATCTGCTTGCCCGAGGATGCCCGGCAGTTGGAGTACCACTTGCGACTGCAGAACCAGACTCGTTCGGTTCTATTCCCCGAGAGCGAAGCGGCCGCCCGAAGCGCCATGGCCATGCTCACCACCAACGGAGCCCGCAGCCTGGAAGTGAAGGATGCCGGCAAATTGGAGGTCGGCTTCCAGGCCGATCTGGTCGCCCTCGACCTCGAGCATCTCGCCCTGGCCGGGGCCGATGCCGAAAGCCTACCTCTGGATATCATCTTTTCCTTTGTGCCGGGAGTGGTGACCGACGTTTGGTGTGCCGGCAGCGAGGTGGTGACTGAAGGCTTTCACCGAGCCGAGCACCAGGCTCGGGACAACCTGCGGTACGTCATGAGTCAATTGAGGGCCGCAGTTCGATGATCAACAGACAGGAGTTGGAAGACCGCTTCGGAGACATCGAGTTTCTCAATGAACTCTGGCAGAAAACCCGGATCGAGCTTCCCCACCGAGTGGAAGAGCTAAGACCCTACATGCTGCTTGAATCGGTCAGTTGCCAGGAAGAGTTGGGCAAACGGCTGCACAAACTGAGAGGCCTGATCTCCAACTTCCTCACCGAAGGCCGCGCCACCGCCCTCATCGTGCAGTGCGAAAATCTGGTGGCAGCCGGCCATACCGACGACCTCCCCAACCTCTGGCCCCGATTTGAATCACTCCTCCAGGAAGAGGTCGGTCGCCTGGATCGCTGGTTAGTGGAGCAAGGTTTGTAGGGAGATATTGGCCGACGCTGAAGGTCACAAAGAGCAGAGCCTTGACAGCGTCAAGGATTACTCTTACATGTAAGAATATGAGAATAACATCAAAAGGCCAGGTTACCATCCCATCGAATCTCCGTGAGCAGCTTGGGTTTCTTCCCAGTACAGAAGTTCGCTTTGAGGTGGACGGGGAGGCCCTGCGCTTAGTAAAGATCCGAGCAGAAAAAGGTCTGAGTCGTGGCCGGCAGGTGATCCAAGCTCTAAAAGGGCGTGCCGGCGGCGGCCTTTCCACTGAAGAGATTTTAGCCTTGACACGTGAAGATTAGCTTTGAGTAACTCTGTGTTAGTGGATAGCAGTGTTTTACTGGACATAGCCACCGCAGATCCGATTTGGTGCAACTGGTCAGAGCATGCACTGGAGCAGGCTGCCGAAAGTTCGGTGCTGATGATCAATCCGCTTATCTACGCGGAAGTTTCCGTCGGTTTTGAGCGGATTGAGGATCTTGAGGTTGCTTTGTCTCGAGACTTGTTTCGCAGAGAGGCCCTACCCTACGAAGCTGCTTTTTTGGCGGGCAAAGCGTTCCTAACTTATCGTCGAAGGGGCGGCCTTCGCCACTCGCCCCTACCCGATTTCTACATCGGCGCTCATGCGGCTATCAACGGTTGCCAATTATTGACGCGAGACTCGGCGCGAATTCGGACCTACTTCCCCACGGTGAAATTGATTTGCCCTTAAGAGGCTGTTTCCCGCCTCCGGATGCCCCAGTTGCTACTTGCCAGTAGACCCCGCGCGACTAATCAATCGTCCGGGCCGTCTTCAAGTCAAAAACCGCCCGGTAGCGCACCTCCCCTTTATTCTCCACAAAATAGACCAGGCGTTGCTGGTCGGGTTCCAGCATGATCGTCCAACCCGCATTGTCGGCGTGGGGGAAGAGTTTGCGGGTCTCTTCATCGGCGGCAAAAAACTGCCGGTGTGCGGTCCCGTTGCTCTCGGCCCAGCCTCCGTAATTGGTCACTTCGTCGGGGGTTCCGTCTGCATGACGATGGTCGTGCTTGAGCAACAGTCCGTTTTCGCCACGTTGAATGATCCAGGTTCTGGAATGGTCAGCGTCAACCTGGAGAGGCACCCGAATCTCGTTCTCGCTGCAGGTGGCAAATCGCAGGAGCAGCCTGGCCCCGGCCATGGAGTCGTTGGCGGTGCCCACAATGAGGTCCGTCTCTCCTTCCACGGATTGCCCGCACAGAGCTTTCAGGTTCTCGAAAAAATCATCCCTGGCATCCTTGGGCTCAGCGCTAACCGAGAAGCTCAAAGACAAAGCTAAGCAAAAGAGCAGAAGGGCTCGAATCAAAGACGATTTCATACAAACAACTCCATAAAGCGGGGTAGTAGGGCCGAGGCCGGCTCCGAGGGTTTAAACAGTTTTTCCAGGTTGTCGGGATGGGCGAGTTCAGGGTCGTATACAGCGAAGTAGCGCTGGGCTCGCTCTCGATTCTCCAGGAAGCTGAGTTCGGGGTGAAACTGCGTGGAGTAGACCGGCTTACCCTGGAGCTTGTAAGCCTGCACCGGGCAGCGGGGGGTGGAGGCCATGTTGATGGCTCCCTCGGGCAGTACCTCCACCTGGTCGTTGTGACCGAACTGGGCCAGGAACGTGCCCTCCAGGGTGCTCAAGAGGGGATCGCTTCGCCCTTGTTCGTTCAAGGTGACCTCCAGGGTACCCAGTTCGGCCCGACTGCGATCCTTGATCACGCTTCCGCCCAGTGCTCGAGCCAGGGCCTGGTGGCCGAAGCAGGAGCAGAACATCGGCTTGTCCGCCTCCACAATGTCGCGCAAGACGTCACAAAATCGGAGAAACCACGATTCGTTGTTATCCACGCAGCCATAGTCTCCGGAGCCCCCTACCAGGACCACATCATACTCCTTCCAGACCTGGGAGTAGCCGTTGCTGTTTCCAATGATGTTGCAGGTTTCCAGAGAGTACGACCGTTGCTTCTTGAGGGGCTCGAGCTTGCCGGCGAAGCACTTGAGTTCCTGAGCCAGCATCGCGTCGTCGGGGTCGCGGATCTGAAAGAGAAGCATCTTCATTATCGGGCAGATTCTCGCTACGGCGCGGCAACCCTGGAGCGGAGGGATAGGAATGTACCCAGCAGACCCACCGTGACGACTCCTCCCAGGGCGAGTCGATTGGATTCCAGAACCAGGAGCACCAGCAAGACCGAGGAGATCGCCAGATAACCCATGGCAGCCAGGAGCGCTCCTGAACTCGGCCGCTGCCGGAACTGTGCAGGATGAAAAATGCAGGTGACGGTGAGAGCCGAGAGCATGGCTACCACCACCGCGGTGAATTCGGTCAGGCTGTCGAACAGATTTCTCTCCAACGACAACCCCGCGAACAATAGGAGTACACCCAAACACCACAGGGTGAAGGAGAGGGTGGGTCGCACCCCGGTGGGATCACTACCCACTGATTTGCTGAGCAGGCCCCGGGAGGCCCCCGCCACGATCATTCTGGCCCCACAAGCCAGGGTACCGTTCAGGGTCGCCAGTAGAGCCAGGGTGAGAGAAACTTGAGTCACTACCCCCAGCCAACTTAGCTCCCAATTCTCAAACAGAAGCAAGAATCCGATCGGCTCTTCCACCAAGCGATCTCGCGCCACCAGACTGCAGAGGACCCAGTTGAGGAGTAAATAGAGGACGGTGACAAGAGCCATTCCCCCGAAGAGCGACCGCCGCAGCGTCCTTCCCGGCGCCTGCACCTCTCCGGCCAGGATGGTGATGTTGTACCACCCGTCGTATGCCCACAGCACGGCCAGAAAGGCCGCTGCCCATTGAGCATCGACCGGAGGAGCGCTCCATGGCTGAGGAGGGTCGACCGCCACCACCGGAGCCAAAACCAGGATGGCCAGCAAGGGAATAAACTGGAATATGGTCAGTACCGTCTGGCTCCATCCCTGAGCCCTGGCGCCCAAAACTTGTACCCCCGTGAGGGCCAGAACAATAAAAAGCGCCAGACCCAAACCCGGTCCGGGAGGTAGCCCCCAAACCAGACCGAGTCCGGAGGCGAGGGCTCCCACCGCCGCCGGGCGAGCCAGAAAGATATCGGCAGCCAGTAACAGCGAGGCCGCCCAGGGCCCATACGTTTCCCGCAGATACAAGAACGGTCCCCCGTTTTCCGGCCAGTTGCCGGCAAGCTCGGTGTAGACCAGCGCGCCTGCAGTAGCGAACAGCCCCCCCAGCAGCCAGACCAGGTAGACCTGCCAGGGATGCTGGAGAAGCCCCACCACCAGACCTGGTTTGAGATAGATCCCGGTACCCACCACGGTACCCAGCACAAAGGCGGTGGCCTGGGCACCCCCAAACACCCGTTCGTTATTCCGGTCAGTCACAAAGGTTACCGCCTGTTGGCTGCGAAGCTGGAAAGTATGATGGGATGTTGCTCACTAACACTAAAACGCTGGCTCTGTTTATTCGCTATCCTGCTCTGCCTGGTTCCCGCGATGGCCCAGTCCCGCCCCCCTTTCGACCAGCTTCTTGGTCGAGCGGAGGCGGCCTTGAAAGCCAACGAACTGGAAAAGGCTGTTATCCTATACGAGAAACTGGCAAACTTCTACCCCGAATCCAGCATGGCTCACAACCGGTTGGGCTACGCGCACTTTCTGCGCGGCAACGATCCTCGTGCCATCTATTCCTTCCGCACCGCCCTTTCCCTCAATCGAAATAACGATGAGGCGCTACACAACTTGCTGTTGGCCAGTGGTCGTCAGGCCGACGCGCTGGCTCGGGATAACTCTTTCGCCGAGGCTGCTTCCATTCTAGACGATCTGGTGCGAGCCTATTCCTGGCACCCTCAGCACGCGGTTCTGCTGTACTACCGGGGACGACTCGAGTTCTTGAGAGGGCGCCCCGATGACGGACTCGCCTGGTGGAAGAAGGCGGCCGCCCAGGCTCCCGGTTCCGGGGTCTCCAAGGTGGTAGCAGCCCAGGCCCGACCCATGGCCGATGCCCTTCCCCTTTATCAGGCCGCCAGTGACAACGTGAAGACCGAGCCTGGATTCGATTTTTTGTTGGGCAAACGATACGAAGACGTCAAGCAGTACGAGCAAGCCTACGCCGCCTACTCCAAGGGGCTGGAAAAGAGCCGTGCTGCCAACATCCCCTTCCCCTTGCTCTCCCTGGAGTTGGCCGAAGTGGCCCTCATCACCGGTCGTAC
Source organism: Vulcanimicrobiota bacterium (assembly GCA_041676625.1). Classification (GTDB taxonomy): domain Bacteria; phylum Vulcanimicrobiota; class Xenobia; order Xenobiales; family JADMJV01; genus JAEXNA01. The sequence continues at coordinate 23,976 of JBAYRN010000071.1, forward strand.
TCAGGAGGCCATTACCGTACTGGAGGAAGCCAAAAAACAACGCCCGGACTGGGCCTCCCTGCGCACCTTGCTGTGGCCGGCCTATCTGGTGGCGGGCAATTCCACCGCCGCCGATGCTGCTCTTCAAGAAGCCTACGAACTCGATAGCCGACCCAAGCTTGCTTTGCTGGGAGAGAGCAACCCGGTCCGCATCACCACCGCCAACGGCTCCTTTCTGATGGTACCTCCGGCAGCGACCAGCCTTCCCCCGGGGTCCATCACCGTTTCTCCGGAAGGGGGAACGGCCGGCAAAATCACCGTGGGATCCGATCAGGCTTTGATCTACCGGTTGGCGGGAGGAACTTTGCAGTCCGAGAGTTCGGCGACTCTGGTCTCCAACGCCGGCACCGCTGGACAGTTGGCTCCTCCTCTGGTGGCCAAGGACCGAAGAGGACGCTTCTATCGCTTGGCTGAGTTTCTCCTCAAGAAGCCCATCGTGGTTCTATTCTGGGACTGCGCAGATGCTGACTCCACCCGCCAACTCGCGGAGTTGGGAGCCATCGCCTCGCGTTTCGGAGAGCGGGTAGAAACCGTGGCCATCCACACCGACCCCAACAATCAGAAAGAGGCGCTCAAGCAGTATCTGAGCCAGCCCGGTACCTCGTCCCAGGTCTGGGGCGACAAGAGTATCGCTCAGACCTTCGGCATCACCAGTTCTCCGTCGTTGGTGGTGATCGACCTCAACGGACGGATCACGCTGTCGCGTTCGGGCTCGGTAGAAGTGTTGTTCGAGGGAGTTCCGGAATACACGGAGACCCTGACCGGACCCTGAACCGAGCAGAATGAAAAAAGACCCCCGAATTCGGGGGTCTTTTTTCATTCTGGCCAGGCTCTTAGCGCATGCCCAGTGCTGTCAGGTAGGTGTTCAGGGTCGATTCTTCCTCTTCGAAGCAGTCCCGCCCCTGTTTTCTCAATTTCACTATTCGACGAATTGTCTTGACGTCCAGGCCTTCACGCTTCGCTTCTTCCATAGTTTCCTTGATCGCGCTCGATATTTCTTGCTTCTCTTGTTCCAGTTGCTCCAAGGTACGGAGATACGTTCTAAGCTGGTCGGCCAGCTGATTTCGAAGGACTACTGCCATTAACTTCTCCAAATTCTCTTTGTCTTTGAGCATTTCCGGCGGAAAGCTCTCGTATCTCACCTTTTACCTTGATCCAGCAGCCTTTCCTCCGGCGAAAAGACAACTCGGATCCACCGGGAAGAGAGCTTCTCCAACGAAAAACGCCGCTACTAAGCGGCGTTCTTCGCTGGAGCTATTGCCCACTATCGTACCAACTGGTACTCCACCGGTGCTTCAACCACCGTCCCGGTGTCGGCCAGGGAGGCCTGAGCCACACTGGGGTTGAGTCCGAAAGTTTGTTCGACTCCATCGGTGATGGCCTGCGCCATTTTGTCCTGCATGGACGGGTCGATCAGGTGACCTTCTTCCACCGCGTTGGAAATGAACCCGGTCTCCACCAGGACCCCCGGCATGGTGGTATTCTTGATCACATGGAAGTTGGCGGCTTTCACTCCCCGATCGCGAAACCCGGTGGCAGCGACCATCTCATCGTTGACGTTGGCAGCCAGGCGCTTAGAAGATGACGAAGCGTTGCGGCTGTGATAGGTTTCAGTGCCGTGTGCGGCGGGATTGGCAGCGCTGTTGGAGTGCACCGAGACGTAAATCTCGGCCGGCCATTCATTGGCCAGCTTCACCCTGGCTCGCAACTCTTCTTGTTGAGGAGCACCTGGATAGGCCACGTTTCGATCAGTATCCCGGGTCATTCGTACATCGGCTCCCAGATCGGCCAACTTGTCGCGCAACTTCAGACTGACGTTGAGATTAACGTCTGATTCCCGGCTTCCGGCCGGGCCGCGAGCACCGCCATCCGAGCCCCCGTGTCCGGGATCCACCATGATCTTGGTGCCCCGGAGTGGTTGAAACGCCCGCTCCTTGATGTTACTTATCCGATAAGGATAGGCCGCCATCTCGTGGTATTTGCCCTCGGCGAATCGCTCGCCAAAAGTGTCTTTGATGGCCTTGTAGAGGGGGGTCTCTTTGCTGGGTCGGCCCTCTCCCACCAGGTTGTGAAACTCTCGCGGGTCCTGTCCTTCGGCGATGGCGTAGCTCATGGCCCGGAGCACCGTGGAACCTCCACCGTTGTACCCGGCCAGAGCTAGAGTCTCCATCTGTTCGGGGTTCGGTTTGCCATTCTTCTCGTAGTAGTCGGCCACGTTCTTGCCGTAGTCCACCCCCACGTTAGGGTCCTTGATCACAGTGAGCTTATCAGCCAGGATCTTGACCCCCACCGGCAACGCCTTTTCCGGGAGTCGGCGCTCGTCCGGCGGAGGAGAAGTTCTCATCCCATAGGCCCGAGCGGTGCCGCCCGTGATCTGCACCAGTCCTACCGCTCCGGTCGGGGACACTGCGTCTTTCTTGAAGGCGCTTTCGGCGGCCACCAGGGCTTTGAAGGTCAAGGGCTCAAGGGGATAGTCCGGATGCTCCCATCGGGAGGTCACGGCATCGGTGATCTGTGTGTTGTAAAGATTTTCGGCCTTACCAAAGCCCCAGGTGGTCTCCATGGGGTCTCGCTGGCGTATCCTGGAAGGCGCCGGGTAGCAGGCGGGATTGGGGATCAAAACACCATTATCCGGTACCGTGCCTCGGGCATCCACCGAAGGTGTTTCTAAAGGATCGCTCTCTCTTGCGACGGCCTCCTGTTTTCCGGAGTCTCTTCCGCTTACGGGAGCGTTCGAACTGAAGGGTGATAGAGCGCGTGGGAATGTAAGCCTGGTCTGCATGACTTTCCTCTCGCAGGGCGTATGGTCGCCCTTTTTGTTTTCTTGGTTCTAATATAGGGGCGTTGAAATCAAGACATGTAAACGGGGTGTAAACAGCAAAAATTCATGCTGAAATTCTCCAGGGCTCTGGCCTTCAAGGGCAAACTATTTCCGACCATGGACCTCAGTCTTCTTCAGAGCATGTCGGCGGCCGGATTTTTAACTCTGGCCATCCTCCTTATCTGTTCCTTGATTATGGTGGCCCTCGGCCTGGAGTTGCGAAAGCGATCCCACACGGAACTGCTCCAGGGAGAATGGTTGTTGGCGCAGTTGCGCTTTCTACTCTTCGATAAAGAGACGAGTACCGAGGTGGTCCGAGACTATCTGAGACAACTAAACCGCCCAGTCACCCGGATCTGCCACGAGTTGCTCTGCCTGGACAAGCCCAGCCTGGAAAGCGGTGATTATCTCCTCTCCGGGCTGGTGGATCGGGAGCGTTTGAAACTCGAGCAGGGCTTAGCGCACCTGGGTACGATCGCCGTGATCGCCCCGTTCGTGGGTTTATTCGGGACCGTGGTGGGCATCACCAAAACTTTCGCCGACGTGGCCCGGATGGGCAAAGCCGGGATCGAGGTGGTCTCTGCCGGAGTTGCTGAAGCGCTGGTGGCCACCGCGGTGGGTCTGGTGGTGGCCATCGTCTCAGTCGTGTTGTTCAACCACTTCAAGACCCGCTTCGACAACGCCGTGAGCGAATGGGACGTCACTGCAAGAGCACTGCTGAGCCTTCTCACTGTCGACGCCTCCGGTCAGCAATTGCTCTTTTCCTCCGTCAATCCCGAGACCTACTCAGTGACCAGCGCGGAAGCTTTCCTGAAGGCCCAAAACGAGACGGAAACAACGGTCAGTCCCGAGTAAGTACGGCGGTCAAACCTTCCACACTGGCGGTGTGAGGGTGCTCGGCACCCAGGTGGAGATCTCGTAGCGAGTGGGCTTGCTCGATCAGAGCGCGGGCTCTTCGCATCTCTCCGAGGGCGGCTGCGATCTTGGCCCAGCGGACGATGTGCCGGGATCGATCGACCGGACCGGTGGCTTCACGCTCAAAGACTTCCAACGCCTTAGAGGAGGCGGCATCGGCCGCTCGGTATTCGCCTTCGACCAGCAAAATATCCGCTTCCAGTTCGTAAAAGCAACTCCGCCACAGCGCTGGACTTCGAAACCGAGACAGGAACGCTTTGCCCAGTCGCATGTATCGCCGGGCGTTCTGAAGACGGCCCAGGGCACACTCAATGTGTCCGGCCCGGAGCAGGACTTCGGCCTCGGCCAGCCCCCAGCCGGTAAGGCCGGTGCGACCGATCATTTCCCGAGCCTTTTCAAATTCACCCAGCACGCAATAGACATCCACCAGATTGCAGATGGCGATGCGACGCCCTTCCTTTCGCTTGGCCGACCATGGTTCGGCGCCCTCCCAGGCCTTTTCGGCCAGCTCCATGGCCAATTCGTGCCGCCCCAATCGAGCATAAGCCCGTGACAGTAAAATTCGACCCAGGACGCGGTAAGTACCCACATTCTTGGGGGATAGCGCTTCTCGAGTTTTCTCGGCTAGCGCCAGGGAAGTATCGGGGTCTCCGATCAGCAAGTGGATCTGGGCCATCTTGGCCTGGATGGCCAGAGATTGAACCTTGGGCGAGTTTTCGGCCAGGTACTCGAAGACTTCCTCAAAGCCGAGGAGCGCTTCCTCCGGCCTTCCCATACCGAGATGGCATTCCGCGGCGTCGATCTTCAGAACCGCCAGCTCAGATTCACCTGCCAGCTCCGCCGACCGTTCAAAGTACTCCAGGGCGCGCTTGAGTTCACCCCGTCTACCGGCAACCCGCCCGGCCAGGTGACAGGCGGCCCCCAGGGAGTCGCCAACCTCCAAAAATTCTATGGCGGTGGCCAGGCAGATATCGGCGGTGTGTAAATTCCCAGATTTCTCGAGCTGCGCCCCCAGCAGAAAGAGAAAATAACCGGATTGGTGGCTCGGGTCGATCCGTACCTCGGAAACAACTTCCTCAACGATCTCCCGCCAACCGACTCCTTTCTTGTAGGCCTGTTGGAAGCGGGTGTGGAGCTCTTCAAAGCGCACATCAAAAGCGGCCTCGGTGGCTTCTTTCCAGGGCACCGGCAAGAAAAAGACCGGGGCCAGCGGTAGCAAATAGCTTTCGGGATCGCTGACTTCCAGGACCTGCTCCAGAGAAACCTCCGAGACTTCGACCGAGTCGAAGCGCTCTTCCTCGGCGTACTGGATCTCGATCTCCTGCCTGGCTACCAACTTCGGCTCGGCTTCTTCACCCTCACCCAATTCATCGATGTGGGGCAGCCGAAGCGGCACTTCAGGGAAATCGTAATCGAACTCCACCGAAGCCGAACTGGACTTCACGCCCCCGGTACCGGCCCGAGAAGCCAGGCGATAGGGACGTTCACCCGAAGGCTCGGGGATTGACTCCGTGCTGGGCTCGGGTTCCGGTTCCGGTTCCGG
>JBAYRN010000072.1:0-29215 GCA_041676625.1 Vulcanimicrobiota bacterium
CCAGGTATTGGATGGCTCAAACCTCATCGTGAAGGCCTCTCCGGATAGTCAAGCCCCCCTGGAAAAGCTCTCAGGTGTGCTCTCGGTGGAAGGCCGGGGGGTGCAGTTTGAGGCCTCCATCGCGGTAGCGGCAGCCCCCCCGGCGGAGCCCGCCGGAGTGGGAACCGTCCTCTTCACCCTGGCCGCGGCATTTGTGGGCGGGCTGGTGTTGAACCTGATGCCCTGCGTTTTCCCCGTGCTTTCTTTAAAAGTCCTGGGGATTGTGGAGCAAAGCCGATCCGAAGGGCGCGCCGCCTGGCACCACGGGATCGTGTTCGGGGTGGGTGTGCTGGTCTCGTTCTGGGTCATGAGCGGGTTACTCCTGGCGGTCCGAGCAGCCGGCCAGGAGGTGGGCTGGGGCTATCATCTGCAGAACCCGGTTATGATCGGCTTCCTGGCTATACTTTTCTTACTGATCGGTTTGAATCTCTTTGGGGTGTTCGAGGTGGGAGAGAACCTGACCCAGCTCTCTGGAGTGGCCGATCAGAAGAAGGGCTTTGCCGGCTCCTTCTGGAGCGGTGTACTGACCACCCTGGCGGCCACCCCCTGCACAGCCCCCTTTATGGGAGGCGCCGTGGGTTTTGCGCTCTCTCAGCCGGCCTGGGTGGCGCTGCTCATCTTCAGTGCCCTGGCCCTGGGGGTCGCTGCCCCCTACATGACCCTCACCCTCTTTCCCGCTCTCTTGGAGAAGCTTCCCGCTCCGGGAGCGTGGATGGTCACCTTCAAGCAGATTCTGGCCTTTCCCATGCTCTTGGCCATGGTCTGGCTGGTCTGGGTGTTTGGAAGCCAGACCGGAAACGACCGGATGGCACTTTTGCTGATCGCCCTGCTGGGAGTGAGCTTTGCGAGTTGGCTCTTCGGCAAGTGGGGCTGCTCCTTTGAGCCCAGGGTCAAGATCAAAGGCAACGTGGCCGCCGGACTGGTGATGGTGCTGTCCCTCTACACCGCCTACACCGCCTCCCAGGAGCCACTCGGGAAAGAGCTCTGGCAGCCCTACAGCCCGGAGTTGGTGGCCCGTCTCAAATCGGAGGGCAAACCGTTTTTCCTGGATTTCACGGCGGACTGGTGCACCTCGTGCAAAGCCAACGAATTCGTGGCCCTCACAGACAAAGAGGTCTTGCAGAAGTTCCAGGACCTGGAAGTGGTCATGGTCAAGGGCGATTGGACCAAAAAGGACCCCGTCATTACCAACGCCCTGGCGGAGTTTCAACGAGCCGGGGTACCTCTCTACGTGCTCTACCCGGGCCAGGACGCCGAGCCGTTGGTCTTACCGGAGATCCTCTTTCCGGGTACCGTCTTAGAGGCCCTGGAGAAAGTCAATTCGACCGCCAATGACACCCCCTAACGAGCCCGTCCAGGAGAGAGCATCGGTGAAACTGACCATCGCCCCCAAGCGATGGTCTCGAGTGAACTCACCTAACCGCCTTTATTATCTGGAGTCCTGTCGTAACAACCTGCTGCGGATCGCGCCATTCTGGGTGGAGGAAGAAGCCCACCTGCGCGGGCACATGCCCGGCACCGAAGAAGGCGCCGAAAGCTGGCTGCTCGGCCCCATCCCGGTCGTCCGCACCCTGCGCTATCTGATCAACGGGGTCCGATCGGGAGGCCGCCCCCGCGTGCCCTCCCGACGACTGAGGGTCGATGGCCGGAGCGTGACCAGGGTCTTCCCATACGGGTTCCACGAAGGCCTCCTATTCTATGATACCGAGGCTCACGTCTGGTCGATCGGAGAGCAGCATCAGGGGCAGAAATATCGGCGAGCTCGGGACTCCCAACCCGGAGCCGCACTGGTCCTGGGGACCTCCAGTTTGAGCTGCATCCCGGTGGTGGATATCCTCAACAAGCTGTTTTGCGAACACCGGGCGGTCGTGTGCAAGATTCCTCCCCGGTTTGCTCGCTTGCAACCAGTCTTCGAAGCCCTATTCCACCCTCTGGTGCGCGACCGCCACGTGCAGCTCATCTTCGGTGACGAGGAAGTCGGCCGTGAACTCCTGGACCAGCCTATCTTCGACACGATCCACCTGACCGGCCGCCCGGAAACTTATCAGGAGATATTGGAAAAGAACCGATACACTCAGCGCTCCTTCACCGCCGAGCTGGGCTGCGCCACTCCCGCCGTGATTCTGCCCGGTACCTGGAGTGAGAGCGAGTTGAAGTTCCAGGTCCGGCATCTGGTCTCAGCCCTGACCCTCTACGGCGGCTATACCTGTTTTGCTCCCCAGGTTCTGATCCTCGGCAAGCACTGGGCCTACAAAGCTTCTTTTCTCAAGGCCCTGAAGTCGGAGTTCTCCAAAGCAGAGAAGCGGGATGATATCTACGCCGGCATTCCTGATCGACGCCACCGATTCCGCCAGGAGCACCCCCGGGCAGAGCACTTCGGGCCACGCTCGGTCGTACACCTGGGAGCCGATGATGAGTCGAGCCTGTTTAGCGAAGAGGCGTACTGTGGCATGTTAGCGGTGGTGGAACTCGAAGACGACAACATACCCAACTTCCTGAACCGGGCTGTTCGCTTTTGCAACCAGCGGCTGTGGGGAGATCTCTCCTGTTTGCTGGTGGTAGACCCGGCCACTCGCCGGCGCCATGAACGCGAAATCGCCCACGGCATCTCCGAGTTGGAGTACGGTACGGTTGGGGTCAACTCTTTTACCGGTCTTGCTTTCGCCTCGTGCGTGACCCCCTGGGGTTCTTATCTCGATGCAACTCAAGACACCGGCAACGGCTGGGTCCACAACACCTTCTTCTTCGATCGGCCTGAAAAAACTGTGATGGAGGGGCCGTTCGTTCCCAAGATGCCCTGGCCGTGGGTCAAACCGTTTCCAAAACTTCAAACCTTCGGAAAGGCGCTCTTTGAGCTGGAGGCTCATCCCACGCCTCTGACTGCGGGGAGATTCATCAAGCAGTTCGGAGCATCTCTGTGGAAGAATAGACGGCAGCAAAGATGAGATTGAAGGCACGAATCATTCTCCTCACTCTGGTTCTGGGGCTCTTCTTTGCCTGGGCCGGCCTGACCAAAACCGGCTACCGATTAGAAAGCTTTGCCCTGGATCAGTTCTTTGCTCTGCGCTACTCTCTGCTCGGCCCGGAAGAGATCGACCCACGACTTTTGCTGGTGGGAGTGGATGAAGCAACCATCGAAAAGTTTGGTAAACCCCAGTTGCTGTGGCAAAAGGATCTGGCCGGCTTGCTGGCCCTCATCAAGGAAGGGGAGCCTGCGGTGATCGGGGTGGACCTGGTCATCTCCCCCACCATGCACGGATTGGCACCCGACGATCCCTTGCTGGAGCGCTTTCAAGAAGAAGCCTTCGAACTGGCCATGATGTCTCTGGGAGACCCGCCGGTGGTGCTGGCGGAGGTCTACTCCGAGGGGTTCGTCTTTCGGGGCCAGGAGGACAAAAACAACGTCTTGTCACCCACCGAGATCGTCCTGGAGATGCTGCAGGAGGAGGACGGAACCATCCCCCGCCTGGCCATGGCCAATGTCCCTCTGGACAGCGACGGGGTGATCCGCCGGAGCAAGCTCTACCACCGGGTGGACGCAGAAGGCCGGAAAACTCCCTCCAACTTTGCTCTCCGGTTGCTGGAGTTTGCCACCGACACCCAGGTGGAGTATTCGGACCCGGAGCTTCACTGGAACGGGAAAAGGATCCCTTTGATCTTTCAAGAGAGTTATCTGATCAATTTCCCCGGCCCCACCGAAAACCCGGGAGAGGAGATCGAGAGCCTGACCTTTCCCATCATCTCCGCTACCAAACTTCTGGAAGGCCAGGTCTCTCCGGAGGTCTTCAAAGACAAGATCGTGGTCATCGCTCCCACCGCGGCCGGACTGATGGACGAAAAAGTGGTACCCGGTGACCCTCAATACCACGGAGGTGCGGTCCATCTTTCGATCCTCAACATGTACCTGACCGGCAACTTTATCGAGAGGAATGCCACCCTGTGGGTAGCCCTCTGTCTGCTACTGAGCTGGGCTGGCTGGGCCATCGGGCGACGAGGCAATCCGTGGCACGGTAGTCTAGGGGCCGGACTGGTTCTGGTGCTTCCATTTGTGGCCTTCGTCTGGCTGCACCAGTGGCTGCCCGCCATCTTTTCCCTACTCGCCTATTCTTGTGCGTCTTTTCTGGGCTACCTGGAGCGACTGCTGACCATCGAGCGGGATCGCGCCCGGGTGCGCTCCACCTTTGCCCGCATGGTAAGTCCCCAGGTCATGCATCACGTCCTGAAAAACTACCACAAGTTAAAATCGGGCGAGCGCAAAGAAATCACCGTCCTGTTCAGCGACATCAACGATTTCACTCCGGTCTGCGAAAACCACCCTCCAGAAGAAGTCATTCGGATGCTGAGCGAATACTTCAGCCTGATGGTCGATGTCATCATGAAGTATGACGGCTATCTGAAACAGTACGTGGGCGATGAAATCATGGTGATCTACGGGGCCCCCGATGACAGCAAAGATCACGCCACCCGGGCTGTCCTGACCGCCCTGGAGATGCGCGAAGTGCTGGCCCGGGCCAGGGAAACATCTGCGGGGAAACCCGGTTTTTATGATATAAAGATCGGCATCAACACCGGATCGGTGGTGGTGGGAAAGGTAGGACCCGAGTCTCGTTGGGAGTATGCCGCTGTCGGTGATGACGTCAACCTGGGGGCTCGGGTGATGTCGGCAGCTCAGAAGATGGGCCTGGACATCGGGGTCAGTGAGGCGACCCGCTTGCGGTACGTGAAAGAAATGGAAGAAAATGGTCAGTTCCCCGACGAGGTCAAGTGGATATCTCAAGGGGTTCAGAGTTTCAAGGGGAAAATTTCGCAAATGGAAGTTTACAACATAGAGAGGGGCCGAGAGGTTCTATGAAATACAAATACCACACCATGAGGCTAGGTTTTCTTTTACTCCTTTGTCTGGCAACGGTGGCCCTGGCCGGGCCGAAAGTTGCTATCGTCAAGGTCAGTTCTGGCTCCGCCAGCCTGGACGGCAAAGACATCGGCAAGGCCCAGATGGCCGGCGAAGGCCAGGTCCTGGAGTTGCCCAAAGGTTCCCAGGTACGGATCCAACTCTTGGGCAGCAAAGAAGAGGTCAGTCTGTCTGGCCCGATCAAACTGACCATCAACAAGGGAGAACTCAAGAAGCAGTCCAAAGAGGTCAACCGAAGCCCTGCTGCCGTGGCCGCCGATATTGGCAACAAGAATACAGCCTCGGCCTCCGTCACTCGGGGCAGCGGATCCGAACTCACCGAACTGAGACCTATTCTGCCTCCTAAGAAAAACGACGGTGATTACGTTCTCACTTTCGAAGCTGGGGAGACCATCAAACTGCGCCCCGACCACACCATCGCCGTGGAGGTGGTTCCGGTAGACGGAGACGGCCCCAGGGTGGGCCACACCTTTACCGATGACGACCCCCTGGTACCTCTGCAGATGCCACCCGATCTCAAAGAGGGACGCGGCTATCGATTCACTCTGATCTACACCAATCCAGGGGTAGGACCCATGGGCCAGGGGGCGGCTATGTACAGCTACCGCCAGACCTTCCGTATCCTAACTCCCGAACAGAAGTCGTTCCTGGTCGAGGCCCGCACCGAACTTCTAGCCGAGTACGAGAAGGAGAAAGACATCCTCCCTCTGCTGCGACTGGCCTCCCTCTATCAGGAATACGATCAGAACAAAGAGGTCCTAACCTACCTGAAGATGGCCTACGACAGCCCTCACCTCAAAAATGAAGAGCACTGGAACGTCCTGCGCAACACCATCTACGAATTCGAGCAGTCGCTGGTCATGCCGGTTCCACTGGCTAAGAACTAATGAACGAGTAGAGAGAGCGCAGCAGGCCTCCTAATCGGGTGGAAGCAACTCCAGGGCGATCGCCTTGGCGCGGTCGCCCACTTCGTTGGGGGGGCCTACGCAGGAGGGGCAGCCGGCCTGGCATTCGCATTCTTCCAACAGCCTTCGGGCGTGAGCCAGGAGCTGGGGAAACCGGTCGTAGATCTGAGACGAGAACCCCACTCCGCCGGGGAAGTTGTCGTACAGGAAGAGAGTGGGATCAAACGGCTGATCCGGGGTGACGAGCTTGCCGGAGGCTGCCACAGGAACCGGCTCCAAACCTTCGTCGAGCCTCATCCAACTCTCCTGAGAGGGGTCCTCGGGCTCCTCCCTCCCCTGGAGATGAATTCGGCCGTCGGTTCTACCTTCGCCCAGTTCGATCTTCTGGGCCGCCCGGTCTCCCACGCAGCGATTGAGATCCCGCACGTCGCACATCAGGTAGAGGGGTGCCACGTGCTGGAGCACGTGCCCCAGTCCGGAGATGCCGTCGATGAGGTCGGCTTTGCTGTACGGAAGCGACCCCAGAAACGACTCCTTGAAGGTGACCCAGAAGGAGGTGGTGTGCATCTCGTGGTCTGGTAGAAAGACATCTCCGAAGCCCACGTTTTCCCGCGTATCAAACTTGATCTTCTTGAAACCGGAGACCCGCCAGGCCACGTGCACCTCTCCGTGCTCGTAGTGGAAGTGGTCCAGCGACTCCTCCTGGAAACCATCCAGGATATCCACCGAAGTATTGGTAATGGCATCGGTATAATAATCCACCTCCACCTCGTTCACGTAGACCCGTCGCTGATCGTAGTCCAGACGTTTAACGTGATAAGTCACGCCTTCTACCAGGTAAATGGCATCTTCGTAGACCGTGGAGGGGGCGGAGTGCCAGTCCACTTCCGCGATGACCCGTTCGTTCTGATCTAGGTTCATGACCACGAAGTTTTCCGGACTGGCGGTGCGCAGAGAGATGCCATCGGCGGGATAGGTCTGGTCACTCCAGTGATACTGGCCGGCAGCTTCGTAGATGACGCCGTTCTCTCGCAAGTACTCGAGCAGTTCGGTCATCTCCTGATCGCCGAACTTCTCCTGGCAGGCCATGGGGATCTCGAAGCAGGCGCACTTGAGGTGGCTCAACAGGATCGAGAGGTTGTCCGGATTGACGCGGGCGTGTTCGGGGGTGGTCTGAAAAAAGTAGTCGGGGTTCTGCACCAGAAACTGGTCCAGGGGGTCGCTTCGACCCACCATAATGACCGCCGAATCACCGTGTCGTCGGCCGGCCCGCCCGGCCTGCTGCCAGGTGGAGGCGATGGTCCCGGGGTAGCCACTGAGGATGGCAAGCTCCAGAGAACCGATGTCGATCCCCAACTCCAGGGCGTTGGTACTGATCACCCCGAGCACCTTGTCCGCCCGCAATCCCCGCTCGATCTCCCGGCGAACCGAGGGTAAGTAGCCCCCCCGGTAACCCCGAATCTTTCCTTCGTCTTCGTAGGTCCGCTCAAAGCGGTCCTTGAGATAGCGGGTCAGAACCTCCACGTTGAGGCGGGAAGAGGCAAAGATGATGGTGCGGACCCCTTCCTTTAAGAAGCTCGAAGCGATGCGCCGGGTCACGGACAGATAGGAACGCCTTATCCCTAGCTCCTTGCTGATGATAGGAGGGTTGTAAAAAAGTACCGTCTTGCGACCGGAAGGCGCCCCTGAACTACTGACAAGTTTAGGGTCACGACCGGTCAGGTTGCGAGCGTGCTCGGCCGGGTTGGCTATGGTGGCCGAACACATGATGAAGACCGGATTGGAGCCGTGGAACTTGCAGATTCGCTGGAGCCTGCGCAAGACGTTGGCGATGTGGCTACCGAACACCCCGCGATAGGTGTGCAGTTCATCCAGGACCACGTACTTGAGATCGGAGAAGAACCTCGCCCACTTGGTGTGGTGGGGAAGAATGCCGGTGTGGAGCATGTCGGGGTTGGTGATCACCACGTGGCCTCGACTCCGCACCGCTCGGCGAGCGTCCGAAGGGGTGTCGCCATCGTAGGTGAACACCCCTAGTTCGGCGCCCACGCTCCGATCCACCTCCATGAGTTCGGCCAGTTGGTCCTGGGAGAGCGCCTTGGTGGGAAACAGGTAGAGCGCCCGCGAGGCTCGATCCTCAAGCACCCTCTGCAAAACCGGCAGATTGTAGCAGAGAGTCTTGCCCGAGGCGGTGGGAGTCACGACCACCGTGTCGCGGCCTGCCAGGGCGGCCTCCACCGCCTCCGATTGGTGACTGTAGAGCCGGTCGATACCGCGCTTTTGAAAAGCGTCCACGATCCGGTGGTCCAGAGCGGCCGGCCACTCTCCGAAAACCGCAGCTCTGGCCGGTTGCTTGTGAACCGCTGTGATATTGCCGCGCCGGGTCTCCTCGGCGATGAATTCTTCTAAAACCCCTCCGAACCGAGAGGCGCTAGACTTCATCCGGGGTTTTGAGATCCAGGCTCAGAGCATGAACCGGACCGTTCATCTCTTCCTGCAAAATTTTGTGTACCTTGCGAAAGCGAGCCACCTTGTGTAAACCGAGAAACGACTGGGATACTACCAGCACCTTGAAGTGGCTCTGGCCGGTCTTGGGTGAACTCGCGTGGTCGGCGTGTTTCTGAGACTCATTGATGATCTCCAGAGTATCCGGGTTCAACTCCTGGGTCAATTTTTCGCGTATTATTGCTTCTACATTCATTCTACCGCCATCACTTTCTGCACGTCAGCCCAGATACGCTCGGCTAGACAATCTAATTGCCCCTCCGGAAAGATCGAACGACGGTACTTAATCTCCTCTTCCAGATCATCCTCTAGCTCGTCTTTGGTGGTGGGGTTGTCCCCGCCCAGGACCGCCCAGATAGCCCGCTGAATGACTATCGTGCGGTGAGTCAAAGGACGTAAGACCGGCTTGAGCTTCTGATCGCGGTCCAGACGTAACCCGTTGTAGAGCACTTCCACCACGTCCTCATAGCCGGTAAGGTCGGTGGTGATCTGATAATCTTCCCGGGTATCGGCCACCGGGGGGTCTTTGGAATAGTCCAGGCAGTAGCCGCGCATCCGGCGTCTGATGGTCTCCCCCGGCTCCAGGTCGAACTTGAGATTTTCCTCCAGTACAATGGGTTGAACTTTCTTTCCCGGGTCCTGAAGTATCATGCCCGGTACGAAACGAAAACTCTGGACCACGTCGCTGGTATTGGTCAGTTCCATGTCTACCATGTCGCCTGATACCAGACCCAACCCGGTCCAATCCACCTCGGCCAGACCGTTATCCACCTTGTCCCGGAACTCCTGACTCAAAGTCCGGACCATATTCAAAACTGAAGTAGCTTCCTGGGCCCAAACGGGACCAACCAGGAAGCCGAGAAGAAGGATGCTGATCAGTCTTTTCACTAGTGCCTCCGTTAAAACCGCTTCGAGAAGATGATGTAAGGAACAGGCCCGTCATGAGTGTTGGCTAGCCCCCTGCTGCGGTAAATGGGCCAACCCAGATCGGCCCGGATGTAGGTGTGTTCGGGAAGTCGAAACTGCATGGTCATGCCGGTGCCGGCCAGAGAGGCGTTGGGGAGCTCTCCTGGGATCGGGTTTTTTAGGGCGGCGTGGCCGTAGTCGATGAAGGCTCCTATCTCAAAAAGCTGGCGGTTGTCCTCGATAGGGGCGAACCTTACTTCAGCGGACAGATTGTACCCGGTGTCGCCCAGATAGACCGATTGCTCGAAGCCCCGCACGGTGGAGATGCCCCCCAGGCCAAACTGCTCAGCGTAAGGCAAACCGGAGAATGCCGTCTGGTGGCCACCGCGAAGTACCAGGTAGGAAAAATCGTTGACCCTCTGGACTCGAGAAAGGTCGAGCTTCAGCTTGGTGAAGCCGCCGCCCACCCCCCGCGAGGAGAGGGGATCGTTCTTATCCATGCCACCTAGAAAGCTGCCGAGATCTTGAGTTAGAAAGAGCGAGCCGTAATTACGCCCTTTGCCGGAGGCCCAGTCTCCGGTCAGTCCAAGGGTGAACTCCCTGAGCTTATCCCGGGAAAAGCGCTGCCCCAGGATGGTATTTTCAATATCCTGATACACAAACCCGGCTGAGATGTCCAGGTTGGCATCGGTGGCCCGGATAAGTCTGTGGTTGATCCCCGTCCGAAAGACGTCGGCGTCACCCCGGATATCCAGAATCTGAAGCTCTTGCCCCACCTGAAAGGCCGAGTTGGCGTAGCTAAAGTCGAAGCTGGTCCCCCGGTTGTTGAGGGGGGCGACGTAGCCCACCGTGAAGAGGTCGATCCCCTTGGTGCCGGCGTTCAGTAGACCCGACTCCACGTAGCGAAAGTTCAGGACGTCTCCTCGGTTGGAGAGGTTACCCCATTCCACGGATGCCCCCAGGCGATGGCGCCCGGTGCTGGAGGCCCCCAGATTGTTGTAGTCAATACCAAAATGGAGCGGCCTCTTGTCCTGGACCTGGAGAATCATATCCACCTTGCCCTCTTGAGTGCTCTCCCGCAATACCGAGCGGACATTGAGGTCCATGTAGTCGTTGAGGAGCAAGAGTTGTCTTTGAATCTCGCTTCTTCGTGGCATGTCCCCCTGGTCCTGACGATCAAGGGCGGGCTCGAACATCCACTTCACGAACTCCGGATCGTAGTGCTTGGCTCCTTCCACCGAGACTTCCCCGACTTGCGCTTCGATGACCTGGATGGTCACCACACCGTCATTCAGGTCTTGCTCCGGTAGGTACGCAGAAACTGTTAAAAAGTCGTGCTCCCGATAGCGAGTGACGATGGCCTCGGCCACCCGGCGGATGTCTTCAAAAGAGAGTAGTCTGCCCTCGTAGGCGGTCAGAATATCCGCAAAAACACTCTGGTCGAGGGATTCGTTACCCTCCAACACCAGCTGCTTGACCTTGACCTGCACCGGATCATCCAGGGGGCTGTTGGTATCGGGAGTCAGCGACTGCGCCCACGTCCCCCCCATCATCAAGACCAAAAGTAAGAGCGCTATCAAACCCTTATTATAATTGCCAAGACTAAACAACCGAACGTCCTCCCCGGGTTGCGTGTATTACGCGGATCCTCCCGTCGAACCTGCTATTTCTGCAAACTCACGGTGCATACTTTCAAATCTTTCCAAAGGGGCCTCCCCGTGACGCGCTACCCTCCGCCGTACCTCATCCAGGCTCAATGCTCCCGGGGTGGACTTGGAAAAAAATTGATCCGCGTAACAGACGATCCGCTCCTCCTGGGTCCGGCACAGCATGTCCCGGGGCGGCAAAGGCAGCTTCTGCGCCAGGATCTCCGAGGCCGTGAGTCCGGTACCCACGTGACGCTCGCAGACCAGAGCGTGTTCGTGCAGGCCCTCCGCTTCGCAGATCTCTCGCCCGATCACTCCGTGGCGCAAATACGGCTCCGAGCCGTGGCAGCCGATGCCGGGGGCTCGGGTATACCTGATCCCGATGTCGTGCAGCCAGGCTGCCTCCAAGACGAATTGTTCCCGCGCTCCTACTCTGCAGGCGATCTGCCAGGCCAGTTCGGCCACCGCTTGAGAATGCGCCAGAAAAATGGGGCGTGCGGGTTCGGCCTCGGGGTACTCCCTTTGCACCAGGCTCTTTACCTGCGGACCCACTCGGAGGTCCTCGGTCAAAAACGGAAACGAAGTCATTTCTTGTCTTTGGGTTCAGGACGAATGTCCTCGCCCCCTTGAGCTTCCAGCCAGGCTCCAACTTCAGCAAAATCGTTGCGTTGGGAAACGCGCGCCCTTCCCAGCGGACTGTAACCGGCGCGGTCCAACGGATTGAGTTCAGCTCCCGCCGCCACCAGGACCTGCACCGAACTCAGGCGGCCTAGCCCAGCCGCGTGGTGGAGGGGTGTTCGCCCGGACTTGTCCACCCGATTGGGGTCGGCCCCGTTTCTCAGCAGCTCCCGCATGACGTTGTCGTGCTTGGAGCGGGCAGCTAGATGCAAAGGGGTGACTCCGCTCTCATCGACCGGATCGGCACTCACCCGGGCAGCCAGCAGCATCTCCACCACCGCCAGGTGTCCGTTCTGAGCTGCGGCGTGAAGCGGCATGCTCCCCCGATCGGTGGTAGCCTGGAGATCGGCTCCGTTTTCGATCAAGATCTGGGCTACCTGGGAACGACCCAACACGGCTGCTCGGTACAAAGGTCGGATCCCCAGAAAGAGTTCTCGGTTCACCCACTCGGGGTGCTCCTGGACCAAAGAGGCCACCAATTCGTCTCTTCCATCGGTCACCGCACGAAAGAATCCGTCGAGGTCGTTCTGCTCCTGGGCCCATGGGGTTTGCACAAACAATAAACAGATGACCAAAAACTTACAGCAATTTAACACCATGCAACATTTAGGAAACATTTGTCACATCCTGTTTACAAGCAAACCCTTCGACCCGGCCACCACCAGGTTTACCATCGGGGTGGGGAAAGAGGCAAATTCGCAGAGTGCGGGAGTAGAACATTGCTGGATAACCTGGTTAGGAAAATGATCATTCAAGGGGCCACCTCTCAAGAGGTTGTGCAGGCCGCCGTTAAACTTTCCCGGGATGTCTATCAGCACCTCCTGGCCCTCGAAGCCCAACTGGACCAAGCCTTCGGCAGTCCCGGCTTCCGCCATAGTTCCATCGAGCCTCTGGTGCAAAAATCTCGCCAAATCGAAGCTATCCGCTCCCGGATGCGGCAGGGTGGGACTCTGCGCACCTCCGACACCGACAGTTTGCAGGCTCTGCTCAACCGCCGTCTAGCCGAGTACGAATCGCTCAACGATACCTTTCCCTGGGAAACTCTGGCACTGGGCCAGAGAAACCTGGTCAAGACCTATATCCACGAAAGACGCGAGCACCTCGAACTGGGAGACGTGGAGCGAGTGCAGTCAGCCTTTCGAGACGCCCTCTGCACCGCCGCCATAGCCTGCTGAGCATCTTCACCAGGCCCTAAGATCCAACAAATTTAGAAACTGCTGTAAGGCCGGAGAGGAAAGCCTCCAGGCAAAACTGACCTTCAAGCTGGGCGCATCCTCCGGGAGCAAGACGACCTTGAGCCCCGGCCACTCCGAGTGGGAGCCCGGAAGAAAGACCGGCGCCAGTGCCAACCCCGCCGACACCATGAAAATCTGGGTGGCCCCGTTGGGGGCGTGTTGGGTCACCAGCGGTTCAAAGCCCGCCTCTCGACAGCACCGGTAGAAGCCACTGTAATACTGGGACACCACCGCTCCTTGTTCCACCAGGATGAGAGGCTCGCCTTGCAGATCCGACCAATCCAATCTCTCTTTCTCGCTCAGGGGATGGCCCAGGGGAACCGCCATGCACAGGGGCCGACTGAACATCTCCCGGTGTTGCAATCCGGCCAGTTCATCCCGAGAGAGAGTCAAAAATCCTGCGTCGATGGTGCCGGTGCGCAGAGCCTGGGCCTGGACCAACGAGGGGACCACCTCCAAGCCCACGCTCAGACCCGGATTGGCCTCCCGGAAAGTCCGCAACAATGAAGCCAAGTCCGCGTTGGCCAGGGCCGAGATGCAGCCCAAACGAAGCTCTCCCAGATCTCCCCGTTTGCGGCGGTTCACCGACTCCTTGAACTCTTCTACCCGGCTCAGGATAGCCCGGGCCTCAGGCAACAACTCGCGACCCACCGGTGAGAGTTCAGTGCGCCGCGTCGAACGGACAAAAAGCTCCACCTCCAGTTCGCTCTCCAACTCCCGAATCTGCTGACTCAAGGAAGGCTGCGCCACCAACTCCCGCTCAGCGGCCCTGGTAAAGCTCAACTCCTCAGCCACGGCCACGAAGTATCGAAGATGTCTCAATTCCACTTGACACATTTATACTCCATTCCTATAAATCCTAGAGGATCTATATATTTCTCTTATGAATGAACAGGGTTTATCATCGCCGGGAGATGAACACCTCAGAGAAACCAATTCCCACCTTGCTGCTGGCCATTCTCACCGTGACGGCGGCATTCACGGCCGCCAACATCTACATCGCCCAGCCGCTCCTCCATGAGATCGGTTGGTCCTTCGTGAAGGAGCCTTCCCAGACCGGCTTGATCCTCACCCTCACTCAACTCGGATACGTCCTGGGCCTGATTTTGCTGGGGCCGCTGGGAGACGTCTGGGAGAGACGAAAGCTGCTCCTGGGCATGCTGGTGGCCGACAGTCTGGTCACCCTGGCCTGTGGGTTGACCCAGGATTTTCAAGGCTTTCTGGTACTGTCGCTTCTGATGGGGATGCTGAGCGTCCAGGCCCAGGTGGTCTTCCCCTACGTGGCCGGGCAAGGCCTGCCTCAAAATCGTACCCGAAACCTGGGGATCGTGATCAGCTCTTGCCTGGTGGGGGTTCTCCTCTCCCGAACCTTCTCCGGACTGATCGGCCAGCATCTCGGATGGCGTACCGTTTATCTGGCCATGGCGCTGGGCCTGGCCGGCCTGGCCTGGGTGGTGTATCGCTGGATGCCCCGCTCCGAGCCGGGGGAATCGCTCTCCTACGGACGGCTTCTCAAATCCCTTTTCACCCTGGCCGTGGAGCGCAAGCCGGTCCGCTCGATCGCCCTCAGTGGAGCTCTCATCTACGCCTCCCTCAACGCCTTCTGGGCCACCCTGGCCTTCCACCTCCAGGGCCCCAGGTTTGAACTGGGAGCCGGGGTGGTGGGAGCCTTCGGGTTGATCGGTCTGGGAGGCGCCCTGGCCTCCAACCTGACCGGCCGGTTCCTCCACCGGATCCAGGTCAAGCCGTTTCTGTTGACCATGGTCTTTCTTATGTTCGGCTCCTTCTTCCTGATGCTGGTGGCCGGCTCTTCCCTAACGGTGCTGGTCCTGGCCGTGGTGCTGCTGGATCTGGGGGCCCAGGGCGCCTGCGTCTCTAACCAATCCGAGATCTACCGGCTCTACCAAGACTCCCACTCCCGCCTCAACAGCATCTACAAGATCATCTATTTTCTGGGGGCTGCGCTGGGCTCGTATCTGAGCACCTGGGGATGGACCCAGGCGGGCTGGCCGGGCGTCTGCCTGGTGGGTATGGCGCTGCTTTCACTGGCCGCCCTGAATATCAGGTCCTCGGCCTCCTGACAGTCCCTCGGGAGGGGACGCCCGCCCTGCTTCAAACCACTCCTCCTTATGAGTGAGTTTGATCTGATCCCCCCATCCCCGATCCCGCCCCCCGGGGTGCTGAAAGTGAGCACCGAACAGTTGCAAGGAGAGTTCGATCTTCCGGTACTGAGAGTTTGGTTCGGGGCTGAATCCTGGGACGACCGGCCCAGCGTCGAGGAGATCCCCGGCTGGAAAGCGCTCACTGCAACCAGCCAGGGCCCCCTGGGGTACGACTCCCGCCGCCACACCCTGTTTCACGGAGACCGTTCGCTCTTGGAAGGTCTCTCCCACCCGGTCCTTGCCTCCACCACAGCCTCCGAACTTCCCGGCTTTCTACACCGCCCAGATGAGGAGCTCCCTCTGGGCAAAGAACACTGCGTGGTCTGGCGATGCCGTTTGGACCCCAGTACCCGCCTGTACGGTCTGGGGCAACGGAGCGGCCCCCTGGAGCGAACGGGGCTGTCCGCCACCAACTGGACCACCGATAGTCCCACCGGGCACAATCGCACCACCGATCCCCTCTACCAGGCCCACCCCCTGCTGTGGGGAGTGACGGGCGGACACTGGTGGGCTCTGCTCCTTTGCCACACGGGCTACAGCCGATTTGATCTGGGTCAGTCCGCCCCCCGGGTGCTCGAGATCAAGGCCCTGGGAAGCTCCCTGTGCTTTCAGTTCTACGCCGCCGAATCTCCTCAAAAGCTGTTTCGGTCTCTGCGGCAGACCCTGCAAGACCCCGAACTCCCTCCCCTTTGGGCCCTGGGGTTTCATCAGTCTCGCTGGGGCTACCAGCATTCCGACGAGGTGACCCAACTGATCGAGCAGTTTCGTACCCGAGGGCTGCCCCTCGATGCGGTCCATCTGGATATCGATCACATGGACGACTACCGCAGCTTCTCGTTTTCGGAAAGTCGCTTTCCTGAGGTGGAGCAGCAGATCGCCACCTGGAGCAAGTCTGGCGTCAACGTGGTCACGATCGTCGATCCGGGCTTGAAGTTCGACTACGGCTCCGGATACGAACCCATCAAGTCGGGGTTGGAACAGAACCACTTCATCAAGTCCAGGGCCGGGGCGCCGGTAGTAGGCTTCTGCTGGCCCGACGAAGCCCTCTTCCCCGACTTCTGCCGAGCCGCCACCCGGGAGTGGTGGGCGAAACTGGCCCAATTTTATCTAGAGCGGGGAGTGACGGGGCTGTGGATCGACATGAACGAGCCGGCCATCTTCGACCAGCCGTTCTGGACCGGAGAGGCCAAACAACAGCCCATGCCGTTGGAAACCCCCTGGGGAGAAGCTTCCAAACCTCTGGATCACCTGGCTCTTCGAAACCTCTACGGGAGCCAGATGGCCCGGGCCACCCACCTGGCCTGGGAGCGCTCCTCCAACCGGCCCTGGGTCCTCACCCGCGCTGCTTTCACCGGCGGCAGCCGCTACGCCTGGAGCTGGATGGGAGACAACACCTCCTGGTGGGAGCACCTGCAGCTCTCTTTCCCGCAGCTCAGCTCCATGGCGCTGGTTCACGCGGGCTTCGTGGGCGTCGACATCGGCGGCTTTTTCGGGCACTGCCACGGCGAACTCTACTCGGCCTGGATCGAGGCTTCGGTGGTCTACCCGTTTATGCGGGCGCATTCGGCCCTGGGTACGGCAGAGCAGCATCCCTGGAGCTTCGGGCCGGAGGTGGAAGAGGTGGCCAAGACCGCGCTTGAGCTTCGCTATCGACTCCTCCCCTATCTCTACTCGAGCTCGCTCGGCTACTGCGAAGGAGGCCTCCCGCCCCTGCGACCTCTCTTCTTCGACCACCCCACCGACGAGCGGTTTTTCTACCTAGAAGATCAGGTCATGTTCGGACCCCACCTCATGGCCTGTCCGTTCTTGCGTCGGGGCGAAAAAGAGCGGCTGGTGCAACTCCCCGAAGGGGTCTGGTACAACTTTCATACGGGCCGGCACTACCAGGGGCCTGGGACCGTTCTGATAGGCCGAGAGCCTGGTAGAATTCCCCTCTTCGCCCGGGCGGGAGCGGCCATTCCTCTTCTCGAGGAGAGCGTAGTCTCCAGCCGAGAGAGCCACCAGAAGGGCTGGGAGGTTCGTTACTTTCCCGGTCCGGACTCGGTGGAATCCCTCCTTTACTGGGACAGCGGTGACGGTCAGGCTCTTCCGGAAAACTCCTTGAGGATCAGCTTACTCAATAAAGACAGTGAACTGTCCGTGCTGAACCACCGTGTGGCCGAAGCTCTTCGGTCCAAAACCATCACCGTGAGCATCGCCGAAAACGATGGATTCCGGCGGAAGGCTTCGATAAGGGTCGGGGAGATACAGGATAACGCCATCTTATAAGAGGGGACTTTTTACTTATTGACCTCAATGTCAATACGCCTTCATACTGGCAGTATGATTAAGATCGAAGAGTACCGGCCTCACTTTCTAATCTTTCGCCAAAATCTGGAGCAAGGTCTCAACCCGGAGGCTTACCGAGTTCACACTCTTCAGTTCCAACAGTTCTTGCAAGGGCTGGAACAGCGACTCCGCTGGGAGCTTCCACTGCTGACCAACTTTTCCGAAGCCCGAGAAGCCTTCAGCGGCTTTCCGGACCGGCTGTTTTCAGAACTCCGGGAGAGGCTTGAAAGCCCGGAGCCTTCCAACGAACTCCTGGAAAAGGTGGCCGAGTTGCACGAGGCCCTGGAAGTCTTTCGAAAGTACCAGGAGGAACTCCCGGCCTTCACCGACATCCAGGTGTTCAACGAAATCTTGATCCTGGCCTCGAATTTCCAGCTCAATCCCCGGCTGTTCAACTCCCAACCTCTGCAAGCACGTCTTGCCCCCGCTCTCCAATGGCTCATCGATACAGAGACCGGCTGGGCGCTGTTTGCCGGTCAGTTCCCTCAAGCGACGGCCCTGCTGGAGCGATCCCTGGTGGCGGTCGGTGGGATCAAAGCCGCCCTGGGAGGCTTTCACACCGCCCTGGAGAGCGAAGCCAACTTTACCGAACTCCAACCGGCCGGCAAGATCCTGGTTCAGGCTCTGAAGGCTCTGGCGGCCTGTGAGTCGGAGCGTTTCGCGCTGGAAAGAGAAAGCTTCGGAGCGGTTGGTAGCATTCATCTTCACCGGGTTCATCGAGCGTTGCAGCTCGGCACTTTCAGTCCGGGAGTTGCCGCTGAGCTTAACCGCTACTTTTCCGATCGCACCAGGACTCTGGAGAGTCTACGCCTACAACTTTTGTGTGACCCTTCAGGACCGGCCGAGCAGGTGGAATCCCTGGGCAGGCAGTTTTCCCAACTGACAGCAGCCTGGCGCTCGGCCAGCCAACAGAGCCCGCCGGATCCCGAGAGCCTCTCCCATCTCCTTGCACTCTGTGTAGACTGGGAAAGGGAGTTTGAGAAGCTCTCCTCCCCCGCCACCATCGACGCCACCGAGTTTGAAGAAGTTACCGTTTCGTAAACATCGGCAGATCTTGTTGATAGAAACGTCAATAGACGATAAGATGGGACCAACCCAGTTGTTTTGAAAGGACATTTATCTTGTACTCTTCCTCTTTCCCCACATTCTCCACGCCCTATCGCAACAACGGACCCTACTCTCTCAATGTGTCCGCCGCCTTCGGAGCCCAGGCTGCCGTATCCACACCTATGGCCGGATTCTCCGCCCAGTCGGCGTTCTACGCCCAGGCCTTGCAACAGAGTCTTCAGGGGCTCCATACCGGCTGGGGTAGCTTCGCCGGCATGCAGCAATCCTTCGGAGGCTACGGCAGTTACGGTAGCTTCGGAGGCTTAGGCAGCTATGGTAGTTACGGAAGCTTTGGAGGCCACGGCAGTTTTAGCGGCCACGGCCTCTCCAATCGCTTTGGAGTCGG
This sequence comes from Vulcanimicrobiota bacterium, assembly GCA_041676625.1. GTDB lineage: Bacteria > Vulcanimicrobiota > Xenobia > Xenobiales > JADMJV01 > JAEXNA01. The sequence continues at coordinate 18,770 of JBAYRN010000072.1, forward strand.
TGGCTACGGACCGCCCCAGTCAGGCCCCTTCGACCCCTTTTGCCCTCCTGGTTTCGGCTGGCACAACGCCTCGGTGGGGGGGCAGTTGAACCTGCAGTTCGGCTACCAGGAAGTGCCCGGCGAAAACCGCAAGATGTGGGACGTCTGGTTTGACTCCAAAGACGGGCAAAAAACCGTACAGCGCTCACCCATCGTGCTGGATCTCAACAACAACGGCAAGGCCGACATCACCGGTAAAAACATCACCGGAGACGGGGTGATCGACGGGCCTACTACGCTTTTTGATCTGGACCCCAATAGCGTCTCCTACGAGGCCAAGAGCCAGCAACGACGTCCCGGATCCGGGGCCCCTGCAGTGAACGGCGGCTACTGGGTGGATGCCAACGGCAACAAGGTCAAAGGGGGAGTACCCAAAGGCACCCAGAAAAAATTTGCCGGCTACCAGTATCTTGATAAGAATGGCACCGTGGTTGGTGAGATGAAAAACGACGGTCTTTACCACTACGGCAAAAAGGAGCACCGCGAGATCACCGAGTGGCTCGCCAAAGACGGTGGTGATGGTTTCCTGGTGCACGACATAGACGGAGACGGCCAGATCAATAGCGCGATAGAACTCTTCGGTACCGAGGGTGCCAACGGAGAGAAGTACAAGAACGGTTACGAAAAACTGGCTGCCCTGTACGACCGCAACCGCGACGGCAAAGTCAGCGGAGACGAGTTGGCCGGACTGCAGATCTGGGTCGACAGCAACGCCGATGGTGTGGTGCAAGAGGGAGAACTCCAGTCTCTTCAGCAGCACAACATCACCAGTTTCGATGTCAGCAACTACAACGGAGAAACCATGGAAGGCAGCTACACCGTGGGAGGCGGAGTCGCTCCGTACTTCAACCTGAGTGCCAACGTCTTCGGTGGCTACGGCTACGGATACTCCCAGCCCAACTACGGATACGCTCAACCGAGTTACGGCTACGGCCAACCCAGCTACGGATACGGCCAGAGCGGGTACCCGGCTGCTTCCGGATATTAGTTGATGGAATCCTAGGAGAACTCGCCTCATTCGAAAAGGTCATGCCCCATGAGCATGAACCCATTTCGTAACCTTTTCCTGATAGCTGTCTCTTTATCGGTCCTGGCCTCGCCGGGGGTTGCCCAGTCCAACCCTCAGGAGGTCCAGGACTTTCTTGATCGTTACACCACCACTTATCTCAACCTCTACAAGGTGGCCTCCGAGGCCGAGTGGGCTTCCAACACCGTGATCATCGAAGGCGTTCAGACCATCGACGAGGTCACCAAACTGGCCAACGAAGCCCTCTCTCAGCATACCGGATCGGTGGAGGTGATCGAGGCGGTGCGGGGCTATCTGGCTGAGCCAGAGGGTCTCACTCCCCTGCAAGTCAAGCAGCTCAACAGCATCCTCTACACCGCCGCCAACAGCCCCCAGACCGTGCCCCAACTGGTCAAAGATCGCATCGCGGCCGAGAACAAGCAAAACAGTGACCTCTTCGGCTTCACCTTCACCGTGGACGGCCAGGAGATCACGCCCAACGAAATCGACCGGCGCTTGGAAGAGTCCACCGATCTCAAGGAGCGCAAAGAGGTCTGGGTGGCTTCAAAAGAGGTCGGCCGGATCCTTAAGGACGGCCTGGCCAACCTGGTCGGGTTGCGCAATGAGACCGTACAAAACCTGGGCTACGACGACTACTTCTCCTATCAGGTGGCCGACTACGGGATGACAACCTCGGAGATGGTTGCCCTCAATCAGAAATTTGTGAAAGAACTCTGGCCCCTTTACCGAGAACTCCATACTTGGGCCCGCTACGAACTGGCCGAGCGCTACGGCGCCGGCGAGGTCCCCGACATGCTGCCGGCCGACTGGCTGCCCAATCGATGGGGACAGGACTGGAGCCCCATGGTCAAGGTGAAAGGCCTGGACCTGGATGCTGCGCTGGCCGCCAAAGAGCCCGAATGGCTGCTCAAGCAGGCCGAGGCTTTCTACGTGAGTCTCGGTTTCGAGGAGCTCCCTGAGAGCTTCTACACCAAGTCTTCCCTCTACCCGGTGGACCCCACCCGGGGCTACAAGAAGAACACCCACGCCTCGGCCTGGCACATGGACCTGGACAAAGACGTGCGCAGTCTGATGAGCGTGGAGCCCAACTCCCGTTGGTACGAGACCACCCATCATGAACTCGGTCATATCTACTATTATATGGAGTACACCAACCCCAACGTACCACCGCTTCTACGGGGGGGCGCCAACCGGGCTTTCCACGAAGGCGTGGGTAGCCTTTTGGGAATGGCCTCCATGCAGAAGCCTTTCCTGGTGGGGATCGGTCTGATCGATGAAAAAGCCGAAACCGACGAGATGCAGCAGTTGCTGAAGGAAGCCCTGGCCCAAGTGGTGTTCATCCCGTTTTCGGCAGGCACCATGACCCACTTCGAGCGTGACCTCTACGCCGCGGACCTGCCCCGGGATCAGTACAACGCTCGCTGGTGGAAGTACGTGGAGAATTTTCAGGGCATCGTACCCCCCGGTGAGCGGGGTGAGGAGTACGCCGACGCGGCCACCAAAACCCACATCAACAACGACGCCGCCCAGTATTACGACTACGCCTTGAGCTACATCATCCTGCACCAGTTGCACGCCCACATCGCCAACGAGATCCTGGAGCAGAACCCCCGGGCGACCAACTACTTCGGCAACAAAGAAGTTGGTGAGTTCCTGAGTGGCATTCTCAAACAGGGAGCGGTGGGCGATTGGCGAGAAATCATGAAGAGCCAACTTGGCCAGGAGATCAGTGCCAAACCCATGCTGGACTATTACCAACCTCTGGTCGGTTACTTAAAAGAGCAAAATCAAGGTCGGCGCTACACCCTGCCGGAGACGCCCAGCTTCTAAGCCGCCCGGATGAAAACGCTCACCTTCCAACCCCAACAGTGCCACCTCGTCGACTCCACCGCCCCGGCCCCCGGACCGGGTCAGGTGCTGGTGCGTCTACGAGGAACCCTGTTGGACGAGACTCACCTGGCCGACTTCCGATCTGGAGAGCTCCAGGCACCCTATCTGGTCAGCGGGGTGGTTCTTCAACCGGGGCCGGGGGTCATCGACTTTCGTCGGGGCCAGCCGGTGGTCACGGTTTGCCGCGAGGCGCTTTCTCAGTATCTGGTGGTGGACAAAGAGTGGCTGTTAGCAGTCGAGCACGATCGCGGCGCCAACTGCATGCTGTTGGGGATCGCCCTGGCCAGCCGGGCGGTCGTCCACGCGGAAAAATACCCGGAATCGACGGTGATCGGAGGGGCTGGATTCGTGGGTCTCACCCTCACGGCTCTGCTCCAGACCACCACTCCCTGGGTCTTCGGCTTTTCCGAGCAAGCCCTGATGTGCGCCCGGGAGTTGGGAGCCGCCCACTGCAAGGAATGGGAGCGGGTGGCAGACGAGCTTGAGAGTGACGAGCGCGATGACAAGGGCTACGGCGCGGTCCAGATCGAAACCACCGGGCGACATCAGGAACGAGCGCTTTCCCAGTATCTGACCCTCAAAGGGGGGACGGTGGTGTGCGCCACCCCACCCGGGCTGGGGTCGGAGACTCTGGATATCGACGCCTATCGGATCCACTACGAACAGATCTCCTGGGTGGCCCTGGGACTGTGCAACCGGGAAGAGATTCAGGCGGCGGGCGCCAACCTGGACCAAATTCCCGATACCCTCATCACTGCCCAGCTGAAGTTCGATCAGGTGGAATACGCCTTTAACGAACTCGAAGCCGAACGGGCCATCTGTTTCTTGCTGATCGATGAAGCCGAACTGTAAGGAGACTCCATGAGAGCTGCCAAAGCCTTTGATTATGACGATGTCCGGATCGTGGAACTACCCCGACCCGAAATCGGTCCCGAGGAGGCCCTGGTTCGGGTGACCCTGTGCGGGGTCTGCTCAGGAGACGTGACCCCCTGGTACATTAAAAAGAAATGTCCCATCGTGATCGGTCACGAGCCGGTGGGCGAGATCGTGGAACTCGGCGGAGAAGCGGACTCTCGTTTCTCGGTGGGGGATCGGGTCTTCATCCACCACCACGCTCCCTGCCACAACTGCCGCCACTGCCGGCGAGGTTTCTATAGTATGTGCTCGACCTGGCGAGAGTCCAACCTGGATCCCGGTGGAATGGCCGAATACGTGCGCATCGCCAAGGTCAATCTGGAGCACGACACCCTCATCCTACCGGCTGAAATGAGCTATCAGGAGGGTGCCTTGATCGAGCCCATCGCCTGCGTGGTGAAGGCCTTTAAGCGGGCGCGGTTTCAGAAGGGAGACCGGGTGGCCATCATCGGGCTGGGCTTCATCGGCCAGGTCATGGTGCGTCTGGCCCAACACCTGGGTGCCGAGGTGGTGCTGGCTTCCGACTTCGTGCCCTGGCGTCTCTCCAGAGCCCTCGAGCTTGGCGCCACGGCGGTCATGAACCCTCAGACCGAGGGCACCTTCCCAGACTTCGTGAGGGCCCACACCGAAGGTCTCGGCGCGGATCTGGTGCTGGTGGGTCCGTCCGCTCCCCAGGCCGTTCTGGAGGGGATCAGTTGCGCAGGCCCGGGCGGCCGGGTACTGATGTTTATGTCCCCCCAGCCCGGAGTGAAGATGGAGATTGAACCCAACGAGCTCTTCTTCAAGGAGATCGATCTGGTCAGCTCTTACTCCTGTGGCCCCGACGACACCCGGGAGACCTTAGAGCTGCTGAGCCAGGGCGTTTTCCCGGTGGACAAGTTGATCTCTCACCAGTTTCCCCTGGAACAGGCCCTGGAGGCCTGCCGCTTGACTGCAGCCGCTCAGGAGTCGCTCAAAGTTCTAGTGAAGGTGGGTCCTGCATAGATGCGGCGTTTTCTCCTCGGCTGGCTGTTCCTTTGCATCGCTTTCGGTTCGGCAGAAACCCGAGAACTCTACATCCTCCACACCAACGACATTCACGGCTACATCGAGGCTTACGAGGGCGGTGGGCTGGAAAGGATCGCGGGGCTGGTGGCCCAGTATCGCCGGGAGCACCCCGGGCGGGTGGTCTTGTTGGATGGGGGCGACACCTCTCTGGGTACTCCCCTTTCGGGTCTGCTTCACGGTCTACCCACCGCCGAGATCATGGACCTGATGAACTACGACGCGGTGGTGCTGGGAAACCACGAGTTCAACTGGGGCCAGGAAAAGATGAGGGCTCTGACCGATGAGATCAACACCGCGGTGGTGTGCGCCAACCTGGTCGCCTTAGACGGCTCGCCTCCGCCCTATCCGGCCTGGACCGTGGTGGAAAGAAACGGGGTCCGGATCGGGGTGATCGGCCTGGTGACCCAGGAGACCCCTCGCAAGACCCCCGTGGCGTACACCCGGGGCTGGGATTTCTTAGACCCCGTCGCAGCAACCCAAGCCGCCTTGGTCGAGATGCCCGAAGTGGATCTGGTGCTGGGTCTGACCCATCTGGGGTGGGAAGAGGACAAGAGGTTGGCCCGAGGGGTTCCGGAACTCGATCTGATCGTGGGCGGACACTCCCACACACCTCTTCACGAAGCCCTCATAGAAAATGACACCCCGATCGTGCAAGCCGGCTGCTACGCCCGGTATTTGGGCGTGCTGCGGGTGGAGGTCGACACCCACGAAAAGAGGTTACGGGTGCTGGATTACCGGTTGGTTCCGGCGCTGGAAGCCGAGCAGGTAGACCCGGCCGCCCGGGGCATCATGGAGAAGTATGCCACAGAGGTCCGACCCATTCTGGAGCGGCAGGCAGGCCAGGTGCTGGAGTTGCTGGACAAGGAACCTTCGCCAGGAAGCTACGATACGCCGCTTGGCAACTTTGTTTCGGATGTCTTCCGCCGGCAAACCGGAGCCGACGTGGCCTTCTACAATCGGGGTGGGGTCCGCCACAGCCTGCCTGCCGGTCCTCTGAGCGTGGGAAAGCTCTTCGAACTCTTTCCTTTTGATGATCCGGTCGTCATGGTTCAGGCCAGTGGGGCAGAGCTTCTAAAAATTGTGGAACAGGGTACCGTAAGCGGCCAGGGTCCCCTCTCAGCAGGCGGGCTCACAGCGCTCATCCAGGATGGGAAAGTGGTTGAAGTACGAGTGGGGGCTACCCCCCTCGACCCCAAAGCCGAATACACCGTAGCCACCACCAGCTTTGTGGCCAACGGAGGCGATGGATTATCGGCCTTCGCGGGGCTAAAAAAGCTGCGCTACTTCCCCTTCACCAGAGACGTGCTGCTGCAAGACCTGGAGACACATTCCGAGATCCGCTCCCCCGGCACGGGCCGGCTAAGGGCCTTAGGATCTTAGGAATCCGGAGCGAAGGTAAAGCGATGCCTTCCGATCTTGTAAGAACCGTTGCTTTTGAGAACCTTACTCACCATGCTCGGTGGAACATCCACAAACGAGCGGGTCTTGCTGATTCGGATATTTCCGATCATTCGGGCCGGCACTTTGCCGAACTTGGACAGAACAAAAACTAGTTCCTTGACCTTAACACCCTGTTTCTTGCCGATGGTGGCCACCAACTGAACGGTATCTGCGCCGGTTTTTGAATCGCGCCGGGCCCTACTGGGGCGGGCCGGTTGCAACTCCTCCTCCACCGACATATCGGCGATGGGTTGCTCCTTCTGGGTTGAGCCGGCAAGTTTGAGAGCGGCAGCTGCGATCTTCTTGGCCTCGAAACCGGCCGCCTGAAGCTCCTCCACGTAGGAGATCTCTTTCTTGCAACGGTCGCTTTCCAGCCATTTACGCATGGCCAGATAGAGGTTCTCAATGCGTATCCGGGTGATCTCCTTCTTCGAGGGCACCTTGCGGCGCTCCATGGAACGCTTGATGGCCCGCTCGATCCGTTGCAGCTTCCACTCTTCTTTCGGAGTCACCAAGGTGAGAGCCGAGCCGGTGCGTCCCGCCCGTCCTACCCGCCCGATACGGTGCACAAAGACGTCGGGGCTCTGGGGCAAGTCCAGATTGATCACGTGAGACAGATGGTCGATATCCAGCCCCCGGGCTGCCACATCGGTCGCTACCAATACGCGAAAAACCTCATTGCGAAAGCGCCTGAGGACCATCTCCCGGGCGTCTTGCTCCATGGCGCCGCTCAAGGCTTCGGCCGGCACCCCGTAGCTGGTGAGCTTGGCCGCCAAGACAGCGGTTTGCACCCTGGTCCGGCAAAACACCAGCGCCGATGAAACCTGTTCTGTCTCGAACAACCGGGTAGCCGCGGCGATCTTGTCTCGCTCTTCTACCAGAAAATAGGAGAGCTCCACGTTGGAGGTGGAGACCTCTTGAGAAAGGTTGACCTTCAGGGCATTTTTTGTGGCGGTCCTGGCCAGTCTCTGAATTTCCTCCGGCAAGGTGGCCGAAAAAAGCGTGGTTTGACGCTCGCTCGGAAGATGGCTGATCAACTGTTCAACCTCTTCGGTGAAGCCCATACTCAACATCTCGTCGGCTTCGTCCAGGACCAGAAGCTTCACCTTACCGAGTTCCAGATTACCCTGAGCCACCAGGTCCAGTAGGCGCCCGGGGGTACCGACCACTACCTGAGCACCTTTCCTCAAGACTCCTTTCTGATGACCGTAAGAAGCTCCGCCGTAGATGGTGAGAATCGTCACCTTCTCCTCGGCCCCATACTGCTCGAAAGACTTTCCAACTTGCTGAGCGAGTTCTCGCGTAGGAGAAAGGACCAGGACCTGAGTCTGCTTGGAAGCGAGATCCAAATTGTGCAGCGCGGGCAAGGCAAAAGCCGCGGTCTTTCCGGTCCCGGTACGAGCCTGGGCGATCACGTCCCTGCCCTCCAACATGGGGCCGATGACGGCTCGTTGCACAGGCGTTGGCTCTTGATAGCCCACCTTAGTCAGGGCTTCAAGGAGCGATGGGCGCAAGCCGAAGCCCGCAAATTCATTCTTCATAGAACGTTGATCGGGATCTCAGCTGGAAAGACCTGCGCAGAAGACGCGTAGATTCGTGCTAGGAGCCCGGCCTTCTAGCGTCTTCCGCTTTGTTGGAAATCGATGAAGCCTTTTTCAGGATTGACCTTGGAGAGCTTCACTTCGATTTTGTCGCCAACGTCCACGTTTTCTTTTGTGAACAGGCTACCTTCCACCGGCGGGTCACCGATCCGACACCACTTTTTCTTACCGTTTACTCCGGTGACCACAGCGTCGAACTGCTCCCCGACCCGATCTTCGAGCATGGTGGCCACGGCCATCTTGGTAGCCATTCGCTCGGCTTTGTTGAGGTTCTGACCTTTGTCATTGAGATTATCAGCAAAGCTTCTTAGCTCCCCGGGGGAGTAAGGCGACGGCTGGCCGGTGATGGCCGCTTTCAACATGCGGGGGGTGATCCTGTCGCCCCCTCGGCGAATGCTGGCGGTGCTCTGCATGTAGTTCTTGACCCCCAGGAAGAACTGGCCGGTCAGCTCTTCATTCGGACCAACCCCCTCGTACATTCCACGCCCGCTCAGCTTAAAGATGGACACGGCCATCTCGTCGTAACCCTCGGGATTCTTCTTCTTGTAATAAGCCAGGTATTCGGTCAAGGCACCCGCATCGGGCTTGTCAGGTAGCTCAAAGCCGTTGTTCTTGGTCAATTGTTGGATCCGGTCCCATTTTTCCGGCACCTTTAGAGTCCGCTCCAGAGTGGGATAGCCCTCGCTTCGCAAAAATCTGCTGACCACGCTGTTGCTGGTCACCATGAAGTTCTCCACGATACCGTTGGCCGGTCCCTTCTTGCTGTAAGCCACACCCACGGCGTTGCCGTCTTCGGTCACGATGCGAGACTCGGTCCGGTCCACTTCCAGATCGTTGGTCTTGCCTTTCTCGATCCATTCAGAGGCCTGCTTTTGCAAATTAAGGTCCTGCAGCAAACCCTCACCCTGAGCCTTCATGGCCGGGGAAGCGTCGGCTTTCCCCTCCATCCAGGCGCTCACGCTGTCATAATCGAGCTTGGTGCGGCTCTTGACGATGGCCTGAAAGACGTCTTCATCTTTGACTGAACCGTCCGGCGAAACGGTGTACTCGATCACTGTGGCCAGCCGCTCCTCCCTGGGGTTCAAGGACACGATGTCCTCGGCCAACTCCGGCGGGATCAGATTGAATACTTTGTCAGGGGTGTAGACGCTGGAGGTATTCACGTCCATGAATTTGTCCAGGGGAGAGTCCTTCTTCACGAAAGCATCCACGTCGCTGACCGCCACGCTGATACGGATATCCCCGTTCTCGAGTTGGCGGGCCGTTTGCAACTGGTCGATGTCGCGAGAGCTCACGTTGGCTTCGGGATCTTTAGCCAGTTCCGCGGGGTCCATCTCGGTCCAGAGGGTCCCGTTGTCGATGGACATCATCGGCTTGTCGCGATAATCCTTGACCCAGGGCTGCTTGGCATCCTCCGGCATCACGTAAACCCCGGGGGTCGGGCGGGTGCGAGCCACGATGTCGGCCACCTGGGCTTTCACATCCTCGGGATAATCAGTGGCCAGGTCGTGCTGCTCCAGGGCTTTGGTCGCCAGCGCCTTCAGATCCCAACGGCCGTCGGGGTACTTGAGCGACATGGTACCGATGGTACCGAGAAAGGAGCCTACACCGGCTACGTGTGCCTGCGCCTTGTCGTCCTGGTAGCGCAGCTGCGACTCGCGCCTCGCTTGAAGTGCCTTGCTCTTAAACTCTTGGAGTGGCTCCGCGCCTTTGCTCTGCACGGAGCCGCCGGCCACCGTATCCTGGGGACCACTCGGGGCGGTCTCGTTCTTCGGCTGGGCTTTGCCCATTCGGGGGGTGTGTATACGGGTGGAAAGCGGGTCTAGTTGCATGGATACTCCTTCACTTGGAGTTTAAATTTCCGATCGGTGAATCTCTTCCTTTGCACCCGATCGGAGGATGGACATGTTGACGCAGTGTTAACATCTGGGCAGGGGGGCGAGCCATGGGGGATTCAGCGCGGTGTGGCGCGGGGCGGGGCGGGTGCTTCAGCACCACACTGAAGCATGCTTCACCACCACGGCGAAGCACCCCCGCGCTTCAACGCCACAGTGAAGCACCCTCGCGCTTCAATGCCACACTGAAGCATGCTTCACCACCACGGCGAAGCACCCCCGCGCTTCAATGCCACACTGAAGCATGCTTCACCACCACGGCGAAGCACCCCCGTGCTTCAGCGCCACACTGAAGCATGCTTCACCACCACAGCGAAGCACCCCCGTGCTTCAGCACCACACTGAAGCATGCTTCACCACCACAGCGAAGCACCCCCATGCTTCACCACCGCGCTGAAGCACCCCCGTGCTTCAGCGCCACACTGAAGCATGCTTCACCACCGCAATGAAGCACCCCCGTGCTTCAGCGCCACACTGAAGCATGCTTCACCACCACAGCGAAGCACCCCCGTGCTTCAGCACCACACTGAAGCATGCTTCACCACCACAGCGAAGCACCCCCGTGCTTCAGCACCACACTGAAGCATGCTTC
>JBAYRN010000073.1:0-28858 GCA_041676625.1 Vulcanimicrobiota bacterium
CCTCCGAAGCGTGTCCGTGAAGCTAGCGCTGTATCTTGTCCCTGCTCCAATAGTAAAGGGCGGAGTCCTCCTCCACTCAAGAAATCTTGTTGGGCCAGAACATCCGAAGTTCCCTGAGCTCTCACAAACCTAGAGGCCACGGAAGCTTCTACCCAATGGAGTTCTACCATCTGGCTGTATTGATATGGAATAGAGGCCTCTGAGGCAAGGGCTGACCCTGGAGACTGTGATGTCGTAACGCCGGGGTCTCCTGTTTCACAGCCAGCCAAGAAAAGAACCATCAAAGCCAGCATAGCAGATACAAAATGAAGTCGAAACAAATTGAGAAGCCTCCCCATCCAAGCCTTATACGGGCTCCGAAAAAAACTCCTTTTGTAAATTATTCAATGTAGACTGAAGGCTTAGAGAATTTAGCTCAACCCAACCCAGGACCGATAAGCCACACGAGAAACCAGACCCAGCACCGGGCTAGTGCGAGACATATCGCTCCAAAAAACCCCCACAGAGTTTGACATTTAAGCGGACCATGACCTTTCGGCCTGGGGGAATAGCCGTTATCAGAAGGCCTAAGCGAAAAGCCCTTCTAATTCGGCAAATCCGGACTGAGCAGCCTCCGGCTTGAGTTCGCCGTGCTGGTGATAGGAAGAGGTCCATCCGATCTTGTAATCTAGGGATCGCCCTTCCAGGGTCTCTCCCTGTTTCTGGTACTCTGCCCCGCCGGCTCGGCTGATCGGGTCGTACCAGCGCGGTACCTCGAACTGGCTCAAGGTCACCTTTCCATCGGTCGCTTGAAGCCGCTCGGCAAAGCCTCCCTCGCTGAGCACAGCTTGAACCAGACCTTCCTGGGTCTGCAGAGTGACTCGATCGGGGCGCTCATCGAGATCGCCGGGTGTATTGTCGGCGGCGCGATAGGCGTCTTCGGTGGTGCGGAGCTTATGGGCGACCTGAAATTTGTTTTGCTGGTGAAAGTCTCTTCTGAGTTGCATGGTAAATCCTTAAGGTAGTACGGAGAGAGCGGATACAGATAATTTACAACCTGGGAGATGGTTGGATGTAAAAGGATTGTTGCGAACCGAACAAGCCGAAGGATTCCTGGCCCCCGAATCGGTATCCATGCTCACTATGAAAATGTTGAAACTGGGGCTGCTGCTCCTCTTCTTATCCACCCTCTCGGGGGCCGAGTCTCTGCTTCCCCCCGGGGCTCAGACTAAAGTCCTGGAGAACGGGCTGAAGGTGGTGGTGGTCCCCACCGACACTAAAGATCTGGTGGCTCTTCAGATCGTGATGGCGGTGGGCTCCCGCAATGAAGTAGAAGAGGGAAAGTCGGGGTTTGCCCACTTTTTCGAACACCTCATGTTTCGCGGCACCAAGCGGTATCCGCCGGAGCAGGCCGAAGAGATGCTGAAGGCGGCCGGGGTCTCTTCCAACGCCTGGACTTGGGACGACCAGACCGTCTATCACAAGGTGTTTTTGAAGGAAGACCTGGAAGCGATCCTGGACTACGAAGCGGACCGCTTCATGAACCTCGAATATCAGGAACCGGAATTTCGGACCGAGGCCCTGGCGGTACTGGGTGAATACAACAAGAACTCGGCCAATCCCACGGAAAAGATGTACGAAGTGCTCCAGGACACGGCTTTCGACGTGCACACCTACGAACACACCACCATGGGCTTTCTGGAGGACATCGAGCAGTATCCCGAAGGGTACGACTACAGTTGGACCTTCTTCGACCGCTTCTATCGCCCGGAATACGCCACCCTACTGATGGTGGGCGACCTGGAGCCCGAGAACGCCTTCCAGGTCGTGGAGCAGTACTTCGGGGCCTGGCAGCCTGGAAGCTATAAGGCCGAACTCCCTGTGGAGCCGGAGCAGACCGAGCCCCGAAAGGCTCACATCGATTGGGAATCCTCTACCCTCCCCTGGGTGATGGTCGGTTACAAGGCTCCCCCCTACTCCGCCTTAGACGATACCGCCGCCATGCAGGTGTGGGAGTCGTTAGCTTTTTCCCAGACCGGTTCTCTGTACCAGGAACTGGTGCTGGAGGAACAGATCGTAGACGAGTTCCAACCCTTCTTCTTTCTGAAAAAAGACGTCTTTCTGGTGGGTCTGGCCGTTCGCCTGACCGACCCCTCCAAGTTAGACGAGGTGGAGGACCGGGTCATCCGTGCCTTTGAAAGCACGAAGGAACTGGAGATCACTTCCCAGCGACTGGAAGATGTGAAGTCCCGGATTCGTTACAGCTTCCTCCAGGGCCTGGACTCGCCCGCCTCCATCGCCTCCAATCTGGCCTTCATGCTGAGCCTGGAGCCGTCCTTGGAGTCCATTGATGACTTTTATGCTGCCATCTCCAGAGTGACCACCGACCAACTTTCCGAAGTGGCCGGCAGCTACTTCCGCCCCCAGGGCCGCACCGTCGTGACCCTCAAGTCTAAGGAGAGCTAAGAATCATGAAGTTTGCGAAATTGATCCTCCTTCTCCTGACCCTTCAACTTGCGGGTGCCCAGGAATTGCTGACCCTTCCCGGCGACAGCCCTCTGATAGATGTCCGCGTGCAATTCGAGGTAGGCTCCATCGATGACCCCGAGGGCAAGGAAGGGCTGACCTGTCTGACCGCCCTCTCCTTGAGTGAAGCGGGAACCGAAAAGAAAAGCTATCAAGACCTGCTCGCCACCTTCTATCCCTGGGCTGTCTCGGTGGATACCACCGTGGGCAAAGAGATGGTGACCTTCTCCGCTACCGTGCACCGGGACCACCTGGATGAGTTCAAGGAAGTCTTCACGGAGATGCTCACCGAGCCGACCTTTTCCCAGAAAGACCTGGATCGGCTCCGAGAGAAAGCTCGAAACTATCTGACTCAGGATCTGCGGGTCAACAATGACGAGGAGTTGGGCAAGGAGACTCTCTATCTGCAGATCTACCCCCGGATCCACCCCTACGGGCATCATAACTTCGGGACCGTGAGCGGTCTCGAAGCGGTGACTACCGACGATCTTCGTACCCACTACCGCTCCTACTTCAGACCGGAGCGGATGACCATCGGTCTGGCCGGTGGCTACCCGCAGGAATTCCCGAAGGAGCTAGCCGCAGGCCTGTCGGTGGGATTGGCTTCCGCAGTAGAACTTCCGTCTCGGCCATCGATCTCTCAGCCAGCTTCCCCCGACGGACGCCGATTTACCATCGTGGAAAAAGACACCCGTTCGGTTGCCATGTCCTTAGGATTTCCCATCGAGGTCAACCGCTCGCATCCCGATTGGGCGGCGCTCTTTCTTTTCCGCTCTTTCTTCGGAGAGCACCGCTCCTCCACCAGCCACCTTTACCAGCGATTGAGAGAGGCCCGGGGTTTGAACTACGGCGACTACGCCTACATCGAGTACTTCCCCAACGGGATGTACCTCACGCAACCCGAGCCGAACTACCCGCGGTCTCAACAGATCTTCCAGATCTGGATCAGGCCGGTGCAGCCGGAGACTGCCCTCTTCACTTTGCGAGCCACCTTTTTCGAACTTGAGAAAGTCCTGAGGGAAGGGCTCACCGAACAACAGTTCGAGGCCACCCGGTCCTACCTGAAGAAAAACGCCCCCCTTCTGGTGGCCAGCGGCAGTCGCGAATTGGGATACGCCCTGGACAGCAAGTTCTACGGCTCGGATCCTTTCGTAGAGCGACTCCGAAACGACCTCGATAAACTGACCGTGGACGAGGTCAACCGAGCCCTTCGAAAACACCTCCAGGCCGACAACATCGAAATAGTGCTGGTCTCCAAAGACGCCACCCAATTGCGGGAGGAACTGACCGCCCAGAGGCCCTCCCCTATGGAATACAACAGCCCCAAGCCCCAAGAGATCTTGGAAGAAGATAACGTGATTCAGTCTTACCCGCTGAAGTTGGGTGAGATCCGCATCGTTCCGGTCAATGAACTCTTTCGCTGAGATGTTAAAAGATTGTGTTTCGGCAGGCTTGTGGGCGCAAACGGAAAATTAACCGGAATGAGCCTACCTATGCACGCCCTGCAAGCCTCCCTGACCCCTCGCTTTCCCGCGGGCACGCCGGAGCGCTACCAGCAGAGTTCGCGAGGAGACGGTTTCAATTTCAACTCGTATCTGAACAACCTTACTTCTGAGGCCGATAAGTACAAAAACATCCCTCTCGACCAGATCAAGACCAAAATGGTCAAGACCGAGGTCGTGGATCAACACGGCAACGTGAAGGAAGTGATCAAAGAGATGGCGGTCTGCCCCGAGTGTGGTGAGACCAACTGCCCTTGCATCGCCCGGATCACCGTGCAGGCCCGGCTGGATGAGGAAAACGCCAAAGGGGTTCGTTACGCCGAAAAGCCCAACCCCCAATCCATCCTACCCCAGACCTTCAACCAACTCGCCCTCGGCCTGGAGAGGTCAAACACCTCTCGGTTCAGCACCTTCTAGGATATCCCACCCGTGCTGCCGGGCTTCGGCGGCGGTGTTCAGATTGAGAAAGCTACCCGGAGGTGCACCCAGGTGGGCTGTTTCAAGGGGATAGCAAAACTGTTTTAAGGCGCGCACTCCCCTCTCCAGGGCCCTCTCGAGTTCTCCCCTCAGGGAGATATGAAAAAGCCCGCAACTCCACTGTGGCTGACCTTGCTCATCCCGGGGCACGACCATCTTCACCCCGGGATCCCGTCCGCTGAGTGCCCTTTGATAAAGCTCGGGAGGCACCAGTGGCTGGTCTATGGCCAGCAAGGCCACCCAGGGAGTGTCGGCGGTTCTGAGCGCTGCCAAGAGGCCCGATAGAGGGCCCTCGCCCTGGTACTCCACCGGGTCGGGCAGCAGGCGGCAGCCTTCTTTCTCCGGGATCATCCACTCTCCGTTTAGCAGCAAAACCTGGGCAAAATGAGGGGCCATTCGGCGGATTTGGGAATCCAGCAAACTCTCACCGCTCCGCTGATGAACGAGGGTGTGCTTGGGAACTCCCATCCGGCGTCCTTTCCCTCCCAACAGGAGGGCCAGAGTTACCTCCTGAGTCAGAGCCCACCCTCGTCGTCTAAACCGCCGCCCCGCCGGCCCCGCCGGGGTCCGTTCATGGGCTCCACCTCGCTGGTGCCGTCGATGGTTCGCACGTTACGCACCGTGCCTTCATGCCGTCGCTGCTGCCAGCTATGGTCCTGGACGGGTTGCTGCTCATAGACCGGTGGGGGTTGGTGTTGGTAGGCCGGAGGGGAGTGCTCCGAACCACTCTCTCGGGGATAGCCGGTAGCAGGTTCGCCCGGCCCCGTAGCCACGGGCGGATCGCTGTAGACCGGACTGGTGGGCTGTCGCTCGGCCCACTCGGTGAGTTCAGGCGCTTGCTCACTGTGACGACTGCACCAATCGACATCGCCGGCCGACTCCACATTGACCTTCACGATAGCCGGGCAACCCGGCTGAGCCCTCAATCGAGTCTCCTTGCACACGGTCAATACGATCTCAGGGCTGGAGTCAGGCACCCCGGACGCTTCCCCCGATGACTCGTCGGGATCGCTGGTACCAGAGCTGGAGCTACCGCCGGTGGCGGGTCCACTGCCTGGCTCGGTCAACCGATCCAGAAAAAACTTGGTGGGCTCTCTATCGGCCAGAGCGGCTTCCATAACCTGTTTCCAGATGCGGGCCGGTAAGTCGCCTCCGAAAGACTTTTTCATCTGGGAGTTGTCGTCCTTACCGACCCACACCGCCGCCGTGTAGTCCGCCGTGAAACCGACGAACCAGGCGTCCCGGAAGCTATCGGTGGTACCCGTCTTCCCGGCCGCTTCGTGATTTTCTAAAATGGCTTTCTGGGCGGTGCCCTCCTCCACCACGCCCTTCATCATCTCCACCATGGATTGCGCGGTTTTGGAACTCAGAACATCCCTCTTGTTGGCAAAATGGTGGCTTTCCACCGCCTCGCCGGTTCCGTCCACCACCTGCTTGATAGCCACCGACTCCACCCCGATGCCGTCATTGGGAAAGATGGTGTAGGCGGTCGCCATCTCCAGGGGTGTGATCTCGACCGAACCAAGAGCCAACGAAGGATGGGGCGGAAGCTCTTCCTCGATACCCGCCCGGCGGGCCAGTTTGATCACCGAGCCGAGTCCGATCTTCTGACCCAATCGAGCCGCCGCCACGTTTCGGCTGTACTTCAGAGCGGTGGTGAGGTCGATCTCGCCCATGTAGGATTTGTCGGAGTTGCTCGGCTTCCAAACTTCACCCGCAGCCAGGTTGAGGGTCAGGGGGGAGTCTTCAATCTTGGACTCCGGGGTCCAACCTTGCTCCAGGGCTGCTGCGTAAACCAGAGGCTTGAAAGTGGAACCCGGTTGGCGGCGGGCCTGCCAGGAACGGTTGAACTGGTTGTTCTGACTCCAACCGGTGCCCCCGACCAGAGCCCGAATGTAGCCGGTGCGGTTTTCGATAAGGACGATCGCCCCGGTGTCGGCGCCGAGCTTCTTGCCGTCGGTGGCGATCATGCGAGCCAGGATACTTTCACACTTCTTCTGCAGTTCAATGTCCAAAGTGGTGTGGATGGTGAGCCCGCCCCGGTACAGCAGTTCCTCGGAGTACTTGTTGGCCAGCGTGCGCAGGGCGTAGGTTGTGAAATAGGGATACTTGAGCAGTTCGTACTCTACGTCGGAAGGCTTGCGATCGAAGACCAAACTCTTGGTTTCTTGCAGGGCCTTTCGATACTCCGACTGAGGAATGGCACCGGTATCTCTCATCCGACCCAGGACCAGGATCTGCCGCATCTTGGCGGAGCGCTCGTCGACAAAGGGTGAGAACTCACTGGGCGCCTGGGGCAAACCCGCAAGTAAGCTGGCTTCCGTCGTATTGAGCTCCGAGGGTTTCTTGCCAAAATAGAGTTCGGAGGCAGCAGCGATCCCATACGCTCCCGACCCAAAGTAGATCTGGTTCAGATAGAGCTCGAGAATCTCATCCTTGGTGAAGCGCTTCTCGATCTCCACCGAGAGCAAGGCCTCACGAATCTTGCGTTCCAAAGATCTGGTGGGATTCAAGAACAGATTACGAGCCAACTGCATGGTGATGGTGGAAGCCCCCTGGTGGGCTCCCTTGTGCTGAAGGTCATAAACCGCTGCTCGAATGACACCCCGGGGGTCAACCCCGTTGTGCTCACGAAATCGACTATCTTCCACGGCCACGATGGCCTCTCGCATGACCGGGGCGATGTCTTCAATCTTGGTGTAGGTACGGTTTTCTTTAAAGAGAGTCGCGATCAACTCGCCGGTGCTGGAGTGAATGCGGGTGGTCTGACTGGGCTCATAGCCCCGAAGCGAGCTGACATCAGGCAACCCTTTTGAAAAATGCTTGATCACCGAAAGGCCGATCAAGAAGCAAGCCAGAACGGCCCCCAGACTCAGGAGAAAGAGCAAGAACAGCCAGCGAAGGCATCCTTTTCGTCTCTTATTTGCTCTTTCTGCTCTGGTCAATCGAATCCCTAAGGGGCTATGGCATCTAGCACCCCGTTAATGAAGTCTTTCGACTTTATGTCGCAAAAACTTTTCGATAATTCCACCATTTCGTTCAAGCTCACTTTGGCAGGGATATCCTCCCGGTGCAAGAGTTCGAAACAGCCTAGTCTCAAGATAGCACGTTCCAGCATACCCACGCGATTGAGGGTCCAATTATCCAGCTTTTCTTGAATGATGATGTCGAGTTCGGCTTGGTGTTCCCAGGTGCCCCGTAGAAGGCTCTCAAAGAAGTCGAGCGCTTGCGCTCGCTCCCTTTCAGGCAGATAGTAAAGGCTGTCCGGGTCTTCACTCACACCCTCGCGAACCTCTTCCACCACTCGGGCCATCGGTTTGCCCAAAAGATCTATCTGATACAGCGCGGATACGACCAGCACCCGGGCCCGGCTGCGTGGGCTCACTTGAGTCATCTTATAACTAACCTACTGCTACGGCTTCCCCGCGGTAAACCGTCTCGACAAAAGTCGTGTGGATGTCTCCCCGGAGGAAAAAGTCGTTATCCAGAATCGCCCTATGAAAGCCCGCGGTGGTCGAAACGCCTTCGATGATCATCTCGTCCAACACTCGGCGCATTCGGGCCAGAGCCTCCTCCCGGTCCTTGCCGTAAGTAATGACTTTGGCCAGCAAAGAGTCGTAGAAAGGCTGAACCCGGGAGCCGGAGGTGAGATAAGAGTCGATTCGCACTCCCGGACCGCCCGGAAAATGAAGCCGGGAAATGGTACCCACGCTGGGGGTAAAGCCTTCGTCCGGCTTCTCGGCGTTGATCCGGCACTCCACCGCGTGGCCCCGCATGACCATGTCTTCCTGCTTGACCGACAGCTCCAGACCGGATGCCACCCGAAGCTGCTCCTTCACCAGATCGATCCCGCAGACTTCCTCGGTAACCGGGTGCTCCACTTGAATGCGCGTGTTCATCTCCAGAAAGTAAAACTGTTCGGAGGCTTCGTCGTACAAAAACTCGACCGTACCGGCCCCCACGTAATTGCAGGCTCGGGCCGCGTTCACGGCGATCTCCCCTCCCTCTCTTCGCTTCTCCTCGCTCAGCACCAGCGACGGGCACTCCTCGATCAGCTTCTGGTTGCGTCGCTGCACGCTACAATCTCGCTCGCCGAAATGCACCACGTTGCCGTGCTGATCACCCATCACTTGAAACTCGATGTGGCGAGCCTTGGCTAGAAATTTCTCCACGTAGATCCGACTATCACCGAAAGCCGATTCGGCTTCGATGCTGGCCTGCTCAAACAGGCGCTCCAGTTCCGACTCGTCGTAGGCCACCCGCATGCCCTTCCCACCACCACCGGCGGCAGCCTTGATCATCAACGGAAAACCGTACTTCTTGCCAAACTCCCGGGCGGTCTCTACATCGGCCACGTCGTCGGTTCCAGGCATGACCGGCACCTTGTTCTTGACCATGCTTTTGCGAGCTTCAGCCTTGTCGCCCATGAGCTTCATGCTTTCAGCGCTCGGTCCGATAAACGTGACCCCGTTCTCCTCACAGATCTCCACGAAGTCAGGGCGCTCGGCCAGAAAACCGTAGCCGGGATGGATAGCATCGGCTTCGGTCAATTTAGCGGCAGTTAGAATCTGCGGTATGTTCAAATACGACTTGCCGGCCGGTGCGGGACCCACGCAAACCCGTTCGTCGGCCGCTAAAACCGGCAGGGTTTCCCGATCCGCTTCAGAGTGTACGGCCACCGTCTCGATCCCGAGTTCCTTACAGGCACGAATGACTCGAAGGGCGATCTCCCCCCGATTTGCGATCAATACTTTCTTAAACATCTCTATTCACTTTCCGACAGCACGAACAAAGGTTGACCATACTCTACCGGGTCGCCGTCTTGGACCAACACATCCACTAGCGTGCCGGCGTAATCGGCCACCAGATCGTGCTCCACTGAAACCGCTTCCACGCAACCAAGTCTCTGTCCCTTGCTGATTTCTACGCCGGCCTTTAACGCTCCGAGAATACGAAACAGTCCGACATCCTTGGAGCGGATCAAGACCACATCGGCTTCCTCGACATCCTCTTCCTCCCCCGATGCCGCAGCGGGAGGCGGGGGAGGCGCAACTCTCTGAGACGCCCGCAGGGTGAGCGAAACGTTCTCGGTCTCAAACTCCAGCTTGTGCAGTTTGTGCTCCACCAGGGTCTGGGCGAGTCGCTCGACCCATTCCAGATTCTTCTCGGACTTCTTCATCTCTATTAACCTTCCCATCGCCCCGAGACTCCCCGAGGGAGCCCGCTAAGATCGTGCCACAGACACGTTTGATTAAAACCCCTGTCAGCCATCCAGGCCTCCACCCTCTCGGCCTGAAAGCAAGCGCACTCCACCACCAGAGAGCCCCCTTCTATCAGGTGGGCAGGAGCCCTCTCGACGATCTCTCTCAGGTACTCCGTACCGTCAGCACCCGAATAAAGGGCCAGGGCCGGTTCGTGACCAGCCACATTGGCATCGGGCCGGGGGCCGTACTCGGTACCGATATAGGGCGGATTACTAACGATCAGGTCAAATGCCTCTTTGGAAAGAGCGGAAAAGAGATCGCTTTCCACCACCTCGACTCGCTCTTCCACTGCAAAAAAACAAACGTTTTCTCTGCTCTGGGCCAGGGCATCCGGCGAGACATCGGTGGCCACCGCCGTAGTCCCCAGGGTCTCCAGGCAGAGGGTAATAGCGATACAACCAGACCCGCAGCACAAGTCAAGGATCCGAGTGGGGCCGGGGGTCTTCCGGAGTTCAGTCAGCGCTTGCTCCACCAGCAACTCGGTCTCGGGCCTGGGCACCAGGACCCCGGGTTTAACCCAAAAACGACGACTAAAAAACTCCTTATATCCCACCAGATAAGCGATGGGGACCCCTTGCGCTCTTTCATCCAGGAGTCGTAGAAACTCCCGATAACGCGATTTCGGAAGAGGGTCTGTGATGCGGCAATGCAACTCCGTGCGAGTCCAGTTTTGTACGTGAGCCAGGAGCACTTCAGCGTCCAGTCGGGGGCTGCTCTTATCCAACCCCTGGCCCAGGCGGGTCACGGCCTGCTGCAGAGTTTCAGCCACGGTGGGGCCCATCAATGCCCCTCGGCGGCCAGAAGTTCTTGCTGCTCGTGGGCTTGTAGCGCCTGGGAAAAAGGTTCTAGATCTCCATCCATCACAGCGGAGAGGTTCTTGACCGACAGGCCGATCCGGTGATCGGTCACCCGGCTCTGAGGATAGTTGTAGGTACGGATCTTCTCCGAGCGGTCACCGGTACCCACCTGCGACTTACGGTCCGCGGCGTACTCTTCTTCCTGGCGCCTTCTCTCCATGTCCAGGAGCTTAGCCTTCAAGATTCGCATCGCCTTGTCTCGGTTCTGGTGCTGGGAGCGCTCGTCCTGACAGGCCACCACCACCCCCGATGGCAGGTGGGTCAAACGCACCGCCGAGTCCGTCTTGTTTACGTGCTGGCCTCCGGCCCCAGAAGCTCGGTAGGTATCGACCTTGATGTCCTTCATCTCCACCTGGATCTCGTCCACTTCATCGGCTTCGGGCAAAACCGCCACGGTGACCGTGGAGGTGTGAACCCGGCCCTGGCTTTCGGTCTCAGGTACCCGTTGCACCCGGTGAACCCCGCTCTCATACTTGAGGTGCCGATAGACTGCGGTACCCTGGATTTCAAACACCATCTCCTTATAGCCGTTGAGACCGGTGGGTTGAGCATCCATGATGGAAACCCTCCAGCCCTTGGATTCGGCGTAGCGACTGTACATGCGAAACAGGTCGCCTGCAAAGATGCCGGCTTCGTCACCACCGGCGGCCGGGCGGATCTCTACGATGATGTTCTTATCGGCATACGGGTCCTTAGGCAGCAATAAAACCCGAATCTCCTCGGAGAGGGTCTCGAGCAACTCGGAAAGGCTCGAGATCTCCTCTTTGTATAGCTCGGCCATGGAGGCATCTGCTTCGGCCCTAAGGTCCACCTTGTTCTGTACCAACTGAGCCTTGGAATCTAAATAAGACTTTGCCTTCTGGGCCAATTCTTCCAGGCCCGCCCGCTCCACGGCCACCTGCTTGTAGGCTTTTGCATCACTCAGAAGCTGGGGATCACCAAGCCTTTCGGTCAACTCGGCATAACGTCCGACAACTTCTTCTAATCTGGTTTCATTTATCACTGAGGTGGCCATGTGCTAACTCCGTGCCTGGGCATTTTGCTTCCTCAGGAAAATCCCCTCCAGGTAGCAGGGGGGTGGGTTCGGGGCCATAACCCATAGTCGATGAGTCATGAACTTCACCGCGCTCACGGATACTACATACAGGACTACCTCCTTCACCTATCCGTGGAGCGTTCGCTGGGGCGGCGCACGGTGGAAGAGTACGAAATGGACCTGGCGGTTTTTATGGAATGGCTGGAGCCTCTCTTTCAAGACGGGATGCGATTCGAAGAACTCGATCTGCGCACGGTCAGAGAGTTCCTGGCTCATCTGCGTCACGACAAGAGCTACACCCCCAGCGGCCTCAATCGCAAGATCGCCTGTTTGAAAGGCTACTTCGCCTATCTCGAGTTCGAAAAGTTGCTCTCCACCAACCCCATGACCCGTGTGCGTTCGGCCAAAGAGCGAAAGACGCTGCCCAAGACCTTGAGTCCCGAAGAGATCTCGGCCCTCCTGGACACCGTCGAAGAACGTCTCGAAAAGACCAAGTTTCAGGACTTGAAGCTGAGGGACCGAGCGATCTTTGAACTTTTCTACGCCACCGGGATCCGCCTCTCAGAACTGGTGGGTCTCAAAGTCGATGACATCGATTTCGATCGATTGACCCTCCGGGTCCTGGGCAAAGGCGGCAAAGAGAGAGTGGTCTTTTTCAACGACACCGCCGCGGTCGCCCTGGAGGAGTATCTGATCGCCACCCCTCGCAGCGCCCCTGGTGGACCGGTCTTTCTCAACCGGTACGGGGCCCGGATCTCTCAGCGAGGAGTGGAAAAGATGTTTGCTCAAGTGCTCCAGGAGTCAGGTCTCGACAAACACGCCTCCCCTCATACCCTACGACACTCCTTCGCGACCCACTTGTTGGAAGGGGGTTCGGATCTGGTGACCATCAAAGAACTCCTGGGGCACGAGTCCCTCCAGACAACCCAGGTTTACACCAACCTGACGCGGCGTAGAATGCGAGCGGTTTACGAAAAAGCCCACCCCCGAGACCGGGAGAAGCGTAGCGGTTAAAGAGCCGGTTAGAAGGCTATTTCCGAACTTTCTATAATAAGGGGAAGATAGGAGTCGAGTAGAGTTGCACAAATCGTCCGACGACCGTCGCCACAACTTCTCCTGGGATACCCTACGACTGTTTCTAGAAGGCTTTTCGCCCGTCGACCTGCAAAGCCTGGCCATCACCGGCCGGGAAGAGGCCGAAGAGTTTATAGCTGCGTACGGTTATGACCTGACCGATCCCAAAGAGATGGAAGAGGCCGAAGGGATTCACCGGGAGGCGATATCGTTTATCTCCCGTTACCTCTGCCCGGCCATGGAAGAAGACTCGGAAGACCTGGAGATTCCTCACGAGGTAGTTTACCCGAAGAGTCTCGGTGATCTCCTGGTTTGTTCCGCCGATTCGTCAAAGCCCATCCGGCGGGCCTGGGCCTGTGGAGTGCTTCGCGTCATGCACACCATCAGCCATGCCAACCTGGCTGCCCGAACTCCCTACTTTCGCGAGGTTCAGGAACAGATCTTAGGCCCTTTCGTGAAACACATCTTCCCCTCACCGGAGGAGCCGATAAGCCTGGGTCAGGGTCCCAGTTCGGTACCCCTGAAGGCAGCCTTCTTTAAGAGGCGCAAGTCTAGGGAGAGCCTCATCCTCAAACTGCTCCACAAACCCGACAATGTGGCCTCCGAGGTCTACGATCGAATCGGCATCAAACTGGTGACCCCCACCAAGGTGGATGCGATCCTGGCCCTCAAGTATTTGCGAAAGCACAACCTGGTATCCCTACCGTTGCTTACTCCCGGGCGTTCCCGCAACACTCTGGTCGATCTGGAGAAGTTCCGCGAAGCCTACGAATCGCTGACCGCCGGCAAGCCCCAGGACGATGAAGAAGAGTCCGATCAGGAGTTCTTCCGCCAGTGGGCCTTTCGCCCACCCACAGAATCCAAGCTCCTGGAAGAAAGGATGGCTTCCAACCCTCACACCTCCCCCGGTTTCAAAGCCATTCAGTTCACCTGCCGAAAGCTGGTCAAGGTGGCTCACCCGGCGGTCACGGTGATCAATCAACTGCGGCGTCAAACCGGCATTCCCGACCTGGGCACGGAGGTAGAGAGACACTACCCCAAACAGCTCCGGTTTACGTTTCCCTTCGAAATTCAGATCACCGACTGGGAGAACTATCTGGCTTCCCGTCACGGAGAGAGTTCCCACGTCTCGTATAAGCGCCGGCAACTGGCGGCCGCCAGACGCCGCATACTGGGTGAAGTACTGCTGGAGAACGCCAAGCAAGCCCGGATGAAGCGAAAAGAAAACAAGAAACAGTACGCCCAGGACCCTCCAGGCACGGTTGTTAACTGATCAACTGATTCAAGACCTGTATCCGTTGGGCGTCTTCCATCACCACCCCGATGCAGGTGTGAGTGCCATCCTGCTCCTGTTGGATCCCTGATACCTTGATGGAGATCTCTACCGTCTTCTGCTGACCTTGTATCTGGAAAGCCATCTCCACCTTTACCTGGCTACCTACCGGATATCTCTCCCCCTGTCGGCAACGAAACATGATGTTGCTACCACTCATTCGCACCGGGGTGACCCTTTCAGGCGGCCCCAGGGGAGCAACCGGCGGTTGTACCGGTGGCGGTGGGGGCGGAGTGAAGCCCGCAGAAGGGGGCGGGGGCGGCTGAAAGCCTGGTGGTGCGCCGAATTGTAAGGGAGACGGTTGTCCGAAGGAGGGAGTGGCCGGACTGCCCGGCTGAAAGGCAGGAGGAGCCGGAGGAGAAGGCTGATCCAGCCGCAATGGGTTAGGGCTCAGTGACCCTGCTGGGGTGGATTGAATTCCGGGACGACCGCCCGGAGGTGGACCCACGGGGGGGGTAAACACAGGGGGACCCGCAGGCGGCGCCGGGGGTGAAAACGCAGGCGGACCAGCGGGCGGCGCCGGCGGTGTAAACGCGGGCGGACCAGCGGGCGGTGCCGGGGGAGAAAACGCGGGCGGACCAACAGGCGGTGCCGGGGGTGAAAACGCAGGGGGACCGGCGGGTGGTACCGGGGGAGAAAACGCGGGCGGTCCGGTCGAACTGGGTGGAGCAAATGACGGGGCTGGCGTAAACTGAGGGGAGCTACCCGCCGTGGGCGGGGTGAAGGCCGGAGGCCCCGCAGTTCCAGGAGTCACCTCAGGAGGACTTTGCTCAAGCACCACATCCTTCTCCAGCGCGGACGTCTGCCGTCCGGATTCCTGGGTATTGTAGTTGGTTCCGGCCTCCTCACCATCACCCATGGTTTTCATCATCACCGAAGCGCCCTCAGCCCCCAGGATCCGCCGATAGTAAGTCGACCAGGCGTCCAGAGTTCGAGGATCGGACTCCGTGAATTCTGCTCCCACGCGATAGCTACTCTTTCCTCCAGGGTTGGGAACTTCCAGACACCAGATGGTGATCGCTGTCATGGCCACGTTGACCATCTCCGGTACATCAAACTCCAGCGTCACCGGTACCCCAACAGTGAGGGGACCGTCGGTATTGATTTCAACCCCGGTTTCATTCACGTTGGCGGTGATTCCACGATAGTTAGGAAGCTGGCGGGAGCGCAGCCGGATCGTTGCGGCAACTCGCTTGGTAGCTCGCCGGCAAGCCCCTTCCACTCCGGCCAGGGCCATCTTAAACACGACTTCGTCGATGCGCTTCTGCCGCTCCTTGAGTAGACCGACACCGGTGAAATCCTCAAAGCTTTCTTCCATCTCGGTGATCTTCATGGAAACCGTCGGGCTGTCCTGACCAGCCAAGAGCAACCTGGCCTTGACCGACTTCCCTACCCCAATCTTCTTGGGATACTTGAAGGTGATGTGCCCGTCCCGATAGGAGATCGGAAAGACTTCAATGGTTTTCCCAAAGCCGAACATGATCCTTATCCCAGTCGCCGCCTGAGCCGCTCCGCGCGATGCTCTAGCTCTCGGCGGCGACGGGAGGGCAGACTCCTATCCCTCAATCCGCCTTCCACCAAGATCAGGGCCGAGTGGAGATCTCGCCGAGTGTGCTCAAGCCACTTGGCCAGTTCGACCGTGGCCTCCAGATTACCGGGGTAGTGAATGAGAATACGGCGCCAGAGCATGGCCGCGCGTTCTCCGCGGTCCCGTCGTTTCAAGTCACGAGCCCACAAGATCAATGCCTTCTCCCGGGCCTGAGGGTCCAGTCCACGATCGCGGATCGCTCTCTCAAAAAACCGGTCACTCTTATCATGGTCTTGTAGAGCCGCCCACATGCGAGCAAGCCCCAGAGACAGGTAGGGGTCCTCGACTTCGGCACTGGTAAACACCTTTCTCAAGTGAGAACACAGCGCGACCATAGCCAGAAGATCCCGGCGGTTGTGCTCCAGAACTCCTTTGAGTGGGGCCGGGTTCTTATCCCGAATGAAATCAAAAAAGAGCGTCGGAATAAGCCATCCCGGGACGTCCTGGTGTCGAGGAGCACCCAGAACCCTGGCTTCCAAAGTCTCCAGTCGGCAGTCCGGTAATCGGCTGAGACCCCACAACCTACGACAGATATAGAGAAGATCAAGGTGGGCCCGCTCCCCGAACGGCTCAGCCAACCGGTGCATACCGTATCGGGTATTCAAGAGTTGGGCGTCGAAGGATCGGCCGTTGAAGCTGACCAGAGATGTTTTCTTTGCCAAGACTCCCGACAGGTAAGAGAGAAGCGCGGGCTCATCGGCGTAATCACGCATCAACAACTGTTCGGTCACGAACTCGCCTTCGGTGTAATAACCGATCCCAACCAGAAACGCATAGGTTCCAGAGCCCCCCGCCAGGCCAGTGGTTTCGGTATCGAAAAACAGGGTGCCTTTCATGCTGAAACTGTCGAGACCTTGATACAATCCGGCCAGAGGCTCGATCGGCATGTGCAGACAGCAGGCAAGATTGGAGCGGCCATACGGTTGGCTGAGCGAATGATGCTGCCGCACCACGAATAGCTCTCCTCGAGGGGTTTCCACGAAATCGCCCCGGAGGGTAGCCCGAAGACGCTCATCCCAGCGAGGATCCCGAGAGTGGTTGTGAGGAGCCCTGGACCCTCCCTCAGAGGACCGCTTTAGCAGAGCAAGCTTGGCAGAGAGGTTCTTCAACCGCGAAGCGCCTCGTCGATCCGTTCTTTCAAAGAGTCCATCGTCTCCAGGGTATCTCGGCAGGAGGAAAGACCCGATTGAAGTCTGGCCAGGGCTCCCTGGCTAGCCGCCTCGTGCATCTCCATCAAGGCGGCAAAGTAGGTTCCTAAGACCTGGGCAAAAAATCGGAGGTAGGCATCCAGTGTCTGATCTTTACCCATCATCGGAACCAGCTTCTTGCTAAACATCTGCCTTTGTCGATTGAGATCTGTGATCAAGAGTTGCACGGCGCCTGCTGCGTCGGTCTTGCTGACTCGATTCTGCTCCACGTTGCGAACCAGGGCTTCCAACAAGTCGATCGCCCGGGGGCTGACCCCACCGCCGCCACCACCTTCCCCGGCCTCGGGTTCAGTGATCTCGGTGAAGGACTGCAAAGTCTGAACCACCATGGGTAAATTGGCGCCGCAGCTAGCACAAACCCGGCGCTCCGGCGGGTTGTGGTGCTCGCATCTAAGACACCTGATCAACCGGGCCGAAGAAGTCTCGGCGGAGAGCCGGTTGCGCAGGCTCTTACTCAGTCCGGCCAGGTGAGGGAGGGTGGAAACGACCCCTTCCCAGCGGCTATCGAAGGCTTCCCAATCATCAGCTTCCAGGTTTTCAAGCATACCGATGAAGGCGGCCCGGTGGGTGGGCAAAACCCCGTCAAACTCACGGGACACCGGGTCCCGGGCGTTGCGAACCGATTCTATGAGTTCTTCCACCTTCTCCAACTGAAGCGAAAGCTCTTGATGAAGAAGCCCACGGTCGACCTCCCCGCGTTTGACCTGCTCTTTGAGATGAACCACCTTCTCCAAACCGGGCAACTCCTTGTAGGGAAGCATGCGCTCTTCAAGGGCCTTGAAACTGGCTTCAATGGCATCGCTCAACTTCTCCAACAACGGAATGTGAGTGCTCCATACGGCCTCGTCGCTCTGAAGTAGCTCATCACCCACCAGTGGCAACAGCTGGGTGTCGGCAAGTTGCCTTGCTTGGAATACCTCCTCGGCCAGGGCCATGCTCAACCCCCCTTCGACCTCGGCACCGGCCAACAATGGGTCGGTCAGGAGTCTCTGGGTTTGTCCCAGCATGAAGTCCCACACGTAAAACACCTGAGTCACGGTTTCGGTGATCCAACTGGTCGGCACGTCATGGGCGGGATTCTGGTGAATAAACTGCTTGAGTCTCAACCATTCTTCCAGAGGACGGAATCGGGTAAATCTGGGCTCTGCTTGAGCCAGTTCTTCGGCCTTTGAAAACTGTTCCTGGAGTTTGACACTGGAGCTTCCGATCAGCTTCAGACCGTCCTCCAGGGCCTGCTTGTCGCCTTGCTCCAGATAAGTGTGCACGGCACCATACCCGGCTTCCAGGCCTTGCAAAGCAGTGCTGAGAGCGTCTGCCAATTCGGCTGGAGGGTGGTGGAGTCTCTCCAACAGACCGACCATCCTCTGCGCCTTCTGCAATTCCGGAACGATCTGAGGAAACCGGTCCTCCAACCGCTCCTTCTCCAGGCGGCCGTCCAGCACGTTGAGGCCTGCTTTAATAAAAGCATCATACACCGGAACCGGGCTGTAGATCGGCATCTTTTGAGCCCATTGGGAAAACTCTGCGAAGTACTCCAGACAGCGCTGCCGACTGGTGTTAAAGGCTTGCAACCGCTCTTCCAGCACAAAGGTTTTGTTCCCCAAGACGGCCTCTTCCAGCTTATCCAGAGCCTCCATGCTGTGGGCCATTTCCTGGGAGCACAGCTTTATCTTCTGAGTGCCTTCGCGATCCGTGTAAAGGGTCTCTTCCACCTCTAGAAAGAGACTATCGGACTCCAGGATAAACGCACGGGCGTTGGCAAACCGGGCCTGCACCGATTCCTGCTCCACCGGCTCTTGAGCCAACAGTTGCCGTACGGCCTCTTCCAACTCCAATAAAGGGGGTGCTAGCCTCATCGATCTATCGAACTCCTACGAGAAACGTTTACGAAGCTTTTCGTACTCTTCCGGCGACAGATGGTCTCGCAAGTGCGAAAAGCTCTCTTCCACAGATTGCACTTCCTTCTTCCGGAATGCCCGAGTAGCATCTTTCGAAACTTTCTTAAAGACAGCCTTGAGTTCATCGCCCTGCAGTTCACCCTGAGCTTCAAAGTATCGAATAGCCACTTCTCCCAGGCCGTAGGTCCAGCCGTATACAAACGGAGCCGAAACCAGTTTGCCGATGATCGGGATCAGGTTGGCCACGAACAAAGTGGTGATCTGCCCGAACACGGAAGCCCCACAGGCCGCAGAGATGTGAGCCAGCGTCTTTTCCGGCGGGTCCTTCACGTTGTACGCCTTGCCGATAGACAAGACCATGGCCGTTTGGATCGGCATCAAGAAAACCAGGTCGCTGAAAGGCAGTGGAACCAACACAATACCAGCCGCACTGATAGCAAAGCTCCGGGCGATATCTCTAGCTTTTTCCCTGGCCCCCGCCGGAGGAGCGGGCCCACCAAAGGAAAGCGGAGGCAGCGGACGGGAAGCATCCTGAGGGCGGAACCTGGGAGGTTGAGCCGGGGGCGCAGAAGCAGCCTGGGGCCCCTTCTCGCTCTTCTCAATCCAATCGCGGGGCCGATTCGGATCGACCGACGGATAGTCGTAGGACTCCCAATACTGTGGAGGGGGCGGCTGTTCGCCAACCGGTCCCATGGGAGGAGGTCCACTACTATATTCAGTCATCTCGGTCGATGGTCTCACGGTGCCTGAAGGCCGGACTGTACCCGAGGGCCTAGTGGCCGGCAGGTTCGACCCCGGAGGCGGGCCTACAGACGCCGGAGCGGAAGCGTAGCCGCATTGACCGCAAAATTTGGCGGATTCACGGAGAGAAGCACCGCAGTTGTCACAAAACTTTGTCATGAATTCCTCGCCCCTAGCTTCGGGTCCTAAGAATCGGCTCCTGCCCTAAGGATCTGGCCCGGAATAACTTCCTGATTTCCGGGCCAAAATACGGGCCTTTTCGCCTTACGACCTGTTCATTCGCCATGTTAGAGTCGGGTGCCCGAAACGAGAGCGCCGGCCGAGCGCAAGTGCCGTAGTTACGGGGTTCTCCAATCTATCTCTCCGGACCGGCTGGTCTGGTCCCCACGAGTTGGGGACCTATTGGGGACCCAAATTACCAAAACTCAACCGTACCTAGAACTTTCTCGAATTCCCCGAAGCGGACGTCGACTTCACTGTCAGGGGCCGTCAAAGTAAAAGTGAAAACTAGCCTGCGGTCTACGTTCAAATGTGAATAGAACCTAAAGCTGTCAGGCGGCTGAGCATCTGGTCTGTGAACAGTAAATCGATAAAACTCAAACCCATTCATGTCTATTTTTTCAAGCTCGGACACGCTTCCTAGGGCGACATTCGCTTTCAAGGTCTTAAGACTCTCATCAGCGACCCATTTGTTAGAGATCTCACCAACGTACTCTGGAACGTATTGCACAACACAGTTGAGATTCGGATTGAAATCCACAGAGTTCTTCGGAAACCTCAGGAGGGTGAAACGCTTCCCAATGGTTGCGGGGACCGGATTCTCAACCTTTTCTACAAGCTCGATCGTTTCCTGATGTGGCTCCCTACTCGGCTCGAAAACAAACTCGTCGCTAAAAGATAATGAGTAACCAAGGCGGTCGTCTACCAACCGAACAAAGCCGTCCTCTTCAGCGAGAGTAGCCAAGGGGGCTTGTCGCCAATTTGGCGCAGCATTTCGTTCATCCACAGGTCTGTCTGTGGTACTTCGCGATGCTGCAGCCTCTACCGTCGATTCTTGATTCTCATTGTCGGCGCTGGAATGAATCGTCGCACCAGGAAAGTCCTTCGAGCACCCAGCCACGAGAAGATAACAAAACAGCGTCAATAGCAGAAGAAACCTCATAATACATGTTTCGGCAAGGCTCAGCCCGTGCCCTATGTTCATTCCTCGGTTTACAAAATTGGGGCACGGTATGACTCGCACGGAATTGGATTACGTGGTCAATAACTGGAATAGCTTCCAGACCAGCCAGACCGGCAACCCGAACAGCAATGCCATAATACCGAACATGACCAGGCAGTTCTTTGCAGCTAAAACCCAGGCAAAGCGGTCTCTCCGAATCGCGCCTCTAAGAAGAGCCGCAGCCTCGCCCTTACCCGCGAGTTCGAGGTAGCGAAGTCCATCACGCCTCAGGCGCCTAAAAGTCCTGTAGTCGCCGCATTGATGGCAGATAGGTGCCAGCACGTTTATTCCGTCTGCGGCGGCCCCCCACAATTGGTGTTTTACGGACAGGTCAATACCAGTTTTCGCGGCTAGAGCAGCACGTTCAAACTGTTCATCGATGTAGAGGAAGTCCGACCACAAAACGAGAGTCTCTGCAACGACTTTTTCGGCTTCTTCGTTGTTTGATGAGGCCCGAAGATCGTTGATTGCAATTTCCAACTCCTCAACACCAGCCGCTATTGGAAGCGTACTTGGTCGCGTGGGGTCTGAAACCAAACTGACTCCGTGCTCCCATTCCAGAAGCTTAGCTTTATAGTCTATGAGGTCTTTGCGACTCTCTTCGTTCAACGCGGCGGCCTGCTCCACCGTATATCCGTCTTTTGGCATCAACTCGACCTAACAATGTTTTTCATGATGTCCAAGAACTCCACCCCGATCCTTTCTAGACTCATAGCCCAACTACCCTCCCCGGACTCCTGAGAGGTGTGGACAACTGAGTTTGACCACACCACGACGGCGATGGCCGGGGTCATACGATAGCAAGATCAGCAGGCGCTACTGTGGACCTGGTCAGCTGGTCTTTTGAAATAGCTATTTGGGAAGAAGAAAGAAGTATGGCCAGGGCCTCAGGCCCTGGCCATAAAGAGGGGTCGAGACGAGAGATTATGTCCCGCCGAACATCCTTTTTCCCAGCTTCCCAGCAGCCTCTTCCAGCATATCGTCGGTCACGTGTGAGTACACGTCGGCTGTGAGCCGTATCGACGCATGACCGAGCACAGAGCTCACGACTTTCAAGGATTCTCGGTCTTTCAGTAGTGATGTCGCCGCTGAGTGCCTTAGGCAGTATGGTGTGATTTTCTGGTCAAATCCCGCCCTTTTGAGAATTCTCTTCAGCTCCCTGTTCCGAAGATTCGCAAGGTAAAGCGGCCCGCCCAACTCGTTGGCGAAGACCAGCCCGTGGTCGTCGTATGCCGGACCGGCTTTCAGCTTCTCTTGGTTCTGTACGGCGCGATGGACCCTCAGTAACTTCGCGAGCTGCGGGTCGATGGCCAGAGTCCGCCGGCTCCTCTTGGTCTTTGGCGCCTCAAACCTCCAGTGAGGCTTGCCCTCCTTCACCTTTACGGGTCGTACCAGCACCCGGTTGATTGTGAACTTCTGAAAGCCCTTGTGAAAATCCGACCAGGTCAGCCCGAGGTACTCTTCCGGCCTCATCCCGGTGGAGAGAGCCAGCACCCAGAGAACACCGTTACGCTTCTCTTCGAGCGCAGCCGCTACAAACTTGGGGAAGTCTGCCGGGGCGATCAACTTCATCTCCTTGTTCTTCTTGGCTTTCGGAAGGTCGACCGATAGAGCCGGGTTGGCCGGAATCTCCCGCCACTTGACGGCCTGGTCCAGCGCCTGCCGAATGACGGCGTGGAGCTTCCTCACCCCGTGGGGACCGACCCCACGCTCTTGCATCTCGCTGTAGAGTGCCTGTATGTCAGTCGGGGTGATACTAGAGAACGACTGCCGCCCGATCGCGTGGTCGGCAACGTAGCGTCGAACCGACCCCTGATAGTGCTCGAGAGTCTTCTCTCGAACCCGCTTACTGGCACATACCTCCAGCCAACGAATGAGCAGCGAGTGGAAGCTCTCCAGAGTCCGGACCCTTATGGCCCCCTCAGCCTCCAACTCATCGAGCTTGGTCCTTAGGTACTTCTCAGCCGCCTTCTTTGTGGAAAGAGTCTTCCGGTGGCGGATTCTCTTCCCATCTGGGCCGTAGCCCAGATGGATTTCAACCCGATAGCCCCGACCCCGTTTGGTGATGTAGCCTCTCATTGGTTGGCCGCCACGGGTGTGCTGTCGACTCCGAGCATAGCTTCGAGGGCGTGAACAGGAATCACGATTCGGCGGCCCAGGCGAATGGAAGGTATAGCGCCGTCGCGCACCGCCTGGTATGCCGACTGGCGTGAGATTCCGAGCCAGACGGCGGCCTCCGTGACTGTGATGGTTTTCCTCCTGGTTGTTCGTGTCATCTTTGCTCTCCTTATCAATTATCGTGACTCGATAATTATAATTCAAGAGCCACTTTTTATCAAGAAAAGAACACGAAAATTTGACAAAAAAATGTAATCGAAGCTATTATTTCCAGATGGGTGATCGATGCTCCGTAGACGGGTGCGAAAGAGAAGTTACGGCCAAAGGCATGTGTTCCATGCACTACCAGCGCCAACGCCGCCGGGATTCCACTTCAAAGGGGAAAGTTGGTCGGCCTCGCCAGTACGACCCGGAGGTTTCAGACAAGTACCAAGGTGCTCCCACTATGTCGGTGCGAATGGCACCCGACCTTTTGGAGTGGGTTAAAGCGCAGGGTGGCTCCACCTGGGTGCGCCATGTGGCTACGGAACTACGGAAGCTGAAGCACGATCCGGAGTTTGATGCCTGGAAAGAGCGGTTTGACCTCGACCAGGGACAGGACTAACACCACGAGGTGTTGATCTGGGGCCTCCGGCCCCAGTTCATCTCCCACCTGGCCGAAGGCCAGGTCCTCTTCTCCCAAATCACATATATAAAAAAAGATCGTGACCAGCTTTCGGGGCCCTCTTCCTGGACTTTCCATCGTATAGCCCCCGCAATCGTCGTCGTGCTGTGGTGAGGTTGAAGAAAGCGAGGTTCCAGGTCCAGTTTAGCAAGTCTACCGCTGGCTTTCTTCAAGCTCTCCACAGTCCTCGTATCTCCGGCGGTCGAGAATCTAGATTCTCGGAGGATTTTGAACGATGGATTCAAAGCTTCTGATGTGGCCAACCTAGTCCCTCTCCCGCAACCCGCCCCCTTGTCTGTGACTCCGGAGCAAGTAGAGGTGGGAATACGAATTCCACCTATCGAAAGGGTTCGACATTTTTCCGCAGCGGAGTGGGAAGATTTCA
The DNA here is from genome assembly GCA_041676625.1 of Vulcanimicrobiota bacterium. Taxonomy (GTDB): domain Bacteria; phylum Vulcanimicrobiota; class Xenobia; order Xenobiales; family JADMJV01; genus JAEXNA01. The sequence goes on from JBAYRN010000073.1 coordinate 23,873, forward strand.
CTCTCGAGTGGGCTAGCTCGCTTAAGACCAATTACGATAGCGTCACTCAGTGCGGAGGAGCAGGCGACATGGGCCGAGACATAGTCGCATTCGTGCGAGGGAGTTCTCGGTGGCACAACTATCAATGCAAACACTACTCGGCCCCAATCACACCAAGTGATGTCTATGTCGAGTTTGGCAAGCTTCTTTACTTCAGCTTTCAGGGCGCGTACGAATATCCTGAAAGGTACTTCTTTATTGCTCCCCGCGGGGTGGGGACCAAGCTTGATGCCCTAATTTCGAAGCCGCAGGATTTGAGAGCAGCGGTCTTCAGCAAGTGGGACCAATACTGTCGCGGCAAAATTACGAGTACGCAGGATGTTCCTCTTGACGGTAATTTCAGGAAATATGCTGAATCGGCAGATTTTAGTATTTTCAGCTCCGTTCCCCCGATTAAGATGATAGAGCAACATAGAGCTACGCCATATTACGTTCCCCGCTTCGGTGGGGGGCTCCCGCAGCGTCCCGCTATCTCGCCACCACCGCCAAATTTGGGCCCGAATGAAGTCGTCTACACCTCAGAACTGTTGAATGCGTACAGCGATGATTTAGGCACAAAAGTCGCCGACATTCAGGTGCTGCGGAAACATACAAACTACTCGGATCATTTCGACAGAAGTCGGCAAGCCTTCTTCAGTGCGGAATCATTACGAAATTTCTCTAGGGACAATTTGCCAGTTCAGTCCTATACAGAGCTGCAGGAAGATATTTTCGAAGGAGTCGTCGATGTTGTGAAAGGTGAACATTCCTCCGGCTATAAGCGTTGCACCGCTGTAACCCAAGCAAGCAAGTGCCTCCAAATATCGCACGCCTTGGTTTCGAGAATGAAACAACTTGATCGGAGCGGAGTTTGCCATCAACTCGTGGAGGAAGGAAGATTTAAATGGGTACTGTGAGCGAAACTAGACGACTCCCGTTCAATTCCGCCGTGGAAACAGGTCTTAAGGCCTTAGTCGTGTTGGCCGAAGCCTACCCAAGAAGCTACCCATTGGAGACACTGGTCATCTTCGATTACTTGCTCGTGCACTCGGGGGACGTCGATCAATCAACCACTAGTTTGCACCCACCCACGCCCATGCGTTCTGGCGAACTCGTAGTCCGAAGAGAATTAGTGGAGGCGGGACTCCGGCTGTATTCAAGCCGTGGCCTATTGCAAACAGAGTACAATGCCAACGGTATAGAATACGCCGCTACAGAGGATTCCGCTCCATTTCTTCAGTCTCTGGACGCCGGATATGTGAAGGAGTTGAGAAGTGCCGCTGTCTGGCTAGTCCAGTCATTTGGTACTGCGTCTCCCCAGTCGCTCCGCAAACTGGTGGACGAGCGGCTTGGGGTCTGGGGAACAGAATTTCTTGTAGATACTGAGAACGGTGGATGGGCAAAATCGTGAGCGCTCGTATTGCTCTAACGAAAGTTCGGGTTGATGGCCCTGGGAAATCGCCTGCAGAACTTGATTTTTCCAATAATTTAACAGTTGTAACTGGACCATCGGACACAGGGAAGACGTATGTCGTTCAGCTTATCGATTTTATGCTCGGAGGTAAAAACCCGCCTAAAGAGATTCCTGAATCTACCGGGTACGACAGAGCGAGGCTTGGGGTAATGGCTCTCGGTCCGGGCAAGCATTTCGTTCTAGAACGAAGTCTTCAGGGTGGCAACTTCCTGCTCTACGAGAATTCACCAGATGCTGGATTGCTGACAGGTGAAGATAAGGGAAGACAGATAGGGTCGAAACTTAGCCGAAATTCCGCAGATGAAGAGCCCAAAGACGTTTCTTCATTTTTGCTTATGCTGACAGGTCTTGAGAACCGATTGCTCCGCTCGAAATCCAGTGGAGAAACGAAACGATTGAGCTTTCGAAACCTTACGAACCTAGTTTGCGCGACCGAAACAGAGATAATTGAAGAACGCTCTCCGATATTTAGCGGGATTATCACTAACCGGACGACAGAAAAGTCGCTTTTTAAACTACTTCTCACGGGCCTAGATGATTCCTCTATCATTGCCGAGCCGGATGATGAGACGGCCAAATCCAATCTAAAGGGACAAAAGCAGATCGTAACAGAGTTGCTAGGCAGATTGGAAGTCGCGGAAACGGAAAAAGACACTGCTACAATCGAAGAGATGAAGCAGGAGTTGAGCAAACTTAACGACGGCGTTGAGAATTGCTTACAGGCTGTCTCTTCCAACCTCGATTCTATAGACAAACTGGAAGCCGAACGGAAGCGGCTTTGGACTGGCCGTCGAGAATTGGCCTCCAAACGCACGAACCAAACAGAGTTGCTCGCCAGATTTCAACTCTTGAAGTCACATTACTCGACAGACCTGCGGCGACTAGAAGCTATTCAAGAAGCCTCGTCCTATCTCGATCAGTATGGTGTTCAACGCTGTCCACTTTGCGGTGAACCATCTTGTGAACTACATTTCGCTGGCCAGGCTGGGCCTGAGTACGCACAGAATCTCGAGGAGATCTGGGAGTCAAGTAGAGCTGAGATGCGAAAGATCAGTGTTTTGATGGAAGACTTGACGGCAACCATCTCAGAAACGACAGCCCTAATTTCGAACCTCGACTTAGAACTGTCCAAGCATGACGAGGCGCTCAGGGCAGCATCAGATAAACTGAAGAAAGAACTGGAACCAGCAGCTAGGTCGAGTTCAACGCAACTTCGTCAACTCCAGGCAAGAAAAGAAGCGCTGTCACGGTCCATCAGCGACCATGAGCAGCGCGATTATCTGCAAACGAAGCTGCTGGATATAGAGAATCAACTTGAAGAAACTGCAGGCAGCACTCAAGCCAAATTTACGGCGGTTGGCTCAACCAAGGGCACCTCAGACTTTTCCGACGAAGTGTATGACCTACTTCAGGCCATTGGGTTCCCAGGTGTCCAGAAGATTGAGTTTTCTGAGAAAGAGACCGATATCATCGTGTCGGGTCGACCAAGAAGCAGCCACGGTAAAGGCGTTAGAGCGATATTTCATGCCTCATTCTTAGTGGCTTTGATGGATTTTTGTATACGGAGAGACTTACCGCACCCTGGCTTCATCGTTCTTGATTCCCCTCTCGTGGCATATAGGGAACCCGATTTGGCAGTTCAGGAAGGCTTGGACTCAGGCATCAAAGATAGATTCTTTACTACGATGGCCGAGTACCGTCAAGGCGGTCAAGTTATCATCTTCGAGAACGAAGTCCCGCCCAGAGAGATCGAGGAGTTTGATGGGGTAAGTGTCATTCAATTCACAAAGTCCGAAAATGGACGGTACGGCTTCTTCCCGTTCTAGAGTGCTCAGCTTTCGCGGGCTTGCTCTGGGTAAGATGCTAAACGCGTAGGAGTTTACCCGTATGCCTCGTGATGCTAATTTCAATAAAAAGACTCGCCAGATCATCGCTCAACGCGCTGGCTACCGTTGCAGTTTTCCTGGCTGCGGGCGAATTACTATTGGTCCCGGAGAGAAGGCTGAAGATGTCGAGAAGACCGGACATGCCGCCCATATCTTATCAGCCTCTCCATCCGGGAGTGGTCCACGCGGTACTGGTGGTAAGGATGCTGAAGCTAGGAGCTCGCCCCAGAACGGAATCTGGATGTGCGCCACTCATGCAGGACTCATTGATGAAAACTCGGGGCTGCGTTACCCAACGAGTGAATTGATGCGATGGAAGGCCCTTCATGAAGCACGCATTGACCATGAGCATAGAAAACTTCCTCTTCCCTTCGGCTGGCTCTCCAAGCTGGAAATTGCAACCTCTCCGCTTTTCGTTCCGAACACTAACATCGATTTTGGCAAAGTAACTTTGCTCACTGGCAATAATGGTACAGGCAAGACCGCAATCTGCGAACTGCTTGCTGCAAGCTGCGGCCATATCGACAGAGCTTGTCGATGGATGCCGCGGCGACCAGACCGCGGTTCCTTCGACTTTAGGCTAAACTATTCCAATCCGGACCCGGGCATATTGAGGGGCAAAATCGAGCAGGGTAAGATCGAATTTTTCCTTAACGGGGGACCGTGTCTGGACTTGGGACACCGATTCTCTATCGTCTTTGTCGAAAGTCTCTGGAAAAACGTCAGCGATTTGGGAAAATGGGATGACCTGGCTCTCATCGCTAGCGGCTTTGGGATTTCCCGGCTCAGGATCGCACAGGTGTTGCCCTCTATAAGCGATCTTTCTTTGCCCTTTGTAAATGAATACATTATAGAAGATTTCTATCCCGAAGACGACGAAGATAGGTCCGAAATATCTGAGCTTTCTCGAGATCTTTTCAAAAGTGGTATTCAGCATCCTCAAACTTTGCTTTTTAGCATAGGTTGCCACAAGCAGCCGTTGCCTTTCCGATTACTTGCAAGTCGCGAGCGCAGCATCGCCGCAATGTCTACAGCGATCGCCTTAGCTCACGTAAGCGCGTTGCACCTGCCTACACTCCTTATCTTTGATTTGTCGGCGAACTTCTTGCCAAATACTCTGATCAACGCCTATGCCAACCTGTTGACAGAAGCGAGGTTCGGATTCCAATCTGTTTTTGTGTCGGCGAGAGAATACCCTGAGATCGAATGGACCGGTTGGTCGATTGCAAGGTTTAGTGGAGCCGCGCCGGAGTTGAAATGTGACCAGACCTGGTGGTATGAGTAGCATCGCCTGCCTGGGGACCCATAGGGGACCAACCTGCCAATCCGGCCCATCACACGCCATGACCAAGCACCACGAAAACCCCACCAAATAAGGCTCTGCCCCACTCACCATGACCCCCTGGCACCCCCTAAAGAACATTCGCCAAGAAACGGTCAATTTGTCGATCTATGTTGGTTCAGTTTGGTTCAGTGTGAACCAGGTAGGGGTTGGAGCCCATTCTCGCAAGCTGAATGGGTGGCGAAGTCCAAAATCTGCGGTGGAAGCAGGTTTTGTGTAATCGGCAGCCGAGGGCAGGTTGGGCCTGGCTGGTTGAGTGCCGATAA
>JBAYRN010000074.1:0-28821 GCA_041676625.1 Vulcanimicrobiota bacterium
CGACCTCGAAGAGCTTGATGAGGTCGAGCTTGACGAGGAAGAACTCGAGGATGACGAAGAGCTAGAGGACGAAGAACTCGCCGAACTCGAGGAAGGCCTCGATGAAGACGAACTCGACGAGGACGAGCCCGAAGACGACGAAGAGTTAGAGGACGAAGAACTCGACGACGAAGAGAGCCTCGAAGAAGAAGAACTGGCCGAACTCGAAGCGGACCTCGATGAAGTAGACCTCGACGATGAAGAAGAGCTGGAACTTGAAGAAGATGACCTCGAAGAGGTCGATGAGGTCGAGCTTGACGAGAAAGAACTCGAAGACGACGAGGAGTTCGAGGACGAAGAATTCGCCGAGGAAGAGAGCCTCGAAGAAGAAGAACTGGCCGAGCTCGAATCGGACCTCGATGAGGAAGAGCTCGACGAAGAAGACGAGTTAGAGCTTGAAGAAGACGACCTCGAGGGGATCGATGAGGTCGAGCTCAACGAGGAAGACCTCGAGGACGATGAAGAGCTAGAGGTCGAAGAACTCGCCGAGGAAGAGAGCCTCGAAGAAGAAGAACTGGCCGAACTCGAATCGGACCTCGATGAGGAAGAGCTCGACGAAGAAGACGAGTTAGAGCTTGAAGAAGACGACCTCGAGGGGATCGATGAGGTCGAGATTGACGAGGAAGACCTCGAAGACGATGAAGAGCTAGAGGACGAAGAACTCGTCGAGGAAGAGAGCCTCGAAGAAGAAGAACTGGCCGAACTCGAGGTTGAGCTTGACGAGGAAGAGCTAGAGGGCGAGGAAGACCTCGAGGACGACGAAGAGTTCGAGGACGAAGAACTCGCCGAGGAAGAGAGCCTCGAAGAAGAAGAACTGGCCGAGCTCGAAGCGGACCTCGATGAAGTAGACCTCGACGATGAAGAAGAGCTAGAGCTTGAAGAAGACGACCTCGAGGAGATCGATGAGGACGAGCTTGACGAGGAAGACCTCGAAGACGACGAAGAGCTAGACGATGAACTCGATGATGATGAGTTTGCCGAGCTGGAAGAAGACCTGGAAGAGCTGGGCATCGACCCGGACGCCGAGGTGGAGGACCTGGAGGCCGAACTAGCCGAACTGGACGCTCTCGACGAAGCCCTTGACGACCAGGAAGAACTCATCGAAGTTGAGCCGCCTACCGCCGACGAACTCCTCGGTCCGGAGACTACACTCGGCGAAGCAGAGCTTCTGGGGGCCCCCGATCTCGTTGATGACGCCGAAATCCTCTTCTCCGGTCCGGCCGAGCAGCCGGCGGTAGACTTCTTCAGCGGCCCCGCCCAAGCCCCCATCGACGACTCCGAATTCGAGGGCCGGGCTTCTGATGAAGAGCTCGACGATGAAGAGTTCTACGACGATGAATTCATTGAAGATCTCGACCCCACCATGGACGAAGTGGAAGACGAGCCGGTCCTGGAGCCACCCACCAAGGAGTACCGCTCCTCCATCCTCGAAGCTTTGAGAAAAGTACAGCGTGGCACGGAAGCCCAAACCCGAGCAGACGTACTCTCGGTGCTCGAAGCCGCCGTTCCGGCCGAGTTGCGAAGGGTGGTCTCAGAACGACGACGACTGGTGCGCCTGAGCTGCGAGTACGAGGTTAACTGCTACCAGGGCAATCAGATCTTCCACGCCACCATCCGGGACATCTCCCTCGGCGGTATGAAAATAGAAGCCACCCGGCAGTTAGAGCAAGGCAGCCACCTGGAAGTGAGCAACCCGGCTCGCAAGGAAGGGCAAGAAGATCAGCGGGTCACCGCTCAGGTCAGGTGGTTTCGAGTCAACAATGACGGCAAGGCCGAAGCCGGACTGCAGTTCGTCGATCCGCCGGAAGTTCTGGGCCGCTCCTGGGTCGTCTCCCTTCTCAACCGGGTGGGGATGCAGAGTCAGGTCTTTAACCAGCGCAAATACACCCGCGCCGTAGCCGATTTCCCCGTGGACATCGTGACCCAGGACGACAACGTGTACGAAGGACGTTGTGTGGACCTGGGACTCGGTGGCGCCCTGGTCGATACCGCCCCCATCTTCGAAGCCGGCGACACGGTCACGTTCCGCTGCCTCTCCTTCGGTATTCATGGACTCCTGGAAGCCGAATCCAAGATCGTGAAGGTCAAAGACATGACCGAAGACTACGGAACCTATGCGCTGGAGTTTCAGAACCTGGATGCCGCCACCACGAAACTCCTGGGACGCTACGTCGTTGATCTCCTTAAACTAGGTCGAACCCCGAGGAAAAAATAATCTTCAGAATCATTTGCCTTCTGCTCTGCCTTTTGTATTGCGGCTGTAGTCCTCAGTCTGCAGAACAGCCCGTTCCCAACAAGCACCCCCAAAGAATCGTGAGCCTGGTACCCAGTGCCACCGAACTCATTCACTCCCTCGGCGCAACCGATCGCATCGTGGGAGTGACCCTCAACGATGACTACCCCCCTGCGGTCCAGAAGCTGCCTAAGGTGGGCGACCAGACCATCGATCTGGAAAAAGTCCTCTCCCTCAAGCCCGACCTGGTCGTTCTGGACTCGAGTTACGAGCAAAACAAGAAACCGCTGCAAGACCTGGGAATCCAGGTGCTGGAGTTGCAGTGTCGGCGCCTGGAAGACATCCCTGCGGCGATGCTGGAACTGGGCCAGGCCCTGGGAACCGAATCGGTGGCTCGGGAGCGAGCGGATGCATTTAGAGACGAACTGGCAGCCATCCGGCCCCTGGAGAAGAAAGGACAAGTGTTCGTTGAGATCTGGGGGACACCCCTCATGACGGTTGGGCGCGACACCCTCATCAACGATATGCTGGAAGTGTTAGGTCTGGAAAACTGCTACGCCGATCAGCGCGACTATTTCCAGGTAGACCCTGAAGACGTGGTTTCACGGCAACCTGAGATCGTCATTTTCCCGATTCAGGGCGCTTCTCCAGCTCCCTCAGCGACCCAAGAACTCCTGAAAAGAATGGGTCAGAATCCAAAAGTTGTGGCCCTGGATGCCGACCTTTTCTTCCGCCCCGGACCCCGGCTCATTGAGGGTATGAAACTGTTAAGAAAAGATCTTGTCGAAGCGGATTGATCTCTGTTAACAAATCTGTTACATTCACGATAATGAAAAGTTGCCGACGGCCCAAAAATGATGGGCCGAAGGTAGCGGTGAAAGTGAAGCAGCACTTTTCCGCAAAGCCGACGATGAACGCGGTGGGAAGGAGGTGGGTGTTATTTGTAGTCACCTAATGCCCATCCTCGGAGGGATGGGCTCGTAAAGACGAATCCTCCGAGAAACGAGTGGTTTAGGCCGCTCGTTTTTACTTTGTCCCGCCAAACTTTAAAGCCATGGCAGAGATTCCAGCGGAAGAGATCCGCGCGATCTTAAATCGAAAACAACGCTGGGTGGCCCTGACCTCCATCGGGCCCGACGGCTACCCCCACACCGTTCCGATCGGCTACTTTCTGGTCGGCGACGACCTGGTCATGGGGAGCATGGACGGCACCCAGAAGGTGAAGAACATCGAGCGCAACCCCCGGGTCTCGGTGATGTGGGAGAACGGTCGAGGCAAGGAGTCCATCCAGGGGATCCTGATCCAGGGTCAGGCTCGCATCGTGCGCAACCCCCAGCAACGGATGGAACTCAAGCGAGAGGCCTGCCGCCAGAGAGGGGAAGAGCCACCCTCCACCCTCTCCTCAGAGACCGTCTATATCGTGGTGACTCCCCTGAAGACCCGGAGCTGGGATCGCCCCCGGCGCTCTAGATGACGACCTATTCTCCACCCTCGAGCGAGTTGAGCCGGTCTTCAAGTTGCTCGAAAAGCACGCCGTAGGCAGAGCCTCCAGCCGGGGTGACGGTAGCCTGAAGTCCGGTTCCAGTCAAGGAATCAAAGGCCAGGTAAGCGGTAGACCAGGGACCCAACTGCGGAGAAGTGGTGTCACCATTGTTCTGCAACGGAAACGTTTTCACTCCGACCAATTTGCCCGCGGGGTAAGTGCCGTTGGTCTTGAGTCCGGAAGGATAGCGGTAGATGCTCGGAACGGCCTGGAGGTTGGTGGCGTAGTTGGCTATCGTCCAGCGGCGGAAAACTTCTGGAAATCCGGGCCCCAGGTGGTCGTCGAGATTCTTCAACCCCACCTCGGGGTCGGTGGAGATGGCTCGAATGGTCTGGTCTCCGAAGTGCTCCCGGACGTAGCGGAAGAACAGATAGCCCTGCCCGTATCCTAACCCGGCGGCGTAAAAATTGAAAAACTCGTGCTCTTCCGGCTTGGAGAGATAGTTATTGGTGACCCGCACCAGCAAGTCGTTACCCGATTCATAGGTGTAGCCGCAGATCTCTTCGCTCAGCCCGGAGAGCCCTTCGTTGATGGAGACATTCTCATCTTTGGCACCGCTGGGGTGCTGCCCCTGACGAATGATCTTCTGGTTCAGATTGATCACGTGCTGGAACTCGTGGCTGATGGTGGCCAGAGTCTGATACTCGGGTTTATTTGCATTGACGTAAATGATCTCGCCTTTGTTAGAGTTCGTGCCTCCGTTAGGATTGGCATCCAAAGGAGAGACGAAGCCAAACAGGCTCTCACCCAGGGTTTTGGAGGAGAAGAATACGATCACGATCTTTTCGTCGCCGTCGTTGCCCCCGGGCGGGTTCTGGTTCCATTCGCTACCGAAAAGCGCCCTCACCTGTTCATAGATCCCGCTGCCTCGGCGCTGGGGATTGTCGGAATCAAACGCCTCGGCCACGGCTAGAGCTTTAGCCCGGTCGACCACGGGTGTGCCGTCCAGTACTTCGGCGAAAATCGAGCAATGGATGGTCTCACTCGGCTCCAGAATCTTTCTCGCTCGAATCTTTTTCGCACTAATGACGAGGTTAAACTCTACCTCTTCACCTTCGGCAAGTTCCTGATACCGAGGCCGTATCTCCGGTGAGGACTGCTCCATGACCTCAGGCTCCAGGACCTGGGAATAGGCATAGGCGTCGGCGTAGCCGCAAGGGTTAAACCCGGTCGGCAAGTCCGAGTCGGTCCGCCCTTGGACCAGGTCTCGCGCCGTACTGGTTGGACCCACGAGGTTGACCTTTGCAGCGGCAGACGCGCTGCTGGTCTCAGTGGTTACCTGGTGATTCGCTACCACCACCAGCTTGGAGGAGTTCGAGAAACTGGGAAACTCGAACGTCTTTTCCCGTCCGGGAATGATCTCAACGGTGCCCGTGGGGGTTTGAGTGGGTTGAGGAGTCGGGTTCGTCACCACCTGGAAGACCGGGTTGTCGTCTCCGCCCCCGCCGCACCCCAGGGTAAAAAGAGCCAACACTGTGACCAAAAAGAGCTTTTTCATGGATGCCTAGATTAAGGCCTGAAGGAATTTATCCTTTCTTCTTCCAGGGGTTTGCGATCCCGAATAGCAAGTCTCCAATCGATTGACCCGTGTCACTCTGAGACCAGTCTTTGACCGATTGAGCCACACTTTTCGATTTCTCGGTGACTTTTTCCACCACTTCTTCGGCCGGCCCCTTTTCGGACTCAGCTTTCGGCGTCTGACCAAACGGGGCCAAGAATCCGGGAGACTTCTCCGGCTTCGGAGCCAGATTTTGCAGAGACTCACCCAGGGTTTGGGGAGCGGTCTCACCGTTATTCTCCCACTGCGACGCCTTCCAATAGGCTTCTTCGTTGGGGCCTTCGGAGGTCACCATCGTCAAAGTGCCGTCTTTATTCTCCTTGACCACCGCATAGCCACCTTCGGTAGGACCGTGGAAGACCTGCGAACCGTCTTCGAGTTTGCGGAATTGATAAACAGACTCTTGACCGTCGGCGGCTGTGGTCACGACGTGGGCGCTCTCCAGTTTGCCGTCCTTGGCGCTGGTCGATCCGGTCGCCTTCAGATCCTCTTCTTTGGGGGCCAGAGCCCCTACGGCCAAGCGAGCCAATTGATTGCCGGTAGAATTCGGAAGCTCTACCTGACTATCTCCCCTGACAAAGACGCTATCCTTCGTGCCCTTTGCGGTGTCGGCCGGGGTTTCGTCCAGCTTCTGAAAGCGGCCGGCCACCTTCATGACACTCTTTTTGACCTGATTGGCTTGGATATTGTTGATAGACACGTGCTTTTTCTCCCTAAACCCCTATTCTATACTCGCATCTAGATGCCTGTGAAAAAAAAATGGCACCCCCCCGAAATGAGGGAGTGCCGCTCTTCTCAGTTGCCTTTTAGGCGAAGCTGAGTTTGGGAACGCGTTTCCAGTCGGCGCAGGCCTCGTTGGCTTTGCCTTTCTTCGCTTTGTCGATCAAGAACTCAGCCATATGGTCAACGGCCCAGCCGAAGTGAGCGTCTTTCAGGGATTTGTAATCCATGTCGCACACATAGTTGGTGATGTCGATGGCGTATACGGTGTCGCCTTTTACGGCAAATTCCAGGGCGTTCATGTCGTAACCCAGGGCTTTGTTGAACTGGATGCTGTACTCCTCGGCTCGTTTGGCGTGGTCGGGGTTCAGCACGCTGAGGTCCTGAACGTATTCACCCATGCCCATGGGACGCGGAATGTAGCGAATAGAGCGGGCGTGCTTACGGCCGATGCAGAGGCAGCGGATGTAGTCGTCCCACTCGATGAACTCTTGCAGGGTCATGGTCAGTTCGCCGGACTGCTGATAGGTTTCAATGGCGTGCTCGATCGAGGTGATCTTGGTGACGTTCTTCCAACCTCCGCCGAAAGCGGGCTTCATGATGCACGGTAGACCCACTTCTTCAAGGCGAAGCTTCCAGTCGATGGGCCACAGGTTGCGCAGGGACTTGGCGTTGATATCAGCGATGTAGCCTTTGTTGGGCAGAACCACGGTTTTGGGAACCGGAATCCCCATGCGGTGAGCCAGGCTGTAGCCGAAGAACTTGTCGTCTACGTTCATCCAGAAAGGATTGTTGACCACGTAGGTCCCCTGCATGGACGCCTGCTTCAGGTACACTTGATAGTAAGGCACCTCGTGCGAGATGCGGTCCATAATGGCCGCATAAGGGCAGGGCTCTCCCAGAGAGGTCCCCCCCAGTTGAATGAATTCCGCGTGGCAGCCCTTTTTCTTGGCATTGATGGCCGCCACTACGGCGTCGGGGAATGACTCTTCACGGCCCCGCATAACTCCGATTCTTAACATGATTTCCTCCGAAATTCTAATGACTTTGTTTTATCAGCTATCGGGCTTTTCTAAACCCGGATCTTCCGATTTATCGGGGTTTTCCAGGCGTTCTTGCAAAAAACCGAGCAACTGAGTGAAAGCCTCATCCGACAAACCCTTCCCTGGTACGAGATGGTCCCGGTCCACATTGACGATCAGTCCCACATCCTGGTGGGAATGGTCGGTGGACTCTCGACGCTTTTTCAGTGCTTCAGCCAAACGACCAACGATCCGCGTTTGCTCGTCCGGGTTCATGGTGCGTGCCCGAGGGTCGCGAGCCAACCAGAGACGGGCAAGTGCGTGAAAGTCCGGTTCGTTGCCCCGTGCAGAATCTGACATGAGAGGCCGTTTAGACTCCGGCTCCGGGAAACCTGGCACAAATGAAAAAAGACCGCTTCTGGGTGGAAGCGGTCTTTTACGCAGACGTGTTATTAAGAGTTAACCGAGAAAGCCTTGGATGCTGGCTCCCAGATTGATGTTGAGCCCAGGGCCCTGGAATCCGGCTCCAAAACCGGCTCCGAAGCTTGGTCGAGAGTTGGGGCAGCAGCAACCGCCGCCCTGTTGGGGTCCTCCGCCCATCATTTGCGACATCATTTGCATCATCATCTGCATCATGCGCATCATCTGGCCCTGGGGGCCTTGAGGGCCACAAGGTCCTCGCCCGTGTCCTGGTCCATAACAACCGCCGGGGGCGATTCCTTGACCGAAATTGAGGTTTATACTTCCACCGTGAAACATAGAGTGAGTCTCGCTTTCTAAGCTGTTTTATTTGTACTCAGTATGACAAGTAGATGTTGCTAGGATTTTGTGGAAATGTTGAAATTTTGTGAATTTTATAGAATTCGAAGCTAAATTTGTAAACAAAATCTTCTCATGGGCCCGGAGAGTTTAAGCTCCATTACACCTAAGGCTTGCTCAGGGCCCAAACTTTACTAGCAATCTCCCGGCTGAGGGGCAGTGATTCTCCCCTGATTTCAACCAGCAGCGGCCCCTCAAACGGAGCGACCTTGGCGATGTGAATCTCTTCGCCGGGAAAGACTTTCTGCTCTTCCAGGTACCGCAGGACCTCGGTGGACTCTTCACTGACCCGCTCCACCACGACCACCGCTCCTTCCTCAAAATCCGAGAGGCGCGGTGCTTCCACCAACTCCAGGTTGCCGTCTTTGTCCGGGATCGGATGGCCGTGGGGGCAGGTCTTGGGATACCCCAGAAACTCTTCCAGAGAGTCCACCACGGAGTCGCTCAGGATATGTTCCAGGCGGCAGGACTGCTCGTGGGCATGATCCCACGGGATCTTCAGGTGATCGGTCAGAAGGCGTTCGGCTAGGCGGTGCTTTCGAATGACCTTCAAGGCGATCGCCTGTCCCTTGGGCAAGAGCCGCAGCTTCCGGCCTTTGCGTTCGATTAAACCCTTGTCGGCCAGCTTCTTCACCATCTCCGTGATAGACGCCGTACTGACTCCCAGCCAGTTGGCCAGCTGGGTATTTCCCGCTGACCCGTGCTGTTGATTCAGCTTGTAGATGGTCAGGAGGTACATTTCCGTGGATTCGGACATAGAGATTGCAACTTCGAATTCTTCAGGTGTTTACCTGTCACCGGGTGCGCAGCGGTACGCACCAGGGCTTTTCCGGAGAAGAGCCGGGAAAGATCTGCGGGATCACCCCGAAAAGCTCCTCTACGTGAGCGTTGGTAAAGATCTCCGCCGGGGTTCCTTCACGCAGCAGCTTGCCCTCGGCCAGGCAAACCACGTGGTGGGCGTACTGGGAGGCGTGATTGGGGTCGTGCACCACCATGATGATGGTCTTGCCACTGCTCTCATTGAGTTGTCCGAGCAACTCCAGGACCTCCAACTGATGAGCGATATCCAGATAAGTCGTGGGTTCATCCAGGAGCAAATACTCGGTATCCTGAGCCAGGGCCATAGCGATCCAGGCTCGTTGTCGCTGACCGCCGGAGAGGGTCTCCACCTCTCTTTCTGCCAATTCCACCAGGGCTGTCTGCTCCAGCGCCCACTCGACCACTTCCCGGTCCCGGGCAGTTGCTCTCCCCAGAAAGCCTCGATACGGATGGCGGCCGAACTCCACTAACTCCTTGACGGTCAGCCCGGCCGGAGCGGTGGGTGATTGGGTCAGATGGGCCATGGTTTGGGCCAACTCTTTCGTGCCGAATGTCCGCAGGTCGCGCCCGGCCACAAAGACTCCACCCGAATCCGGCTCCAACAAGCGGTTCATCAACTTCAAGAGAGTGGACTTGCCGCAGCCGTTACGTCCGATCAAGGCGGTGATCTTCCCCTGGGGCACGAGCACCGAGAGTCCCTGAAGGATGGGCACCCCCGGGCGGTACGAAAACCACAAATCTCTGGCTTCCAAGCTCATATGTCGGTCTTGCCTTTCACTAACAGATAGCCGAAGTAAGGAGCCCCCAAAAACGCGCAGATGAGGCCGGCCGGGATCTCCAGGGGGGGTGAGAGCACCCGTCCCACCGTGTCGGCCAGCAGCACAAAAAACGCCCCCAGAAGCCCTGAAAAAGGTATGGACACTCGCAAGTCAGGCCCGGCCAGCCTACGAGCCACGTGGGGCACGATCAAGCCCACGAACCCGATGGTCCCGGAGACCGCCACCGCAGCGGCCGCCCCGGCTACACTCAAGAGCCACAGACACGGTCTCAAGACGCTCAATCGGATCCCCAGGGTAGTGGCCACGGTGGGCCCCAGGATTAGGGGATTGGCCTGATAAGCCACCGCTACTCCACCCAAACAGACAAACCCGACCCAGGGCAAGAGAAGTTTCACGTGAACCCAACCCCGCCCGAAAAGCGAGCCCTTTAACCAGATCATGGCCTCAGCGGCGCTGGGAGCGTAGGTGACCAGCAACAGAGTGATGACCGCGTGAGCCAGCGCACTGAGGGCCACCCCGGTCAGAATGAACCGCTGGGCGGAGGCTCCCCGGCCCAGCACCCAGATGATCGCGGCGACCACCGAGGCTCCCAAAAATGCGATCCAGGTGATGTAAGAACCGGCCAGGGCACCCCCCACCAGGATCGCGATCACGGTAGCCAGGCCTCCCCCTGCCGTCACCCCCAGAAGGTCCGGGGAAGCCAGCGGGTTACGGGTCAAGCTTTGCAGCAAGAGGCCGGAGATGGCAAAGCAGAGTCCTACCATCATGGCGGTCAGGGCACGCGGTAGTCGAAAAAGGTAGACCACGCCCTGTCCGGTCAGGATCTGATCGACCACCGCCCCCGGCGAGAGGGCGTCGGTGGCCCCGAAAGAGAGCGAAAGCACCAGCGTGAGTGCCAGCAAACTCAGGACTCCTACAAAGCGAAAGACGAACTGCCGCTTCATAGCCTCTGGGCCCGATAGAGAAAATAGGGTGCCCCCACCAGCGCGGTTAAGACCCCCACGGGGATCTCGGCTGGATGGAGCAAAGTGCGGGCCAGCACATCCGACACCGAGACCAGAGCCGCCCCCATCAGCAGGATCAAAGGGAGGCGCCTGCGGTAGTCCAGCCCGGCCATAAAGCTTGCCAGATGGGGCACGATGATCCCGACAAAGCCGATCGGACCGGCCACCGCCACGCAGACCGCACACAACAGCACGGCCAGGCTGACGATCTCCACGCGGCGAGCCACCGGATCGATGCCCAGGCCGCGCGCCTGGTCGTCTCCCAGCAGTAGCACGTTCCACTGCCCGGCTCGCAAGAAGGAGACCACACCCGCCGGTAACAGACAGCCTCCCACCAGAACCGTATCCAACCAGGTAGCACCGGAGAGTTTACCGGCCGTCCAGTGCAATAGCTCAAAAAGATTGGTCTCGTTGAGGAGCAGCAAACCGCTACTGGCCGAGCCGAAAAAAAACGACATGGTAAGACCGGCCAGGATCAGCCGCTCTCGGGGGAAGGCGCCGGAAGCCGACATCAACAAAATGGCCAGACCCGAGACCGCGCCACCCAATAGAGCAGCTAGCAGCATGAAGGCGGGGTGGGGAGACCCTCCTCCTAATAAAAGCAAAAGCACCACACAAAACACGGCGCTCTGATTGACCCCCAAAAGCTCCGGTTCACTCAAGGGGTTGCGGGTGGCCAACTGCAGCAGAGTTCCGGCCAAGCCGAGGGCGGCGCCGATCAGGACAGCGCTCAGAAAACGAGGGAGTCTGACCTGATAAAAGGAGTACTGGGGATCGGCACTGGGGGGGCCGCCGTACAGGGTGAAGTAACCGGCCAGCAGCACCAGAGCCGCAGCCGACACAAGGGAGGGCCGATAGCCGGCCGCCGCTCTCATA
The DNA here is from genome assembly GCA_041676625.1 of Vulcanimicrobiota bacterium. Taxonomy (GTDB): domain Bacteria; phylum Vulcanimicrobiota; class Xenobia; order Xenobiales; family JADMJV01; genus JAEXNA01. The sequence continues at coordinate 11,413 of JBAYRN010000074.1, forward strand.
AAGACCCGGTTGTCGCCACCTGGTTGTTCAAGAACTCAGCGTACCCATGAAGAATCTTTTGAGCCGCCAGCGGTCCCCGGGCCCTGGACCAGAGATCGCGATCGATGGAGAGGATCGTATTCTGCCGGTAGGCCGACAAGCTTTGATAGATCGGGTTAGCCTGCCAGCGGGAGGCGTCTCCGTACACGAAAAGCATATCCGGGTCCAGCTCAGCCAGGCCTTCCACGGTGATCTTGGCCACCTCGGTCTGGCTCTCGGAGGCCGAAGGGGGACCGGTGAAGAGATAGGAGGCTCCCACCTCGGTGAAGAGAGAGCCGATAAACGATTCTCGAGTCCAGGTGGAAAACTCATCCTCGAAGGCACCCACCACCAGGACTCCGGGCGGAGCTTCGATCTGTCGGCGGGCCATTTGCAAAGATTCGCTCAGCGCCGACTCCACACTTTCGAGCTCTTCCTCCCGCTGGGTAATTCGCGCGAAGGTACGGGTCATCTCTCGGACCTCGGCCAGAGAGTCGTCGGTCAGCGCGATGGTCGGAGCCATGGCCTCCAGGGGTTCGCGGATCATTCGGTGACGCTCTGGACTGGCGATGATCAGATCTGGTTGAAGAGAGAGGATCACTTCCAGATTGGGCTGCTTTCGCTCACCCACGAAGACGGGCCGGCCGCCCTCGGGCATCTCCTCGATCAGGTAGGCCGGGATCGTCTTGTCGTTGGTTCCGGCAAACCCCACCACGGGCTGCTTCAGGGCGGTCATGGCGTCTAGAAAGGGAAGATCCAGGACCACGATCTTGCGGGGCTTCTGAGGGACTTCGGTAACTCCCCAGGCGTGCTCCACATTGAGGGTAGGCCCGACAGGCTGTGCTGCGGTGGGGGAGGTCCCGTGGCAGCCGGCCAGGGCAAACACCACGGTCGCCACCAATCCGGTCAGGCCCACGATGCCGGTCGGCTTTCGCCAGAGGGCCGCCGGATAAAAGAGCATGACCGAAAAAAAGCACCCGGCACCCATCAGGGCCACGCCTGCTCCGGGAGCCACCGTCTCGGCCACCGCTCCGATCAGCAGTCCTCCCACCGGAATGATTCCACGGTCCATAAGGGCCAAGCCTAGAAGCCGTCCCGCCTGGTCACGGGGAACGATCTCCTGGTAGAGCATGCGCGAGCAAGAACGGTAAGCCTGCCCGTAATATCCCACCGCAAACAGCACCACCGCCGCGGAGTAGAATTCGACCACGAAACACAACCCCAGCAGACAGAGTCCGAACAGCAGGGCGTACCGCCGGGTGTTACTCCAGGTGGAGATATCCGGCTTCAAACCGAGTCGGGAGGAAGCGACCAGAGCACCTGCAGCGGAGATCGCCAACAAGATTCCGAACTCCTGGGAGCCCAGCCCCAGCATCTCTTCGGTCAGCAGAGGCAGCATTGCGGTGAAGGGGAACCCAAAAAACATCACCGGCACGGCCAACCCCAGCAGCTTTTTGAGTTCCGGATAGTGGGCCAGGGTTTCTTTCAAAGTTGCTCGCCGACCCGTGGACCGGACCTGAGCAACCGCTCGGTCGGCAGAGGGCATCCCTTTTAGGGCGACGGAGAAGACGACGGTGACCAGGGCGGCCGCTACAAAAGTGGCCAAACTTCCCACCGTGGCCAGCATGGTGCCTCCTAGAACCGGCCCGATGATCCGGCCCAGATTCATGATGGAGGCGTTCTGGGCCACCGCGACCTTGAGTTGATTCCCCTCAAAGGCCTGGCACAGGTAGGCGTTTCGCCAGGGACCTTCGGCTGCCGTGGCCAGCGCGCGCAGGGTGACCAGGAGCGCACAAACCCAGAACGGTAGTCCCAGAAAAAGCACGATCCCCACCAGAGCCGTCAAAACAGCGTTGATCGCGTTGTTCCAGATATTGAGGGTCCGGCTATCCATTCGGTCGGCCAGCGCGCCCGCCGGCACCGAAAGAAAAAGATTCGGCAGCAGACGACAGGCGTTGATCACTCCCAACAAGAGGGGCGACTCGGACTGCACAAAGACCGCCCAGTTCAAGGCCACGGTGAAGAGCCACTCGCCGATACGAGCGGACAAAAAGCCTGAATTGAATCGGAACAAGGCGTTCTTTGGCGAAAAGTTAGGCAAACCTAGCGGAGTATATTCGGTGAGCTTAAGGCTGTCAATTTCAGCGGCGAGAAATCTGCGAGTTCGGAGGTTTTGAAACAAATGAACGGGATATAGGAACTTAAGTGTGATCCCATTGTTGGAGAGAAGACACCATGAAGAGACTTCGAACGTTCCTGATAATAACGATGATGGCGATGGGGGTGGCTCTGGCCGCCCAGGCCAAGAATACCGCTGTTCTGGTAGGTGAAGTCGTTCCCGATTTCACTCTGACCGACCAGTCCAACCAGAAAGTCTCCCTGTCAGACTTTCGGGGCAAAGGCGTTGTTATCAGCTTTCTGTTTACCCGATGTCCCTATCCCGACAAATGCCCCATGCTCGGAAAAAAGCTCCTCGATCTCGCCGACCTCAGCGACCGAATCGACAAAGCCGGACAGCTTCAAGTCCTGGCTATCACCCTGGACCCGGCTTACGATAAACCGGAAGTCTTGAAAGCCTACGCCCAGGGATTCGATGAGAAGCACAAAAACTGGAAGTTTCTGACCGGCACCGAAAACGATATCGCCAAAGTGGCCGGTGCCTTTGGGATCATCTATTGGACCGAGAACGGCGTAGTCGAACACAACATGCGCACCGCCTTCATCGATCCTTCCGGCACCTTGAGGTTGGTCAAGAGCGGTAGTGATTGGCGGGCCGGTGAGTTCGCAGCGGAGATAAAACAGTATCTACCCTGAACCGCTGCAGGGATGAAACCCGCCGGCTAGTAAATTAGCCAAATGAACGAAGGTCTGAATTTGGGTACGCGAGACGTCGCGGGAGCGGGCTGCCTGCTCTCCGTTCCCGTGGCTATCGCCATCGGTTTCCGGTATGCTTTGAAGTACGCCCAGGGCAAGCAGCATCAGTTTGCCCACCAGGTTGAAGAGGTTGAGCTCGAGGGGGATGCGGCGTCTGTCCTGGAGGAGCGCTTGAGCGGCAAAGAAGCGCTGCAGAAGTTTGTCCGGAAACTGGAGCGGGTGACCGAGCAGTTTTCCAAGATGGGAGGGCGTTTCAGTCCGGCTGACTTCGAAAGAGAGAAAGGCCACCTGGAACACCTCCAAGAGCGACTGTCCAAAGAAGAGGAAGCGGATACGGAGTGCAAAGCGCTGCTCGGAAAAGCCCAACAATGCCTGCAGCAGTATCAACCGCAAGGCTGACGTTCATCCTGCTGCTGTGTCTGCTGGTTCGGCCCCTGGCGGAAACCGGTTTTCGCTACCAAACAACCGATGGGAAGCTGCTCTTCCAGCCCGCCGAAGAGTTTCAACGAACCGCGAACCCGCACGCTATCCTATCTCTACAAAGCCGCGATGAGGTTGTCGTTCTGGTGACCTCGGAGAAAAGACGATTCGACATCAGCCAGATCTATGATGGCATGCCGAGCACCTTCGACGACGGCAGCCAGTGTCTGGGTCGAGTTATGCTCAGCGTCGACAGAGAAGAGGCAGCCACCTTTCTGGTGGAGGGCATGTTTCCGCCCGAAGAGGAGTCGACTCACGACACGGTCTACTCGGTGGTCCTCCGGGGCGAAATTCAATACACCATCATGATTCATTACCCCCTGGAGCGGGGAGACGAAGGCTTCGAATGGGCCACCGACCTGCTTCGAAGTTTCTCCTGGGCCACCCCTCTCGAAAAGCCTGAATCGGTCGAAAAATAAATTTGTATTAAACGGTGGTCCTGTGGTATAGTTTAGTCCTTCGGCGTACGGCACGCCACGACCGTCCTTACGGAGGCCCCCAATGACTGGAAATAGCTTGTCTCACCTTGTGACGCCACCCCTCAAGACCCAGAGTTTTGTGCCCCTTACCAAATCGCCTGAGGATAAACTTCCTCACTCTCCACAGAATGAAAACCGGGTGGACGAACTGCTCCGCGCTTTCAGCGACGTGGCATACACCAGCGAAGAAAAAGAACTGCCCTGGGAGTCCTGGAACTACAGCAAAATCGCAGTCTTTTAGGGCCTGTTGACATTCAGCTTTCGGAGTCAAACGCAGGACATTTTTCTTCTCCTGAAGTGGAACTTTCTGCGGAATAGTGGACCTATTTGAGGAAAGTTTCGCTTCGGGAGATGGAAAATGGGCAAGTGTGGCGACAGAAAGCTGAATGTCAACAGGCCCTAACCAAGGAAGATCGCTGACCGGACTCAATAAAGAAACTCATGATTGAGTTGACATCAGTTGAGGAAGCCCGAATTTTTATCCAGAGTCCCGGGTTTCAGCCTGCCGCCTATCGAGACATCGATTTACGCCCGTTGACCACCCTGATCGAGGAACGAAACTTCGGAGCCAGTCTTTTCTTGGGGTGCGACCTTGAGCGCTCCTCCATCAGTCACCTGGCAGCCGGTGGGGCCTTCCTGATCCACGACATCGAGGATTTCTCTTTTCCTATCCACCGGTCCACCCTCTACTCTCCCGACGAACTCTTTCAGGGCTTCGACCCGAACCAGCCCGACGCATATCGGCAGACCAGGGACTACCAGATCTATCTGGAGTACGTCCAGGCAGGTCGTCAGTTCTCCGAATCCATCCAGGTAACCCTGGCTCAACGGCTGCACGATCACAGCATCAGCGAGGCTCTCGACCACAAGCTCAAAGGTCGCAAGGTGGTGGCCATCATGGGTGGTCACGGAGTGGAACGGCGCAGCCCGGAATACTTCGAAGTGGCGCGCCTGGCTCAACTCCTGACCCAGGGAGGCTACCTCCTGGTGAGTGGCGGCGGGCCCGGAGCCATGGAGGCCACCCACGTGGGTGCCTATTTCGCCACCAGAAGCTGCGAGGAGCTGAGGAAAGCCATCTTGCAGATGGCGGTCCGCCCCGTCGACGGCAAACCAAACTCGGAGTACGCCGACCCGGACTGGTTGCACCGAGCCTGGAGAATGCGAGAGGCCTTTCCTATACCCGAGGGGCACGAGACGGTGTGCGAGAGCATCGGTATCCCCACCTGGACCTACGGGCACGAACCGCCCGCTCTTTTCGCCAGTCACGTAGCCAAATACTTTGCCAACAGTGTACGGGAAGACGGTCTTCTCACCATCGCCAACTACGGGGTGGTGTTCGCTCCCGGTAGCGCCGGTACGATCCAAGAGATTTTTCAAGAAGCGTGTCAGAATCACTACTTCGTGACTGAAGATCGCTGCTCTCCGATGATCCTGATGGGCAAAGACTATTGGCAGAACACGAAGCCGGTCTGGCCGCTGCTTCAGCAACTTGCCGAAAATCAGATGTATGGAGAACTGCTCTACCTGACCGATAGCGTGGAAACCATCGTGCGAAAGATCGGAAGCTTTCGGCCCGAACTCTATGTGAAGCCACAAGGATAGGGATCCATGGTATAGCGAGGTTTCCCACCTCTCGGTGCTCCCCTTACGCCCCTCACGGCGTACATTATCGTTACGACGAAATTTAAGGAGAGCTACTATGAAAATTTCAAACAAACTGATCGCCGGTGGAGTAGGATTGGCTCTGGCCCTCACTCTCGCAGGCTGCAGCGTCGAACAGACTAGAGAGGCACAGCTACCCGATGTCGACGTGCAAGCCGACGCCGGGAAAATCCCGGGCTACAAAGTGGTTAAGACCCAGGACGGTGAAATGCCCAGCGTGGACGCCGATGTCAAAGGCGGACAGATGCCTGAGTTCGACGTGGACACCGCTGAAGTGGACGTGACCACGCAAGAAGAGACCGTGAAGATCCCTAAGCCTAAAGTGGTAGTGGAGGAAGAAACGGTTGAAATCCCTGACGTCAACGTCACCATGCCGGATGAAAAATAGAGAGAGATGACCTCTCTGGAGAGAAGTTTGCAGGAGCAGGCTTCTCTCTTTTTGATTGCGCGGGTGCTACCGAATCTCCTTAGCCTCTTCGGTGACCACGGAGTCGGACTCGGCATCGTAATAGCAGACCCCCCGGAAGGTAGACTTCAGGAACTCACCGTCGGTGAGGATGAGAAAAATCCGTAGCACGTAGTTTGGATATTGGCGGTATCGGTCCAGGTCTTCCTCAAGCCCGGCCAGGCCTCGATCAAAGAGGTCTTCCAGACTCTGGACGGGACCCTCGTGACACTCATAATGGAGCCGCACCAGTTGTCCGTCCGGGGAGAGTCTGATCTCGTTGAGGCGCTGATGCGGTCGACTGGAAAGACGCGAGACCAGGTGCTTGGTGCCGTCCGGGCTGAAAAAACAGTGGGCTTCAGTGTTTCCATCCTGTTTGTAACCGGGCTCGGCTTCGGTCACTTTGTGGCGAGTCACTTCGTAAACCCGAACGTACTCGGCTCCCAAATTCGGGCTTTCCCACTCCTCCAGAGTCTCCACCACCTCCGGCAGGTCCATCAGTGCGCGCTGAAACTGTGGCCAAGCCCGGAGATGCTGCCGTTGCTCCTGAAGATCTCCGCTCATCTCGTAGCCGTCGGCCGCCGCAGGAACTGACCCTGGCTTCTGGGATGACTTTTTCTTTGACGACTTGCCCTGGGTGAGATCTATCTGAAACGAGAATCGGCGCACTCCCTTAAATTTCCGTGGTGCTCCCTCGGGTCCTCTATGGAGACCCTTAACAGGTCTTTCTTGCCGGCTCTCGGAAGGTGCAGGTCATATGCGTGACTGTCTTGAGAAAGCCAAAGAGATCGCCCTGGAGGCGGGAGCCCTGCTAAGAAAGGGCCAGCAAGAAGGTTTCACCCTGGACCGAAAATCCAGCAGCATCGACCTGGTGACCGAGTACGATCGATTGGCTGAGAAGCTGGTGGTGGGGGGGTTGACCCGGGCTTTCCCCAGCCACGGGATCGTAGCCGAAGAGGGAAGTTCCTCACCCTGTCGTCACCCGGATGGGTTGCGCTGGTTCGTCGATCCTCTGGACGGAACCAACAACTTCGCACACCGCATCCCCCACTTCTCAGTCTCCATCGCCCTCTACCAGGAAGACGAACCCCAGGTGGGCGTGGTTTACGACCCTCTGCGGGAGGAACTGTTCTGGGCCCAAAAGGGAGAAGGAGCGTACCTGAACGACCAACCGCTCTCCATCTCCGATGCTCCCACGGTGGAGCACTCGATTCTGGCCTCCGGCTTCCCTTACGACCGGCACCACGACGCCGTCGACAACCTGGCCCAGATGGGAGTCTTCCTAAAAAAATGTCAGGGTTTCCGGCGCTTTGGCTCCTGTGCCCTCGACCTTTCCTATGTAGCTGCCGCGCGCTACGACGGCTTTTGGGAGTTCAAGCTCTCCCCCTGGGACCTGGCCGCCGGGCTGCTGCTGGTGACCGAGGCGGGAGGCCGGATCAGCCGGATCGACGGCTCACCGGTTGGGTACCTGACCGAAAAGAATCACGTGGTGGTGTCCAACGGACACATCCACCAGGAGATGCTTGATCTTTTAAAACCGACCCTCACCGAGGCCCACCTGCGCACCGGTGAGCGAGTCTTGTAGGAGGACGGAAAGATGCGATTTGGAGCCTTCACCCCCCAGGGCTGGCGACTGGATTTACAGGGGTTGGACGACGGGTTTGCCGAGTACCTGGCCATGCGTGACGGGGCCTTGAAACTCGAGAAGCTGGGCTACCACAGCGTGTGGCTTTACGATCACTTCCACACGGTTCCGGAGGCGCGCACCGAGGCGACCTTCGAAGTCTGGACCGCAACGGCCGCCCTGGCCGAAGCCACCAGCACGATCCGGCTGGGGCAAATGTGCGGTTGCAATATCTACCGCCCCCCCGCCCTGTTGGCCAAAATGACCTCGGTGATCGACTGCATTTCCAACGGGCGTCTCGACTTCGGGCTGGGTGCGGGCTGGTACGAGCACGAGACCGTGGCTTACGGTTATGAGTTCGAGAAGCCCTCGATACGGATCGCCAAACTGGAGGAAGCGGTCCAGATCATCAGGGGAATGTGGACCAGCGACCACTTTCAGTTCCAGGGCGAGCACTACACCGTGGGGCAGGGCAAGGTCAAGGACTACGGCGGAGATCCGCTGGAGCTGCAGGGGGCCATTAACCACCCCAAACCGATCCAGCGACCCCACCCGCCCATGTGGATCGCAGGAGCCGGCGAACAACTCACCCTCCGGACCGTAGCCCGCCACGCCGACTACTCCAACTTCAGCGGAACCCTGGAGCAGGTGCAGCACAAGAACGAGGTGCTGGACCGCCACTGCGAAAAGCAGGGACGGGATCCCGCCGAAATCACCCGCAGCATGAACATAAACGTCATGCTGGGTTCAGAGGCCGAGGTCGAGAAGTCTTTGAGGGCCAGCGGCCGAAGCGACGAGCACATCGCGGCCATGAAACGAATGCTCTTTCCCACCGACCCGACCGAATTGGTGGATCGCCTGGCGGAGTATCGCGAGCAGGCTCGGATCGAGTACATCATCGTTTACTTTCCGGATTTTCTTCAGGGCGACTCGGTCTCTCGTTTTGCCGAAGAAGTGGCAGGAAAATTAAGATGAAATCGCTCTCCAAAGAGGACCACTGTTCGGTCTATTTGCGATCGCAAAAAGGGCCCCGAGTCTACCTGGTCTCGACCCCCGAAACCAGGCAGATCTGCAACGATCCCTTGCTCTACGGGGTGAAGTACACCCAGACCCTTCGGAAGGCTTGCGCCCGGGCACTGCCCCACGTGGCCGGTCCTTTAGAAGAAGGGGAAACCAGCGTGGTGCACCTGCTACGGGGAGGGCTGAATTTCGGACTTCGAGAGGCTCTGACCTCGGCATTTGGCTGGAACTCCCACAGCTCCACCTTTCTCTCGGCGCAACGCCGCCGCAAAGCCGACAACCCCGAAGAATGGGAGATCTGCGAATGTGAATATCGAAAGCTCGCCCTACCCGAACGGGTGAGCCTGGTCCTGGGAGACGTGGTGGCCAGCGGGGCCAGTCTGCTCTACGGCATCGAGGCTATGCTGGAGGCGGTGGAGAGCCAACAGCGCACCCTTCGAAGCATCCTCTTCTTCACCATCGGAGGTCCTCGCTCCGAAGACGTCTTGAGGGGGCTGGACGCGCGCATCCGGGAGGCCCACCCTGCCTACGAAGGCACCACCGTGGTCTACTTTGAGGGGTGTTTCCCCGTAGCCAACCCGGAGACCGCTCTAAAAATCAAGATCACCGGCACTGACCTGCTTCGCCACGGCAACGACATGACCCCGGAATTTTTGGAGTCCCAGTATGAGTCTGCCCTCTTTCCTCTGGAGCGCTGCACCATCTACGACGCCGGCTCCAGAGCCTTCGAAAGCAGGGTCTACCTCGAGGACGTTTTGGAATACTGGGAAGCCGTGGCCGGATTTTCCGGGGTGAGCTTTGAGGAATATCTCCAGGAGCGCTGTCCCGACCTCGACCCCACTCGATTCGCGGTCGGCTCCCTGCAGGAGCTGGCCGAGCAGCAGTGCGCTCAATTGAAACGCGCTTTATCCCACTGAAGGAATAAAACGCAGAGAGGGCGCGACAAAGCCCCTATGAAACACGAACCTCTCTCCTCCACCTTTCAATTGAGTAACCGAAGGCAAAGCCCTCGAGTCCATGTCAATCTGGACCTGACCCAGGATGGCTTCCCCTCCCAGAGCATCAACCTCTCGGCCGACGGGATCCGCTTCGTGACCCGCCACGAGGTTGCCCCGACCGTGCACCTCACCCTGAAGGTGGGCGATGAACTGCTGCACTTGAAAGGCCAGACCCGCTGGTCCCAGCGCCTGGGCGATTGCCGGGTGGTGGGAGCCCTTTTCGAGGCCGGTCAGGACCTGCCCAAACTGAAAGCCTTCCTCAAAGAGGCAAGTTGAAATAGGCTTCCGTGGTCCGTACCACCAGTTCCTCGGCGGCCCGAAAGTCAGGCTCTTCGGGCAAAGAAGAACTCTTCTCCAGAGCGGCCAGGCGCTTTTCCACCTCTTGCACCCAATCCAGGAGTTCGGAATAAGAAAGGGCCCCGTCGCGCACCGTCCTGAGCCAGCCTGCATCCGGCCGGAAGACCAGAACCTCGCCACTTTCAAGGATCTCGCACCCCATCTTCAGCAAGCGGCAAAGATGCATGGCGTGTTTGGTGTCGTAGCCGTGCTTCTCTTCCAAGGCTGAGCGCCGGGGGTTGCGATTCTTGCGCCAGGCCTGGTAAGCCCGGTGGTGTTTGACGGCAGCCCGAAAAGCCCGCTCGGCAGTGGTATCCGGAAACTTCGGGCTGTTCTCTCCGGGTACGGCCCCAAAGTCTTCGGGCGTGGGGAGCAGCGGAGGTTCGGAGGTGAGCCAGCGGTGATGCCGCTCGATCTTCTGTAGTTGATGGATGGCGTAGCGGCCGAACTTGAAACCAACCTGGCGAGACAGAAACATGTCGCGTCGCTGCAAGAGTTCGGCGGCCAGCGGATGGACAAAAAGTTGGTCCTGCTCCCGGGTGAAGAGGGTTTCGATGATATTCGGGTTGCCCTCCAGAGCCAGGCGAACGAACTTCTGCAAGCTGAAAATGACGTGGTCTCCGCCCTCGGACTCCCACTGTTCGAAACTCGACAGTCCGAATAGATAGTTCAGCGGCGGGATGCAGACCCCGCGACTATCCTGATCGGACTCGGGAGTGGCCAGTCCGTGAGCCTGGCTACCGGAGCGTACTCTTAAAAGAAGCCGGTGGTGGGCCCAGTGGCTCACGCGCCCAGGGTTCTTCGAACCCTCACCAGATAATCCGAGAGGGCGTCGCGGTTATCCACCGTCTCCGGCAGGTCACTTTTCTCAAAGGCCATGTCCAGACGTTCTTGCAAGGCGTTCAGGCGAGCCAGATGGGTCTGCAGCAGAACCGGGTCGAGTTCTTGTTTTTCGGTGCCCTCCACCTTCAGGGTGATCAACTCTTGCACTCCTTCGGTGGAATAGAGCTGGATCAAATTCGGCAAGTTGGCTTCGATGGTGGAAGTCTCCAGCACATGGATCCCGGTGAGCAACACCCGATAAGCGTAAAGCACCGATTTGGCGGTGGCGCCGGCTTTGGCCATCATCTTGCACTCGTTGTTGTAGAATCCGCGGTAGTGGTGATAGAGATACTTGACGATGCAGCTCCGGCCCAGCTCCCTCAACTCCTCCAACCATTCGCCCCCGTAGACCACCTTGGGCGAATAAAGCTGCTCCAGGACATAGCCGTTCTTCTTCATCATCATGGTGATGAACTTGGCCACGTCGTGGGCCACCCAGTCCACCTCTAGCCCGTCGATCACTTGCGAAACTTGCCAGGTCTCCTCGGCCGTTTCCAGGCCGATGACGGTATCGATGGGCAGGACGAAGGAGCCCCGAATGTCTACGTCGCTGTCGGCTGAAGCAAACCCGTAAAGGTGGGCTCCACTGATGGTGGCGAAGAGGGGCGTTGGACCACCGGTGATGATCGGCTGGAGGGAACTCAGATCAAGCTCGCGACTATCTTTCATCCGGGAAGGTTGGCAGGTTGAGGTGGCTCCTCCTGCTGAAGGGGATCCTGCGCGCTTTCTGTAACCCCATGCCATGCCTTCGACTCGAATAGAACAGTACCTGGACTTTATGCTCTACATCCTGCGAGCCGACGGGGTGGTAGACCGCCAGGAGAAGGCCCACATGCTGAGCCTGATGGTCAACGGCCTGCAGCTCAACCCTGAATTGGTGGCGCGCTACAAGGCCAGGATCGAGGAGAATGAGTGGACTCCCGTGACCGACGAACAACTGCGGGCGGTCACGCAAGGGCTGGAGCCCAGCTCGCTGGCCCATCTGGTCCGAGACGGTTACAGCCTGGCCGCCTCGGACGGAGAGATCCACGAAGCCGAACTGGGTGTCATCAAGAGATGCCTGGCGGTCAGTGGGATAGCCGAGGAGCGCTTCGGCGAGGTCGATCAGTGGGCTCGCCAGTCACTAGCCCTCGCTCACAAAGGAACCCTCCTCCTCACCCCAGCCTCCCCCGACTGAAGACGTCTCCGGCTCATGAGCAGGAAGATTGACTCCCAGCATCCCCATAGCCTGGGGGCTCAACGAGATCTGGTCCTCGACCCCGGTAACAGCATCGGCAAAGCGGTGAGTTCCCCCCATTTGAGCGTTCATCTCGAAAGAGGCCAGGGAGAACGCAGATAGTTGATTCCAACTCATACCTTCGAGTTCGGGTTGGAAGGTTCAGGGCCCTGGCTTGAAAAAGATTACAAAACAGCCTTTTGGGGAAGATGTATAAGACTATGAGACTTCCACAGACCGTGATGGAACGCTTGGAAAAGTGGTTTAACGCCGGCTACGGCTTGCTACCGCGGCTCCGGCGGCGAGCCGCGGTCAAGCCCGTGATCGTAGGCCATCGCGGGGTTTGCGGACATCCCGATGTCAAAGAAAACACCCTCGAGGCTTTCGACCTGGCCGTCGAGTTGGGGGGCGGTATCGAACTCGACCTTCACCTCACCGCTGATGGAGTTCCGATCGTTTCTCACGACCCGGACCTCAGGCGGGTTCACGGGATCGATAAGCAGATCGCCGACACCAGCCTGAAGGAGCTTCGCGCGATCTGCCCCTCGGTTCCAACCCTGGACGAGGTCTTTCGCCGCTACGGATTTCGTTGCCCCCATTATTTCGTGGAGTCCAAGGTTTACCTACCCGATGAACGAGCGGGCGAGCTGATCCGAAAAATTCGCAGTCTGGTGCAACAGCACGGGCTGATGAAGCAGGTCACGCTCATCTCTTTAGACGCCAGGCCCCTCGATCAGGCTCGCATCGTCTTTCCGGAGCTTCCCAAAGTTTTTGTTTATTCAGTAGACCCCACCGAAGCTGTCGACTACGCGCTCTCCCATCAAGACACCGGAATCGCCGGATGGTACTTCAGCTACCCTAAGAGAATCCGCAAATTTCTCGCCGAGCACAATCTCCACGAGGGGGTCGGTCATATCGACTACAAGAACACCATGACCGCCTGTACCAACCAGGGCTTTCGCTTTCAGTTTACCAATCGAATTGACCGGGTGGCTCAGCCAGGGATCGAGAGAGCGTAAACGGAAGTTTAATAAGTCATGCTTAAGAAGCTGTTTCAGGGCCTCAAAGCGCTGCGCAAGGGGGATCAGGACCCCGATTGGGAGTTTGACGAGCGACGCGAACTCGTGCGCCTGCGTTGCCACTACGATGTGGAGTATCGTTTCAAGGAGAAGCGACACAAGGGAGTCATCGTGGACATGAGCCTGGGTGGAATGAAGCTCCGGTGCTTTCAGCCCCCGGCCGTCGGCGACACCGTGGAGGTGACCTACGAAGTGCCCGCGGTAAACATTCAAAACCAGACCATTCCCTGCAAGGTGCAGTGGGTGCGCGCCCGCGAACGCGATTTTGTACAGTTTGTAGGGCTTTCCTACGATGCCACCGACGAGGTCCTGCGCAAGTCCTGGGTCAAGATGTTGCTCAAGCAACTGGGCTTTCGCCCCGACAAGATCTTCCAGCGCCGAAAGTTCGTGCGGGCCGAGTGCTTTGTGCCCGTCAAGGTGGTCTATCAAGCGGTCAAAACCTTCGACGGAAGACTCTACAATCTGGGTGCCAGAGGAGCCCTGATAGAGGCCCAGACGCCGGTCACGCAGGGTGAGTTTTTGGAGTTGCACATCGGGCCGTTCGAGGATCTCCCGTACTTCGAAGTCAGCGGGACCGTGGCTCAACGGACCACCCAACACAAGAACTTTTTGATCGGCGTGGAGTTCGGTGAACTTTCCGATAGGGCCCACCAGACCCTGGGGCGCTATATGCGGCATTTGCTTCTGAACCACTGGGAGGCATAAAGAGATTTGGAAGAAGTGTTCTTTACTTGCCCCCATTGTTGGGAGCAAGTTTCTATCCTGGTAGACGTGAGCCGTGACGGCGCCCACAAATTCGTGGAAGACTGTGAAGTCTGCTGCAATCCATTGGACTTTGAGGTGGTTGTCCTCTCGCACTCGGTAACCAGCATACAAACCGAGGCTGCGCAATGACCCTCCAGAGTGGAGCTTTGCTGGACAACCGGTACCAGCTACTCGAACTCCTTGGGGAAGGAGGCATGGGTCAGGTCTTCAAGGCTCGCCACACCCGTCTGGGGAAAATTTTCGCGGTGAAATCCCTGCGCCACCTCTCGCCCGATCCTCGAGAACAGGCCAAATACTTAAACGCCTTCGAGAGCGAAGCTCGTATCTTAGCCGAACTCGATCATCCTGCTCTGGCCCGAGTCAGTGATTTTTTCGAAATGAATGGAACCCACTTTCTGGTCATGGAGTTCATCGACGGAAAAACTCTGGCCCGGGTGATCGAGCTGGCCCCTCGAAATTTGTCCCAGAGGCGCGTTTTGCAGTGGGCCTCGGAACTGTGTGAAGTCCTGGACTATCTGCACTCTAGAAAACCACCGGTGATCGTGCGGGACTTGAAGCCGGAAAACATCATGATCGATAGCAAGAGACGCCTGCGGCTGGTGGACTTCGGGATCTCCAAGCGACTCAAACCCGGCGAGGGTACCCACGACATCGTCAAAGGTATGGGCACGGCGGAATATGCGCCCCTGGAGCAGTACGGAAATAGCACCACCGACCAGCGCTCTGATATCTACGCGCTGGGGGCCACCCTCTACTTTCTGCTCACCGAGATCGCACCGCCTCCGGCCTGGAAGAGAGCCGCCGAGGGAGTGGAGCCGATGGCGCCGTCCCTGGTCAACCCCACCGTGACGGTAGAACTGGAAAAGCTTCTCCACTCCATGATGGCGTTGCGCAAAGAGGACCGGCCCCAGTCGATCGGTGAGGTCCAAGCGCGAGTCCGCTCCATTCCGGAACCGCGCCAAACACCGGTCCCGCCCCTCAAACAAGTACCCCCTTCGGCCGTGCCCGCAGGAGCGGCCTCGGCGGCAAAAGTGGGCGTATCCGCAGCCAGGGTGCCTCAGCCACCGGCCTATTCCGAGGGCTCTAAGCGCTACGGAATGCCCGGGGCAGCAGTGCCGAAAGCCAAGACGGTGGTACGATCCACCACCGGTCGGATACCGAATATCAAGGTGCTGGGGTGCAAGAGCCTGCGCCGCTACGCCACCACGCCCGAAGCGGTCCGCACCTGCCCCGGCAAGCCCCTGCTGGCGGTGGCCGGTAAGTACCTGCAGGTTTGGGATCTGAACACCGAACAGATGACTTCCAAGTTCTGGTCCGGAGAGCAGTCGCTGGTCACCCTCGACTTCAGCCCCGACGGTCGGAACCTGTATGCCGCTGAAACCGAAGGAAAGATCCGTCAATTTGAAGTGGACACCGGCAAGAAGCTGAAGACCATGGGACGTCGGAGCTGGGGGCTGTTTCCAGACCGCATCCGAGACGTCTGCACTCTGCCGTTCCGGGACCGAGTGGTGGTGGCTTCCGACACCAGCAACATCAGGATCTTCGACACCAGCACCGGTGAGGTGAGCAAAACCCTGGATTGGCATCAGACCGGCCTGCTTTCAAAGCTCGGGCGCAAGACCCTGAGCCTTGCGGCCTCCAGGAGTGGTCTCTTGGCGGCCGGTGGAGCCGACGGCACGCTGAGTGTCTACGAAAAGGGTGAGTTCAAGCCGCTCTTTCATTCCAAGCTCGGCCAGGGGGATCTCTTGAGCCTTCAGTTCAGTGCCGACAGTGCCTTTTTGGCGGTCGTCGATAGCCGGGGAGCAGTGCTGCTTCTCAAGGTTCCTACTTTTGAGACCGTCCACAAACTGGAGCATCCGGCAAGCCCCCGCGCCGTCAGCTTCTCCCACGATCTGAGAGTCATCGCGACCGGAGCCTCCGACTGCAAGATTCGACTCTTCCATTTCAACACGGGTAAAGAGCTCACGTCCCTCTCCCACCACGCCGGGGGTATTTTAGATCTGGACTTCTTCGACTCTGAACCAACCCTCGTTTCAGTAGGAAACGATCGCCGGCTTTTCATCACTCGCCTGACCTGGTGATGCTACAACTCCAGCCGCTCTCCAAAATCGTAACGTACCTTCTGTCCGCTCTGGTCAAACACGTACACTCCGTCGTCCTTTCCGGTAGACTGGGCACACAGCTCTTCATTCTGGTCCAGCAAGAGAAAGCTACCCTCGTTTAGCCCCACGCACTTGCGCTCACCGAAACGGCGAGCCAGATAGGCCAGGTTGTTCGGATCATCCACCTGGATGCGGTCGTCGCAATGGGGGAAAATCTGCAGGCTCCGCACCATCCCGAACCCCCGGTCAAAGAGTTGAAACTCCCGGCCGTGGTCAAAGTCGTCGTAGATGATGATCCTCTCGCACATGAGCAAGGAACCAGCTGAAACGGTGATAAACGTGGTGCCCCGGCGCAGCGCCTCCACAAACGCCGAGCGCAGATCAAAAAAGTTTAGGCTCCGGTGCAAGCACTCGAGATTGCCACCGAAGATGATGACCGTGCTGGAGTTTAAAAGTGTGCGCTCCAACTGGGTGCGCAACTGCAGCCAGAGAGGGTGATAATTGAGGCCGACGCCTTCTCGGAACTGGCGATCCAGGTCGGTGATCAGACGTGTCAATCGATGGTCATTCTCCACCAGGCGGTTGATCGTGTCATCCAGATCTTCGGCCAGGAAATCGCGAAGCAGCTCCACCCCGCGAAACCGCCCGGGGATGCGGTGTCCCTTCTGGGGCACTTGCTTCAGGATCCGAGCCAGGGAGGCGTCGGGCTGAAACTTCTGGATATGGGAAAAAGCCCGGCGCATCTGCTGGATATAAAAGCCGTTCTTCTCCAGATAGACCGCGCGAGTGTCGGCGATCAGCTGATCGCGCTCGGCATAGGCCCGTGCCAGTCCCGAGTCCTTGGATTGAAAATCGAGCAGGCTGTGGTAGACCGAAAGATTCACCACCCGCTGGTCGTAGCCACCTTTGTTCAGAGGCTCGATTCCAATTTTGTAAAGAGCCTTCTTGATGTGGGCTTCACTGTGTTCGTTCTCGCGCCAGGCAGCCGTCACCAAAGTCACCGTGCGCTCCGAGCGAATCTGCGGATCGATGTGATTGGACCGGACAATATGATCCCGAGTCGCATAGATCAAATCCGCCTCGGCTCGGGCATTTCCGTTGATGATGATCTTACCGCTCATGAGGGTGCGGGTTCTGGCCAAAGGGGGAGCGTTCCTCGGATTAGTGGGGAGGGGGTGGCGGGGTTTTGCGGGGAGGGGCGGGCGGGGGCATGCGACGAGGGGCGGGCGGAGGCATGCGACGCCAGGCTGCATGCTTCGAACTCGCAGCGCGCAAATCCAATGCATGCCGTGCCGAGTCGCATGAGCATGCCACGCGGGGCTGCATGCTTTAGTTTCATGCTGCGGAGGCTGGGGCATGCGACGCCAGGCTGCATGCCTCAGCAAATCACGAACTCGCGGCGCGCAAGCCCAACGCATGCCGTGCCGAC
>JBAYRN010000075.1:0-28204 GCA_041676625.1 Vulcanimicrobiota bacterium
TCCACCTCCTGAAGCGAAATTTTCCTCAAATAGGTCCACTATTCCACAGAAAATTCCACTCCAGGAGGAGAAAAATGTCCTGCGTTTGGCTCGGAATGCCAAATGTCCACAGGCCCTAGTTGAGTTTAAATTTGATGCCCTGGCCACCGGCTATCATCTCCGTTTTGAGCCCCTCCGGTCCGTCCAGGTAAGTGTCGAAGACCCGCAAGCCGGCGACATTGCCTACTTCCGACGGGGCCGCAGGATCCAAGGCCGCTGGAATACCGGCCGGAGGAGTGACCTCTGAAATGGTATAAAAGACCGCCTCGTAGGCATCAGGGTTGCGGATATCCAGCTCCAGCCGGGGTCTGGAAAAGGTGTAGCAAACTCCGTAGCTCATGGGAGCGGTGGCGCTCTCCGGCACCGCAAAAACCAGGCCGTTACCCTCGGAACCGGCTTCCGGAACCTCAACATTGGCATTCCAGACCGGATAGGTTTCACCCTGAAAGAGAAAACCTGCTTCCCTGAGCTGGGCTTGCAACAAGAGCACGAAAGAGCGCAGTTGCTGGCGGGGCTCGGTACGAACCATCAGGGCGGTTTTGCTGCGACTCAGGACGACCAGAGACATCACGATGAGTTGGGTTAGAATGACCAACAAAACGGTGGTGACCAGGATCTCGGGAACGGTCAGTCCACGGTTTGGCTTTTTCATAACGTGGGCTCCGTGACCGTCACCGATAAAGTCAAGGCGTGAC
Organism: Vulcanimicrobiota bacterium; assembly: GCA_041676625.1. Classification (GTDB taxonomy): domain Bacteria; phylum Vulcanimicrobiota; class Xenobia; order Xenobiales; family JADMJV01; genus JAEXNA01. Next base: position 735 of record JBAYRN010000075.1, read on the forward strand.
CATCTTGCCCCCGCTGGGGGTCCGGTAAAGTCGGGTCGCCCGGGTCGGCGTAATAGAGGGAGATCGAGAGCTTTTTCAGTCCCGAGGTGAGTTCGCTGACCCTTCGCTCGTACAGGTAGTCAGGATTGTCGGCGGGGGTTAAGGAGATCGCTGCGATTCCTTGAAAACCGTCTCGGTCCTGGACCTGAGCTAGGCTCACTTCCAAAAGCCCCTCGGCGATGGCCAACACCTCGGTGCTGGTGGCATCGGCGCGGTCGAGATAGGAGGATTGAATGAGGATCCCCAGGAGAGCTAGGACCGCAATGCTGAGGACGACCATTCCGATCAAGACCTCGGCTAGCGTAGATGCTCTGGAACTGTTTACCAACGCTGCCGTCATGAATTTCACTTTCTCTAAAAGCTTAACAGAAAAGGCTGGCTTCGCTTTGTGAAATCTCAGCCAAAATGTTTACATCTTGTAAACACAAACATATTCCGGATCGTTATAGCGAGGTGGCGCTGATCGCATAGCGCAGAACTCCGTGCACGCCTTTTTGGCGTTCAAGCTCCAACAATTTTTGCAGACCCTGGTAATAGATGCCCCCGCCAGAGTTGAGCATCAATTTCATCTGCTCCTCACGGCCGTGGGCCTGAGCCACTTTGTAGGCGACCCACTCGGCGAAGCCCTCCCGCAGGATGGCTTCGGTCTTGCTATAGTCTTTATGATTCTCCGCGTGCCACACGTGGGCGTATTCGTGGCTACAGACCGCTAACAGGCGATCGGGGGGCACCTGGTTGAGGAGGTGCACGGTGGACGGTTCCATCCTGACTCGACCGTTTCGGGTGCTCAGCGTGATGGTAGCGATGCCCAGGACCTTGCCCCCGGAGAGGCTGGGGCTGTGGCCCGTGCCCTGGGCTGCCCGGGCGAGACCGTGAAGGTCCACCAGAAAAACCTCTTTGACCGGTGTCTTGAGCTCCAATGCCCCGGCGAAGGCGTGGCGCAACTCCTGGCGGGCCTGGGCGAAGATCTGGCGGGCCTCGAAGGGGTCTATCACACCGTTTCGCGCGTGCTCTGCGCAAGCATGGCGGCCGTCGGCAAAGGCCTGGCCGCCCCGGTTTTCGTCGCAAGGCATGGAGCAGAGGAAGCACTGCGGCAGGGATTCTCGGCAGGATAGGCAGATCGGGTGTTTGGCCATGGTGACCGCGACGTAGTCCCCTTGAATAGGTACGTTACAGTTCTTACACCTGGGCAGCGCTTTGTACAGGCAGGCCGGGCAATAGAAGTTCCCCTCGACCTGGTATCCCCGCAGTACCGACTGACGGCAGGATGAACAGCGAAAATCTTCGGCGAACCCAACACCAACCAGGAGCAGGACTAGAAAGAGGCTTAATTTTTGATGTAGCACCGGCATCCCCAGGCCAGTACCACTACCGAGAATAGACCGCAGATCAGTCCCCAGAACCAGTAGGGGAGGAACAAGGCCTGGGACATCTGGGCCACATCGGAAGGCAGATTGGGCCCGGCCCAGCGAGTAAAGAGATAATCGGCCCGGGTGAAGACCGAAAGTCCCAGTTGAACTCCGATGAAAACCACCAGCGATTCCAGGATGGGCCGGTCGACCTTGAAGGAGAGTGCAAGCAGGACCGCTCCCAGTCCCAGCGTGAAGATCAGGGCCCAGACGCTACGAGCCGCGACCACTCCGACGACCAGGAGGGTCAGGGCAAACAGCCGGGTGACCAGCAGAAAGACCTTGTCGTTTCGACGGGCCGACCAGAAGAGCAGGGCGGCCGTGATGGAAGGACCGATCAAACCGCCGGCCGCCACCAGTCCCCGGATGATGCGGCTATCCCGGATCGAGGAGTTGGCGTGCCCGGAACCGTCCCACCTGATGACCAGTTCGTGGAGGTCGCCACCGAAAAGGACAGCCATGGCTGCGTGCCCCATTTCGTGGGCCAGGGTAGAAAACAGCAACAGAACCTGACCCAGGATACCCAGCGCGGGAAGGTGGGAGAAGTACATCAGGGCCAGCGATAGCACGACGGCCAGGACAAAGATATGAATTCGCTTCATGACAGTTCCGCCTTCCGATAGATTCCGGTTTCTGTATTTGCGAAACTCGGCCGGGTAGTGGGTTCCTTATATGGGAATTAAACACGCCCCGCAGGCTTCCTGTTTCAAGCACCATAGGGGGAACGGATCCCTGGAACGCGAACTTTGGGAAGGTGGACGAACAGGCCGGTCTGGACGACTTTAAAATCGGGGATAGACTCACCGTAGAAATAGAGGATGTCGCGGCCGGCGGTGAGGGGGTCGGCAAGCTGAATGGATTCGTGCTCTTCGTGCCCTCGGCTGCTCCCGGTGACAAACTGGAAGTGGAGTTGATCGCCCTCAAAAAGAAGTACGGCCGGGCCCGCATCTGCAAGATTTTGGAGCCCTCCAGGCGGCGGGTAAAGCCACCTTGCTCGGTTTATGAGCAATGCGGTGGCTGCCAATTTCAGCACCTCGACTACGATGCTCAACTGAAGTTCAAGACCAAGATGGTGCGGGATGCCCTGGAGCACCTGGGAGCGCTGTCGGGGGTAGAGGTCAAGCCTTGCAAAGGGATGGAAGACCCCTGGTATTACCGCAATAAGGGCCAGATGATGGTGGCCGGGCGGCCCTACCTGGATCGAGAAAAAAAGCAAACCTCCGATCCCAGGATCCGCCCCTATTTCGGTTTTTATCGGCGCCGCAGTCATCGAGTCGTCCCGGTCTCGGAGTGCCTCATTCAATCCCAGGAGAACAATAGCGTCTTGCAGGCTGCTCGGGATATGGCCGAGCGACTGGCCTGGCAACCCTACAATGAATCGACCGAAGCCGGGTTCTTGAGATACGTTTTGGCCCGCTCTAACGGCAAGGGGGAGACCATGCTGGTCCTGGTGGTGACTCAGCCGAGCCTGCCTCACGTCAAGGAGTTCGTGTCGGGCCTGCGAGGTCGAGTCAAGGGCCTCAAAGGGGTCCTGCTCAACCTCAATCCGCACAAGACCAACGTGATTCTGGGCGGAACGACCCGTCTGATCTGGGGCCAGGATCATCTGCTAGAAGAGATAGGTGGGCTGAAGTTTCGGATTTCGCCGGCCTCCTTTTTTCAGGTCAATCCGTGGGGTTTACGAAAGATTTATGAATGCCTGGATAGCGAAATAAAGCCTCGAGGGCGTGACGCCGTGCTCGACCTCTACTGCGGGGTGGGAAGTCTTTCGCTCTATATGGCTAAGCGCGCCAAGCGGGTGGTCGGGATCGACAATTGCGCTCCGGCCATCGAGGATGCCGTCATCAACTCCGATCTTAATAATTTGAGCAACACCTACTTTGCTACCGGGGCGGCGGAGAAGATATTGCCCCGGCTTTATCAACAAGGAGAGCGCTTTGCTTCGGTGGTGATCGACCCTCCCAGGAAGGGGTGTGCACCGGAAGTTTTGAACACAGTGGCGCGCATGAGGATCCCCCAGGTCGTTTACATATCGTGTAACCCGGCTACCCTGGCCCGGGATTTGGGACTGTTGGTCGAACTGGGTTATCGAACCGAGATGGTCCAACCGATCGACATGTTTCCCCACACCTACCACGTGGAATCGGTAGCCACGCTAACCCGAAAGAAGAGATAATGGCGCTGCATTTATCAGAAACCGCAGAACGTGTAAAGGTTCGAGCCCGAGACCTTTCAGCCAAGTGGAAACACCACTATTTGTCCTGCGAGCATTTCTTTCTGGCCTGTTGTATCGAAGACCCTCGTTGTGAAAACTGGTTGACCGAACGGGGACTGAGCATCGATGAGTTTGAAGAGCAGGTGTTGGAGTTGGTACCGGTGGGCGATGACAAGCCCATCTGGGAGGGGGTGCCGGAGAGCCCGCGCCTGAGACGGGTGCTGGCTAAAGACGCCCAGGCCGAGGCCGAACGAGAGCGCGCTGTAAGGGTCGAACCGATGCACATCTTACGGGCCATCATCAAGGAGGGCAAGGGCATACCCTGCCGCATAGTGAGCGCCGACCGCGAAGCCGCCTCGGTTTCCGCTTCGCCTGCTTCCCGGGCCGACCGATCGAGTTCCTCCCTTTCGGCTTCGGCCAAAGACGATTCCAAGAAAAAGAATAAGACCCCCAACCTGGACAAGTACTCCAGGGACATCGTTCAGATGGTCGCCGACGGCAAGGTGGATCCTATCATCGGGCGGAGCGATGAGGTGCGTCGGGTGCTGCAAATTCTGGCCCGCAAGACCAAGTCGAATCCGGTCTTGATCGGTGAAGCGGGCGTAGGAAAGACGGCGGTGGCCTTTGCCCTGGCTCGTCGAATCCATGAGGGTAAAGTGCCGGACGCGCTCAAGAACAAGAAAGTGCTGGAACTATCCTTGAGTTCCATGGTGGCCGGAGCCAAGCACCGGGGAGAGTTTGAGGAGCGTCTCGAGGGGGTGACCAAGGAAGCCATCGCCGACCCCGATCTGATCCTCTTCATTGATGAGATTCACCAGTTGGTGGGGGCGGGCGACTCTCGAGGGGGTATGGATGCCAGCAACATCCTAAAGCCGGCTCTGGCCAGGGGAGAACTGCGGGTGTTGGGGGCCACCACCACCGACGAATTTCGTAAGTACATCGAGAAAGATCCGGCTCTAGAGCGACGCTTTCAGCCGGTCCTGGTGGGGGAGCCTTCGGAAGAGGAGGCCCTGCAGATGCTCCAGGGGATCCAAAAGCGCTTCGAGACCCACCACGGAGTGAAGTTTGAAGACAAGGCTCTGGCCAGTGCTGTGAAGCTTTCGGTGCGCTACTTGCCGGACCGAAATCTGCCGGACAAGGCGATCGACCTGATCGACGAAGCGGCCGCCCGGGTCAAGACGCGCTCGGGGGTTTTTCAACTGGACGCCGAGGGCCGGGCTAGCATCAGCGTTTCCGAAGACGTGGTGGCTGAAGTGGTGGCCGACTGGACCGGCATCCCCGTGCAACGAATGACCGAACAGGAGACCGCTCGACTGCTGAAGATGGAAGAAGAGCTCAGCGGTCGGGTGGTGGGGCAGGATCACGCGGTGGCTGCAGTGGCCCAGGCGATCCGGGTTGTGCGGGTGGGACTGGTGGCTCCCAATCGCCCCGGCGGGGTGTTCCTCTTCATGGGACCCAGCGGGGTGGGTAAAACCGAACTGGGTAAAGCGCTGGCCGACTTTCTCTTCGGCAACCCCCACGAGATAGTGCGCCTGGATATGTCGGAGTATCACGACAAGTCGTCGGTCAACCGCCTGATCGGCTCTCCTCCCGGCTACATCGGACACGATGAGGAAGGCCAACTGACCAAGGCCGTTCGGACCAAGCCTTACTGCGTGGTTCTGCTGGATGAGGTGGAGAAGGCCCATCCCGAGATCTTCGATCTTTTCTTGCAGGTCTTCGATGACGGGCGACTCACCGATTCTAAGGGACGGACCGTGAATTTTACCAACACCATCATTGTGCTCACTTCCAATTTGGGCGCTCGGGAGTTGTTGGAAGCGGGCGGGCCAAATCAGGGTTACGCCGGTCAATTGGACAACCTGCCGGAGCAGTATCAAAAGGCGCTCCGCAGTCATTTTCGCCCCGAGTTCTTGAACCGATTAGACGAGATCGTGGCCTTCCGCTCACTGGAAAGAAGCGATCTCCAGGGCATCGCCGAGATCCATCTTCAACTTATGAAAGATAACCTGAAAGATCGCAGGGGAGTCATTCTCGAGATCGCTCCCGATGCCGTGGAATTGCTGTTGGAATACGGGTATCAACCCCAGTTCGGGGCTCGCCCCCTGAAGCGAGCCATCGATATCCACCTGGCCCGTCCACTGGCTGAAGAGATGCTCCGTCGCGCACCGGCCGAGGGTGACCTGTTGGTGGCCCGGCGAGACGGTGACAAGATCGTCTTTTCCCAGAGCGATCCTTCGGTCGAGCCAGTCACTCCCATTAAGCAAACCTTCGCCACCGAGAGCACCCGGCCACTACCCCCACCGTCTCCACTGGAAGAGCCGTTGCAAGACAGGGTGCCTGAGCCACCCGCTCCCCCGAGCTTGCCGGAAGACCCCTTCGAACTGACGGGTACCGCTGTGTCACCCTCTCGGGGAGGCTCCTTTGAATCAGAGGAGCCGGTAGCCCCGGCGGAACCCCAGACTCCTCCCCGGCCCCAGCCACCACCGGATCTCTTTCGAAGGCCTCGGATCAGTGGTGCAACTCCACCTCGCACCGGTTGGGGGGAGCCCCCGCCGGAAACTCCCTCCTGGTCTCAGCCGGACCCCTGGGCGGCCGATCTCCAGGCGGACGACCCGTGGCCCCCGGTTGAGCAAGAGGCCTGGCCTCCAGCCGAGATCGAACAGGATGCCTGGCCTCCCGTGGAACCGGAGCCTGAACCGGAGCCTGAACCGGAGCCAGAGCCCGAGCCGGAGCCCGAGCGGCGACCGGAGCCTGAGCCGCGGCCTTCCCGGCCTTCGCCCGGCCTCCAGCGCGGTCCCCAGATCACACCGCTGACTCCTCTGAGGTCTCCCAAGAGAGGAGATAGTTGATGAGGGTCAACCTGGAAGTCCTTTCCGGACCGCTGGACGGACACATCTTTCAATTCAACGGCACTTCCGACATCGGCAGGGAGGGTAAACTGAAGCTTTCCATCGATCGTTTCGTTTCCCGCAGACACGCGGTGGTCGAGATCCAGGGTGCGAACATCTACCTGGAGGATCTGGCCTCTACCAACGGTACCTTTGTGGATGACGAGCGGGTCAACGGTCGAGTCCAGTTGAACAACGGAAAGGTGTTTCGGGTGGGGCGGACCTGGCTACAGATCTCCTGGTGACGGTCTGAGACTATCCCCGACCCGGCAAGGGTAAGGTCATGCTATGGCTCTCACCTTCGACAATCGTTTCGTAGCCCGACTTCCGGGAGAAAAGACCGAGGACAATCGGCCTCGTCAGGTCTATGGAGCTTGCTGGTCGCCGGTGACTCCAACTTCGGTGAAAAAGCCCGAACTGATCGCCTATTCCCAGGATATGGCCGCAGAACTCGGGCTCTCCGATTCGGAGATCTCTTCCCCCCGGATGGTCGATGTCTTGGGAGGAAACTCCCTGTTGGAGGGTATGCAGCCGTATGCGATGTGCTACGGTGGCCATCAGTTCGGCGGCTGGGCCGGCCAATTAGGGGATGGTCGGGCCATCAATTTGGGGGAGACCGTGAACTCCTCCGGAAGGCGCTGGGTACTGCAACTCAAGGGAGCCGGGCCGACTCCCTATTCCCGGCGGGCCGACGGCCGGGCGGTCCTGCGCTCGTCGATTCGAGAGTTCATCTGCAGTGAGGCCATGCACCACCTGGGTGTGCCCACCACCAGGGCGCTGAGTCTGGTCACCACGGGAGAGCAGGTGGTCCGAGACATGTTTTACGACGGTCGGCCGGAAGCCGAGCCAGGGGCTGTGTTGTGCCGGGTCTCACCGAGTTTCATCCGGTTCGGAAGTTTTGAAATTTTGGCGGCCCGGGGGGACGATGAGATCCTGAAGACGCTGATCGAATTCGTTCTGGAGCGGGACTATCCCGAGATCGAAGGAGACGGTGAAGAGCGCTATCTGAAGCTTTTTGAAGAGGTCTGTCTGCGCACCGCCCGGCTGCTCGCCCACTGGATGAGGGTCGGGTTTGTCCACGGAGTCATGAACACCGATAACATGTCCATCCTGGGTTTGACCATCGATTACGGCCCCTACGGCTGGATCGATGACTACGATCCCAACTGGACTCCCAACACCACCGATCTTCCTGGCCGCCGCTACCGTTTCGGGCAGCAGCCGCTGGTGGCTCAGTGGAACCTCCTCCGGCTGGCCAATGCGCTGGCTCCTTTGCTGGACGATCCCCAGACCCTGCAGGCCGGACTCGAACTCTTCGCCCGGGAGTACGAATCGGTATCCATGCAGCAAACCTATCAAAAGTTCGGTCTTCCAGGGGAGGGTCCCGACCAGGAACTCATGGCGCGTGCGTACTCCTTGATGGAGCAGAGCGAAGTGGATATGACCCTATTTTTCCGCGCCCTATCCGGTCTGAAATCCGGAGCCACGCTGGAAACATTGGAGCCTGCCTTCTACGACCCTGACAAGCAGGCGGCTCACCGAGAAGCCTGGCAGTCCTGGCTCGACGACTACACGGCAAGGGTTGAAGCAGTGGGAGAAGAGACGGATTCTCGAAAAGTGCGAATGAACCTGATCAATCCGCTCTACGTCCCGCGCAACTACCTCCTGCAACAAGCCATTGAGTGGGCCGAGGCGGGCGACGCGAGCCGGGTTCAGGAACTATTGTCGGTGTTTCGAGAACCCTACCAAAAGCAAGCTGGAAAAGAACATCTGGAGATGCGAAGACCCGAGTGGGCGCGCCACAAACCGGGTTGTTCCATGCTCAGTTGCAGCAGTTGAGGCCTAGAGGGCCTAATTCAAATCCCCGGGATAATCCGTCTCTTCGTTTTCATCCCAATCTTCATCCTCATCCTCATCCTCATCCTCGTCTTCGGCCCACTCTTCGTACTCCAGGAGTTGGTAGGTCAAAGCCGCTCGCCCACGCCTGAAGCGGGTGTCGAGCGGGGGAAGCCAGAGGAAGGCACAGCCCCCTTCGGGCCAGCTGACGAACAGCTCCTCCACTTCGTGGACGGCGAGAAAGAACTCCCAATTTCCGTCATCCACCGCCGGCACGGCTTCCTCTTCCAGGCGATAGGGGGGGTGGCCACCCAGTTGTAAGGCCGAAGGATCGAGTTTGCTATCGAGTTCATCCAACAGCCTGTTGTAGAGGGTTTTCTCTTCCTCACTCAGGCGCAGTGCCGTGAATTCCTTACTATCCGGTCGGGGGATCGTGGTGATCGCGTGAAAAGTGGGACGATAGGCCATCTTTTCTGTGGAGGACGAGTTCGGTGGTGGTCGCCTTCGCATGTCCCGACTCAGACTGTAGTGATAGACTCGGGCTTCCTCGGGAACATCGTCGAGGGTATCCAGAAAAACCGAGATCAGCCCCTCGTCCGGCAGACCCTCATAGCGCTCCGTGGCGAGTTCGTCGCAGGAAAACTGAGCCAGAAAAATCATGGGCGTCCCGTCGGAAGAGAGCGGCCAATCGGTGTCGTCGGGCAAGGCCGGGTGGCCACCGACTCGGCTGGCCACATGAGGAAGATCGCAGTCGAACTCCGCAAATCTGATCTCCACCGCGTGGCGGGAGCTCTTCACGATTTTGCGGGCTTTCGACGCCAACCCTAGCTTGTTGCACAAAGGTCCCAGGCCGAAGTAGTCACCTCGAATAGAGCCTTCTTCTCGTCCGAAGAGTCTCCCCAGCATAATACCAGAGAGGTTCGCTAAGAGAACATCACCTTCCTAGTCCCACCTTCGGGATGTAAATCTTGACTTTTTTGGTAGGATTTCATTATATTACCAGGGTTATGACCACTGAAGAGATCGAAACACTTATCAAGAACGGTTTGCCGGACGCCACTGTAGAGGTGCGCGATCCGATGAACGATCGAACCCATTTCGAAGCAACGGTTTTGAGCCCGAGCTTTCAGGGGAAGACAAGAGTGCAGCAGCACAAGATGGTATATGAGGCGCTGGGGAAGTCGTTCGATGGACCGCTCCACGCGCTGGCTCTAAAAACCGGTATACCCAAGTGAATAGGAGTTATAGAAAAAATGAGCTTATCTGACGCAATGAGAGAACGTCTGACCAACGACGTTAAGAACAACGATGTCGTTCTCTATATGAAGGGCACCAAAGATTTCCCCATGTGTGGGTTTTCGGCCCGCGCCGCCCAGGTATTGAAAACCGCTAAGGTAGATTTTGCAGACTTCAATATTCTGGAAGACGACGACCTGAGAGTCGGGCTGAAAGAGTTCAGTGAATGGCCCACCTTCCCTCAGTGCTATATCAAGGGTCAGTTTATCGGCGGCTCGGACATCTTGCTTGAGATGTACGAAAGCGGCGAACTTCAAGAGATGATCAAGGACTTGCAGAAAGCCTGAAAAGAGCACTAGAAACTGATCGAAAAAGGTCGCCGTTTCGGGTGGCCTTTTTTATTACTACTGATCAGTATGGAAAATTTCGTACGGCACCGAATGGGGGTGGTGGTGAGCGACCAAGATTCAGAACTGCCTGATCCTCTGGAGCTTTTCGAGCAGATAGAGCGCCAGGCTCGCGAATCAGAAGAACCGGAGCCGAAAGACTCTGGCGAGCTTCCTGATCCGGAAGAACTCTTCCGAGAGATGGAGCGTTACCGAAACCAGATGGGGGTCGGCGAAGAGTTGGTCTATCCTCAGCAAGAAGAGGATGAAGACGAGGAGGGTAGACCCCTAGAACTTCCCAATCCCGAGGAGCTTTTTGAGCGAATGCGTCGCCTCGGTGAGGCTGTCCCGGAAGAGGCTCCGCTTCCCTACCTCCCGGACCCCGAAGAGGAAGTGGAGATCGACTTCGGTTCCACCTGGGGGCTTGACGAAGGCAGCTTTGATTCGCTCCCCTACATTCCGCCCCCTGAGGCCCCTGCAGAGAGCCCGGCGGAGCTAACCGAAGACCGGCACCTGCCCACGCCGGAAGAGCTGTTTCGGCTGATGAAGACGGAGCGGGAAGAGGCCGCGCTCAGCCTGGATTTAGAGGCGGACGGCCTGGTGGAGCAGTCGGCGCTTCCTACTCCGGAAGAGCTGTTTCGTCGAATGGAGGAGGAATACGCCGAGCAAGAGGGTGCTTCACTTCCCGAGCTGCCCGACCTGGAGGCCCTGAAGGCCGAAATCGAGGCTGAAGAGAGAGCCCGCTTGGATCCCGACCTGGAAACTGAATTGGCCGGGCCGGAACGTTTTGTGGAGACCGTCTCGGATAGCATCTTTGTGGGCGAGCAGGGGGGTTTTTTGGCTGACCTTCCCCTTTTCCAGGAGCCGGAGGAACCCCTCGAGCCACCCGATGTTTTAGAGCCTCCAAGCCGGCCCGAGCCTCCCTCGCCTGCTCCGGTCATCGAGCAGCGCCCAATCTTGCCCCCTTCGCCGCCGCAGCCAGCTCCACCCCGGCCACTGGCCTGGGTCGAAGAGCAGGAGGATGATGTCGAGGAGGTCTCTCTCGACGAAGTGAGCCCTACCGGGACCGTCCAGGTCGATCCCTCCGGAAAGGTCTCGCCTGACGACAATCGGGCCCCCACTGCCGGCCTGAGGGGGCGGCGCATGCAGCCGGAAAGCTTTGTTAAAGCGGAGGCAGAAAAGCAAGAGAAGGCAAAGCCAAAGAAAGTTTTCAAACGGTTCAGCCGGCAAAAACTTTCGATCTTCACTCGGCAAATGGCGGTCATGCTTCGCTCGGGCATTCAACTTCACATGGCGGTGCAGTTTGCCTCCGAATCGGACCCGGAACTGCGCGAAGTGCTGCGGGAAGTCATGCGCAAAGTCGAATCCGGCTATACCTTCAGTAGCGCCCTGGCCGACACCAGTCGGACCTTCGACTACGTTTACGTGGGTTTGATCCAATCAGGGGAGATGTCGGGGCGTCTGCACGAGATCTTGGATCGACTCGCCGATGCGCTGGAGCGGGAGGTGGAGATGAGAAAACGATTGATCTCGGTGATCACCTATCCTGCCGTGCTGATGCTGGTCTGTTTCCTGGGTACTCTGGGTTTTATTTTCTTTGTGCTGCCCACTCTCACCCCGCTCTTTGAAGAACTGTCGGTGGACCTGCCTCTTCCCACCAAGATCCTATTGAGCAGCCGGGACTGGATCCTGCCTCTGACGGCGGGCTTCACTTCTCTCATTGTTCTTTATTTCATACTGCGGGATAAGATTTCTGATTTTGTTCGTGGCAAGCCCATCCTAGAGCGTCGACTGGCGGCCGTGCCGTTTCAGGTACCGGTCATAGGTGGGGTTTACGATAAGCTCGTGACGGCCAGAGTTCTCTATTCTCTATCCAACATGCTGGACGTCGGGATCACCCTTAACCAGGCCCTCGCGCGGACCGAGGCCACCGCAGGAAACGCCCTGGTTGCTTTTCGGCTCGGTCGGGCTCGTCTGGATCTGGCTGACGGGGTGGGAGTCACCGATTGCTTTCGCTTCAACCAGCTCTTTACTCCCTCTGCGCTGTACCTGATAAGCGCCGGCGAGGAATCGGCCCGGCTGGCTGAAATGTTTGCCTTCGTGGCGAAAGTCTTCGATGACGACGTGGAGTACTCGCTGCAGAGCGCAGCCAACGTCCTGGAGCCCCTCATTATGGTGGTCATGGGTGTCATCGTGGGCTTCATTACCATCGCGGCGGCACTGCCCACGATCCACCTGCTGCAGAACTTTTCTTGAAGAGGTTCGCTCTGAGGGCGATCGAAGACCGTTCGCGTGAGTCAAGAGATACTGATAATTGAAAAGAGCCACCAGGACCGGGTGGTGCACCTGGTACTCAATACACCTGAGAACCTCAACGCCCTGAGCCTGAAGATGGCCCAGGCTTTTCGCGACGCCACCGAGGAGCTGGCCGGAATACCAACTTTGAGCGCGCTGGTGGTGCGGGGCAACGGGCGAGCCTTTTCAGCGGGCGGAGACCTGGAGATGCTGCGCCGTAAAGCCGATCAATCCATTTCTCAAAACCGCGAAGAGATGCTCTGGTTCTACCGCTCCTTCTTGGGTCTGCGGCAGTTGGCGGTACCCCTGGTGGCAGCCATGCACGGCCACGTAGTGGGAGCGGGCTTTTGTTTTGCGGCCGCCTGTGATCTCCGGCTGGCCGATGAGAGCGTTCAGTTTTCGGCTCCTTTTACCCGCCTGGCCCTGCACCCGGGAATGGGCGGGAGTTATTTTTTGCCGCTGGTTTTGGGTCGAGCGGTGGCCACCGACCTGATGCTCAGCGGACGGAGGATGAACGCTACTGAAGCAGCCGACCTCGGGTTCATCCGCCCCCCAGCGCCGGTCGGCGCCCTCGGCGAGCAACTGGATCACCTTCTGAACGAGCTTTTGAAGTCCGCGCCCCGGGCCACCTGCGCCCTTTTGCAAAGCCAGCGACTGAAGGAAGAAAGCGAACTCAATCAGACTCTGCAAGCCGAGGCGCTGGAGCAAGCTCAGTGTTACGCTCGGGCGGAGTTCGTAGCGGGGGTAGAAGCCTTGATGGCCAAGCAGAGCCCTCCCTGGGCCAAAGAAGAAACACCGGGGGCGCACACGTGACCGCTTGAATGTCTTGAGGGAGGAGGGAGGTTAATCTTGCGGTCTCGTTCCCGGTGTTTCAATTGATATAAACCCTGCCCATCGAATAAGTTTCCTCTCCTCAAATGTTTCTTATTGTGAACCAGGTCACATATTTCAGGAAAACTAGCCCCTACAATTGTACTATTATTCATCTATAAATTCCGTATTGAAGATGAGTTTGTAGAGGAGATTTGTTTTTATGAAAATCGTGTGGGCATCGCCGCCGAATCTGGTCTACGATCAGACACCTCATTACTTTCAGGCTCTGTTTTCAGCTGGAGCCGTCTACTTGAGGAATCGATTTCCCGCGGACCAGGTGGTGAGCGAGGCTTGCGGATTTCACGGCTCGTTCGAACGAATGATCCTGCGGCACTTCGCCTGTCACAATCCCGCTGAGTACCTGGTCCTGTGGGCCCGACCCTGGGAGGCCCAGGCCGCTCGTCGGGTAGCCCAGGGAGTGGCCGAACTCTCGCCCGGGACCAGAATCATCGTGTGGGGAGAGGCTTGTTCCTACATCCCCCAATTTTTTCACCGCGAGCCTTTCGATTTTTACGCTCTGTCCGGGGATCCCGAACTGGTGGTGGCCGATGCCATCTCCGCTTACCAGGCCGGTCAGTTTCCCTCTCACGGGGGCAACTACCTGAAAGACGGCCAGTGGCAGGAAACCGAGACCGGCAAAGTGCTCGACCCTTCCGAGTGGGGGTTTCCGGATCTTGAAGCGATCGACTCCAGCGTTTACACGTACTGGCGCAAGCAACGCGGTCAGAAGAAGGACGACTTGAGCTTCTATGTTTCTCGGGGTTGCCCGATCAACTGCGCTCGTTGGTGTCCTACCCCTCGCAAGGAAGGCCTCAAAGACCGGCGTCGCTCGGCGGAGGACACGGTGAACTATATGAAGGTCCTTCCCGAACCCTACAGCATCTTTCAGATGCATTCGCCATTGTTTACGCTGGATCGCGAGTGGATCGAACGTTTCATCGCCCTGAAGCGAGAGGTTTGCCCCGATACCCCCTTCAAAGTGGTCGACCTGATGAACCCCTACGCCGAGGAAGACCTGGTGGCGGGCCTGGCCTCGGTGGGTCTGAAGAACGTGGGTTTTGGGGTGGAGACGCTCTCGGCCCGGGGACGGCATATGATACCTAAGGTGGAGCCGTCTCTCTTGGAGAAAGTGGCGGCCAACCTGGCGAAGTACGGGGTGAGTTCCAAGGCGTACGTGCAACTGGGTCTCCCGAATCAGACCAAAGAGGATATCATCCACACCCTCAAAGTGTTGATCGACCTCGGCCTCAAGCCCAGAGCTACCGGCTCTACACCATTCTGGAAGCTGGCCGGCATGAGCGTGGAGGAATTGGACGCCACCGATCTCACCCGTTGGGACCGAAAAAGCTACTACGATCCCCGCACCGGACTGACGTACCGGGAGTTTCTCGGTCTGGTGCACGATCCCCAGGGCTTTCTGATGGGAGATGAGGAACTGCTCCGATGGGCCGCATGATCCTGGTCGAGGGGCTGGACCTGGCAGGGAAATCGACTCTGATCCAGGGGCTCGAGAAGCGACTCACCGAGCGAGGATGGCTGGTCGAGGTTCGCCACGGAGACTTGTGCGAACAGAACCCGGTGGCCGGGGTGACCCGCCAGATGATGCGCTGGGATCCGGGCTTTAAGCCGGACGAAGGGGCGCCCCTTTTTCTGGCTTCTCATCTTTGGGACTTGCGCAACTTCCAACCTCCAATCCGGCCGAACCACCTCCACCTCCAGGACTCTTGCGCCTTAAGAAGCCTGGCTTTTGAACGGATTTTGGGCCGGCGGTTTTATGCCCGGCAACTGGAGAGCGTGGTCGACCGGCTACCGGGGTTTGATGCCGCTTACGTCTTGACGGCCAGCCTGAAGAATCGTCGGGAACGGTTTCTCAAGCGGGCGCAAAACGATCTTCACGACAGCTTTATGCTCAGTGACCCGGTCAGGTTTACCTTAGTGGATTCAGAACTGATGCACCTCTGCGTTGAGAAGTGCGAGGCCAAGCTTATCAGCACCGATGACTACACCGTCGAAAATTTGCTGGAGTACGTATGGCAAGACCTGGCTCGCAAGTTGGTAGGGGAGCCGGTAGCCAGGCCGGCCTGAGTTCGGAAAGGGGAGAGCGGCCGGAGATTTAGAAAGCCCATGGATGTCTACCGAGCCCCTGCGAGCTGAATACAAATGGCTGGCTGAAGAAGCGCGTTATCTCACCTCCAACTTCGGCTTTACGCTTCCTGAGGAATCCTGGCTTGATCACGATCGTCTGATGGACGGCTGCGAGTGCCTGGATCGCAAAGTGGACGGCTCTCCCGACGAGATTCGCCCCTCCTTGACCGGACGCATTCTGCAGGCATTACGCGGCGGGAGCCCCGGGGATTCCATGTTCGACGCGGAGCTCTCTACTCAGATTGAATATCTGGTCGACATTTTCGAGCGTTACGGTCCGGCCGAGTACTTTCTTTCCCGGGCTGAGGGGATCTTCGGGATCTCCGAAGAGATTCGCGCGACCTCTGACCGTAAGCATTACGTGGAGTTGGTCTGTAGAGAGGGGCGCTATTTTCTAGAGATGTTTCTACCGATCTTTGAGCGCCACGCCACGGCGGAGTTCATGAAATTCTTTCCTTCGGTGGCTGAAGTGGGTAATCTGGTAGACAAATTGGTGGATGCGAGGGCCGATTACCGAAGAGGTGAGATGCTCCTCTATCCGGGTGTGCCTCATCATCTCTCGCTGCTTAAGGAGATCACAAGTCGAGGGTGGGAGGCCTTTCGATTGTTTCCCAACCGCACCGGACTTTTCGTCTGGGCGATTCGGTTTTTCAACCCCCGCCGCCATATCAGCGCGAAATAGCTCGGGAGCGGAGCGTCAGGGGTCGAGGAATCTGGGGTCGGTGGCTTTGAAGTCTTCCACCGATGGGGCATGGGAGAGGATCACCTCCAGGTGGCCCTCGTTGTCTTGAGCTTCCAGTTCGGCGACCTTGGCTTCGGCCATGGAAAACCTGGTCTCGCTGTTGAATAACCGACTATCCAGGCTCAGATGGATCTGACCGGTTTCGGTCTTGTGGTTCCAGGAGGCAACGATGGTCTGCACTCTAACTGGACTCCTTCAGTTTCAGGCACTCCAAAAACATGATTCGGTCGGCAGCGGTAGACAGCTCCTGGGCAGTCTGGGGGCTTACCGGAAACTCCGGTTTGTAAATGGTGTCGTGGGTGGCGAGATCGGCGGTGCGTAGAGCGGTGGTGGATGCCTGAATCTCCACCATGCGGCCATCGATATTCACGGTGTAATGGATCGCCCTGTAACCGTTAGCACCTGGATTTGACACGTAGTCAGATTTGGCGACGATCTGGTCCCCGTATTTCGCTTCAAGGCTGCTGGTCACCGTTGCCATGGTCATGAGATCGGGCGAATCGATACGCGCCCCCACGGTATCGGTAAGATGGGCCAGGGTGAAGTCCGGATATTGCGCCGTCTGTTTTTCCATTTTCCTGGCCAGGCTCTGGGGCGTTTTGGCCCGGACGCCCATGACCACCCCGGGAAACTGGTCTTTAGGAAAATCCGACTCCAACTCTTCCATCAATCGGCCGGCTTCACGGTTGGCCTTCTTGAAATCGTAGGCGGCGGGATCAGAGGTCTTTAGTTCGGGGTGAAGCGTCTGGAGTTCTTTAGCCTTCGCCCCGATGTTGTCAATGGGATCTCCGAATTCGGTGGTGGGCCAGGGAGGAGAGGAGAGCACGGATTGCTCAACCTGCTTGGATTCGGTGGGGTGGTAGCCCTGACGAGCCGCCTCCACTTCGAACTCGCTGAGTTTCTTGGCTACTCCGGGATAGCGGCCTTCCAGAGCTTCCAACTCTTTGGCGTAGACAGGCTCGCACTCCATCTCTTGCAGCAGCGGGGCGTTGGAGTATGTGATAGAGCGGCCGCCATCAGCAGCAGTCGGGAGAGGTGCGCCATCAATGGTCTGCAGGCGAACCGGCGGGGCCTCCCGGGGGCTTTCGGGGGGCGGTGAAACTTCCGCCGTCGTTGGTGCAGGCGCAACGGAAAGGCTCACCCCGTCCTGCGGCCCGGGAGAGCGTGTTTGGGCAGGCGACTCCAACTTGCCGGGGGGTCGTTTGATGAGACTCGACTCAAAAGTGCGCCGGAGATTGGATAGCTGTTTCACATCCACGCCATAGTTTAGCATGTCTTGAAGATGCATGCTATGCCCCCGCTACACTAAAATCGTGGGTCGGGGATCAAGAGTTCGACGTTGCGATCTTTAGGTTCGCCCATGCGGGGCAGACCGGGGACGTAAGGGTTGTTGAAGGCAAGCAGGCGGCTGATGCTGGCAAGATCAAGCAGGCTGAAAGGGGTTTCGGTCGCCTCGGGCTCGGCTGGACCAGCGTGGTCGAGCACCACTCCGAACAGCGACAGGGTGCCGTCGCCGTTGCTCACTAGCTCTAAAGTGCGCGACTGTTGGGGGAAGTCTAGGTGAGAAGCGGCGTTGACCTCCCAGAAGCCGCCGTGGGGGCCGCGATGGGCGACGATGGTGTTGGCGTGGGTGTGACCGTTGACCCAGGCCACCACGTTGGGGTAGCGCTCGACGATCCGCTGCACGAAGGTGGCGCCATCGAGGCGTGGGCCGTCGGCTCCGGGCACGCTGGGATCGGAGTAGGTATTGTGCATGGTCCAACTGTTGTGGTGGCTAAACAGGATCACCAAACTATCCGGGTTGCCCGTCTTCACGGCCTGCCCGGCCTCGTCGTAGTAAACCGAGTGGGCAGCCTGGAGGCGTTGCTCGATACGCCGCCACTGGTCTGCTCCAATGGAGCCGTCTGAGGACAAGCTCAGCCGCTCCAGGACCTCTTCGGAGTTCTCACTGAACTCTTCTAAGGTCCAGGGCTCAGACGCGCACGGGTTCACGGTGTCCATCATCAGCCCCAGCACCGGTGTGGGGCTTTCGGGCAAGGTCAGCGGGAAGGCGAAATCCATCACCTTGCTCTGTAGATTTGCCGGCCCAAGGCCGTGGCCTGAGGGGCCGCGCTTTCCGGGATCCTGGTGGGCCTGGTAGAAATCCTCTTGATAATAGAGACGGCGCCTGGGGCTGGAGGGGATCTCTCGGGTCTGAGAACTGTTGAGCAAAGTCTGCAGCATCTCTGCGCTACGACTGCCGAAGGCGGTCAGGGCGTAGGCGATGCGGCCAGGCGGAGTATCGAAAGGTGCCTCGAGCTCGCTAGCGGGGTCCACGATCACCTGGTTCCCAGTGGCGTACCGATCCATGGCTTCGCGAAAGTCCGGAGTGTTCACATCGATGTCGCCCAGGTAGACCGCGTCGTGATTTCCGTGGCCGGCAAACCAGGGAAAGTCGAGTCCACTGGCTTGAAAAGGTGCGGAGGCGGCTTTCAGTAAACCGGGAAATTCCCGGTAGTCGAACTCTCGTTTCCAGCGGTCCTGCTCAAACCCAGCCGGCGGGGGGTCCGGGTGATAGTAGCGGTCGTACACTTGGGGACCGCTTTGGGGATCGTCATCTTGAACCCCCACGTAGCGACCGGTGGGATCCGGATGAACCTCGCGCCCATTCAAGATGGCGACGTAATTGTGGAGTTCACTGATCAGCTTGGAGTCGCCGTTGTCTCCAGTGCTGACTACGCACGAGAACGGCACACCGGTGACCGGACCTCGGGCCAGGGCGTTGAGTTGCTGGACCATAGCTTCCATCACCTGGCAGGTGAGAGGCTCTTGAGGGCGGATGGCATCGGCGAAGTTTTCATTGAAGTCGAGAAAGGCGGCTAGCATACCGGCCCGGGTGGGCGAGGCCGCGTCTACGATGTGCATATCCGTGATCTGAGCGAAACTGGCCAGGGTCACCTTAGCCTGCTCGACCTGACTGCTCACAGGATGCTGGTCGCTCAGCAGATCGTCGCGGTAGACGAGCGGGTAGCCTGGACGCTCTTTCAAAATCAGCCACTGGCCTTGTCCAGGCTGCGGGGAGCCCGGAGAGGAGAAGAGGGAGCGTTCCAGGGTGGTCTGTGCCGCTGGCGAAGGTGGCTTCTGCACGACGGGGGTGGGGTCACCTGAATGCCCGCAGGCGACCAGTAAGGCGGCCAGAAGGGGAAGATACTTATAAACGAATTTAAAATTTGCCATCTGTAAAAAAGGATCGGGGCAAAGTACCGTTATCCTGCTTTTTATCGGACGACGACATGGTGGGACTCAGCCGAGCCTTCCAGACACCTGGAACGCCGATCACTCTAGAAGAAATGGATAGGGTGATCCGAAAACGGGCACACTCTCGGTGCATGCTATGCCCCCGCGGCATTCATTACCTGAAGACCCTGAATCCGCCTTGTGAAAATTCGGAGGACACTCCGAGATTTCGACGAATATTCGGAGTAATGTTTCAAAGAGAGATCAATCTTCCTGAAAGCCGCAGCTTTTTTCTCTTTGGTGCTCGGGGCACTGGAAAGAGCACTCTCGCTCATCAGACTTTTCCATCGTCTCAGACTCACTTCATCGATCTATTATCGGTTACCGAGGAAGATCGCTATGCACGGGACCCCGATTTGCTGTATCGTGAGGCACTCCAGTTACCTGAAGCCGTTCGGACCATCGTGATCGACGAAGTACAGAAGTTGCCCCGACTGCTGGACGTGGTTCACAAGCTTATTTTCGAGACGGAACTCCAGTTTGTGCTAACGGGATCAAGCGCACGGAAGCTTCGCTCCGGAGCAGCCAATATGCTGGCCGGGAGGGCTTTTGTGCGCAACCTCCATCCATTGACTAGTAGCGAACTCGGCGATCGTTTTGCTCTCGGGGAGATCTTGAGTTGGGGATCCCTTCCTGAGATATTTTCTCTTCAGGGTGATGACCGAGCGGAGTATCTCAAGGCTTACGCAAGAACGTATCTTAAGGAGGAGGTTTGGGCTGAGCACCTTGTCCGCCGCCTCGATCCCTTTCGTAAATTTCTGGAGGTGGCCGCTCAGCATAACGGCCAGAAGCTGAATTTTTCCGCTATCGCTCGTGACGTGGGAGTGGACGATAAAACCGTCAAGGAGTATTTCCAAATACTTGAGGATACGCTGCTCGGTTTTTTTCTCGAACCCTATCTTCGCTCGGAGCGAAAGCGCGTCGCTAAGGCCCCCAAGTTCTACTTCTTTGATTTAGGCGTAGGTAGAGCGCTATGCAACATGCTCACCATTTCCGTACAGGAGGGCACCAGTTATTTTGGTGATCTCTTTGAAGCGTTCTTTATCCTGGAGATGCTCAGGCGAGAGGCTTATTTTCCGCGCGACTATCGTTTCTATTACCTGGCCACCGAACGCCGGGAAGTTGACCTGGTGGTGGAGCGTCCTGGTAAACCTCTTGCGCTTGTGGAGATAAAATCCGCGCAGGAGGTTCAGCCGCACAAACTCCGCGGTCTCACCGCTTTGGGCAAGGATTTTCCCGAGGCAGAACTCTTCTGGGTTAGCCGAGATCCCAAACCGCAAAGCCTGGGTAGGGTTCAAGCACTACCCTGGAAACGGGCCTTGGAAGTCGTTTGAAGTTCCTATCGGGGCAGACGGTCGATCCCGAAGTTGACGTTTAAGTTGGTAGGTCGAATATCAGGATCGATGCTGTCCCGGATCTGTACAAAATCGAGGTACTGCTCGAGAGCTGCGGTCTGCACAGGCTCGAGTGAATCGGGTAGAGGGCGGCGCACCTCGTTGGGCATATCCTCATTGAGCCACTCTTCCAATAACCGCCTGGCTCGGGGGTCGTTGGGCCGGTTGTCGAGTTCGGCGCGTCCGCCCGGGGTGTCGTGGTCGTAGAACTCCAGGTCCCTTCCGGCTGCCAGGGGGTGCACGGTGCCTGGGGCCCAGTAGTTGTATATCCCCAGCTTGCTGCGAGGGGTCATGACTCCCACGACGTGTACGGGGGAGAGGTTGAAATTGAGTGCTGGAAGCACGTATTCATCGGTGGTATAAAACGCCTTTTCCCGGCCGGGGGCCTGGCTGGACTGCGCTACCCCAAGAAGATCGTGACGGCCGGCATACAGTTCGGCGAGTTCACCTTGCATCCACTCCCGAGAGCCGTTATAGCCCAGGGTTACCAGGAAACTCATGATATCCACGCTGCTGGTCAACTGGTCTCGCGGAAGCTCAGGTTCAGTCGCGAAACGGCCGGTGTAGTCTCTCACCACCAGAGGGATGCGCAGTGCTTCGTCATACACCGTGCCCACCTTGCCCGCTAGAAAGCCGTGGGAGCCCACGTAGTCGCCGTGGTCGGAGGTAAACACGATCACGGTGTTGTCGCGAACCTCAGGGGAGAGCGCATCCAGTACGCGCCCGATCTGTTCGTCCACTTTCCCGAGCACCTGGGCGTAGGAGTCCTGGCCGCGTTGCCAATAGCTGTAAGGGGCTACCCCTTTGGAAACCAGTCCGTGCAGAATGCGGCTCGGCTGGACTTCAAAATCGGTGGAATTAGGGTCGAACGAGATGGCTCCGAAGATGGTGTGGTTGCCTTCGTTGAACATGACCTGACTGCGTGGTTTGTTGGCTTGCAGTTGATCGAAGCTTTCCCAGTTGGGTGGAACCGGCGGAAAACCCTGGGGAGGCGGGTCGGAGAGGGATTGGATCCGGGGGTCGTAAGGGATCAACGGGTCCTCACCAGCGGCGGCAAACAGATCGGTGTACCGCTGGGGCTCGGTACCACCCCAGAAGAACTGGTAGTCGTGGGGGTTCACGAAACTCACGGTGGCGCAGAACGGCCGATCCTCGGTCTTTCGATCGGAGAGGTAGTCGATCGCCTGATCGGCCACTTCGCGGTCTCCCACAACCAGCCCGTCACCACTCACTCCCTGACCCTGGGTGCCACCTGGATCGGGGCAGGTCGAGTCGTCAAAGCCGTAGGCCGCCAGGTAGTTTTCGGGACTGTAGGGGCACTGGTCCATTTCGTAAGGAGAGTCGACGGTGATGTGAAACTTTCCGAAGTAAGGTGTTTCATAACCTGCTTCCTTGAGCAGTGAGCCGTAGGTCGGGTATTCCGGGGAGAGCGAGGGCGGAAGTTTTTCATCGCCCGCTGCTCCGATGGTGTTGATGACCCAGGTCTGCTGGGCGTATAGACCGGTCAGCATCACTCCCCGGGAAGGGGTGCAAGCCCCGGCCGCTACGCGGTGGTTGGTGAACTTCACCCCGTCGCGCCAGAGGTGGCGATAGAGGTTCGGCATAAAGCGCTCTATGTATTCATCGGCCGAACTCACGCCGGCGGGGAAGTGTACCGGGTAGCGCATTTCGTCGACCATCATGAAAAGGATATTGGGTGGCTGCTGCTCTGGCTCCGTTTGTCTGGAGAAGGGGTCAAGAAGTTCGTTGTTCCCACAACCGGCCAGTGATAGAGCACCCACAGCGGCCACGGATTTTACAAAGTCACGTCTTTTCATAGCTATTTCCTACGGGGTTTTCGCTGCATGTCCTGGTCAGGTGACCCGGTGGGACACACCTGACTTTGGGTTATCGTGATACAAGTTCAAAGCACGCGCCTGGTGCGGCCCGCGTCCACTCCGCAGGAGTTTCGCGCTCCGGTTGCCAGGGGGGGCCTCCCGACCTAACCGGGAACTTCACAAAACATGAGATGGACTTTCCTGTTAATTTTGTGTCTGGCGCTGATGCTTCCGGTTCTTGCCCAGACCGGCACAGAGTTGGTGGTGCAGGCCCAGTCCGCCGAACAGGGTGGCCACCTGGTCGAAGCTGGAGAGCTATGGAACCAGGCGGTGGTCGAGTTCGCCCGGGAAGGTAATCCGGCAGCTCAGGCACTCAGCCTGTTCTATCGAGCAGTCCTGGAGTTCGAGGTAGAGGAACACGAGCAGGCCCTTTTGAGTCTGAAAGAGGCGGAAGGGATCTTTCGAGAACTTAAGAGAGATGACGGGCTTGCTCTGGTACTGCTGCAGCAGGGGGTAATACTCGTTTCTTCCCACCGACTGCCTGAGGCCGAGGTGATCTTTCGTGACGGCCTGGAGGTGGCCAGGCGACACGGAAATCAGGAGAGGATCGGTGAGCTTCTGCAACGGCTCGCGGAAAGTCTCGACGCTCAGCATCGGTGGGATGCAGCTTACGACGCCTATCGCCAACTGATGGAACACCAGGTTATCAACGAGCCGGAAGCCGTAGCCGAGACTCTGGTTGCCCTGGGGGCTGTCAAGCAGGTCCAGACTCAGCACCGTGAAGCCCTCGTTCATTACCGAGACGCCTTGCAGAAATTTTTGGAGAAAGAGAGCTATCCTCGCGCAGCAGAGATCATGGATCGGATCTCGCGCTTGCTGCTATCTCGTCACGATTGGGCGGGAGCCGAAGAAAGCTTGTACCGAGCCATCGAGTTTCACACCGCCCACGACGATCCCCGGCGTCTTGCCACGGCCAGGGCCAATCTCGCCTACGCCCTGGAAAACCAGGACCGTTTCCAGGAAGCGATGGAGCAGTATCGCGAGAGTATCGGACTGTTGGCCCCGCTTGGAGAGCAGGAACTACTAAACCAAACAAGGCGACAGTTGGTGAAGTCTCTCAATCTTTCCGGTGATCGGGAGTCTGCCCTTCAGGAGTTGGAACTCCTCTTTCAGAATGATCCCGTGGAGGCCGGAAAGCTCTGCCTGGAACTCGGCTTTAGGGAAAAGGCGGAGAGCTATTTCCAGGATGCCTTGGAGAGCGTGTTCGACGAACAGGGGAGAGCGGAGCTTTTTAATCAACTGGGAATGCTGGTCGGTGGGCGGTCGGAGCTTTCGAAAGCTCGGGAGTTCTATATCCAGAGCTTAGAGCTTGCAAGGAAAGTCGAAGATCAGAAATTGGTGGCTTCCGTGCTCAACAACCTGGGAGAGAATTACCACTCCTCGGGTAGCTACTCTGTGGCTGCTTCTCACTACCTTGAAGCACTTGAGCACTTTCAAGAGTCGAACGACCGCTCCGGGCAGGCCTATGCGCTGAGCAACCTGGGAACATTGAGATTTGCCCAGGGTGATTACTCTGAAGCGATGGACTATCTCAAGAAAGCCCACGCGCTGACACTGGATCCGGAGGCCTTCGGAGGTCCTCACTCTCTGGTCGGAACCACGCTCAACGCCATGGGTCTGGTGAACCAGTTTCTGGGTCGATCCGATGAGGCGGAACGCCTCTATCTGGAAGCCGTGGCTGCACGACGGGCCGTGCGCGATATGCGGGGAGAGCTTGTTACGTGGAACAACTTGGCCGCTATGTTCATGGAGAATAGGGCGCCCCGAGCTGCAGAGAGACACTTTCGAGCGGCTCTCGAACTGAGTGAACGCCTAAATGATCCTTCTCAGCAGGCCCACCTTCACAATAACCTCGGGTTAGCACTCGTTGAACTCGGTCGCAAAGACCAGGCACGAGAGCACTATCTCAGCGCTCTCAATCTCTATCGTGAGTATGGGATGCAAGACGGCGAAGCCATCACTCTTGACAACCTCGGTCATCTGGAAAAAGAACCGAGAGAGGCTTTGGAATACCATCGCCAAGCCATCACCATCCTGGAGAAATTGGGAAACCGCCGAGCTTTGGCCACGGCCTATCTTCACCTGGGCTTAGTGCAGGAGCGCCTGGACGACCAGAGAGGTGCCATAAAAAGCCTCACTCGTTCGGTGGATCTCTTAGACGAACTGGCGCTCGGCCTCTCACCCGACGACAAGTCGACTTTTCTGGGCAAGAATATCGAAGCTTACCAGCAGTTGGTGAGACTGTTGGTGGAACAAAAGGAGAACGAAGAGGCCTTTCGCGTGAACGAGCGGGCCAGGGCCAGAGCCTTGCTCGATCTCTTGGGGGGGCGTGCCGTATCGGTTCGCAACGCCCCGCCCGAACTGGCCCAGCGTGAGGAGTCACTACGAGCCAACATAGGTAGGTTGCTCAACGAGCCTATCTCTGAAACCAACAATGACCGTTTGGCCTTGCTGAAGAAAGACTACGGGTTACTGCAGGACGAAATTGCTCGGTTCGACCCAGGAAGTGCTGGATTACGAAGTCTTGAAGTTCCGGGAACGAGAGAACTGCGCAAGGCTCTGGGTGGTAAGCGTGCTCTCTTGGAGTACGTGCTTATGGACGATCAAAGCTATCTCTTCCTGGTCACTCAGGACCAGTTTCAGGTTTTGCCCTTGGAGCTCGGCGAGGCAGAGTTATATGACTTGATCGTCGAGCTGCGTAGGGATCTGATTTCAGGAGGAGAGGAAGCATCGGCCCGCAGCCTTGGCCGTCTGATCGAGCCTGCTCTACCACTGCTTGGAGAGATTGAAGAACTGGTGATCGTGCCCCATCAATCTCTCCACTATTTACCTTTCTCCACCATCTTGATAGGCGAGCAGCCTCTGATCGAACAGTACCACCTCACCCAGGCACCCAGCGCCAGTGCTTGGTTGCTGGGGCAGCGGCAAGAGCGCCATACGGGGCCGTTCACGGCGGTTGCCCTGGGTGGTGCCTCTCCTGAGACACCCCAAACAGATGAGTTAGATCGACAGGGGCTTTTCGCTTCGTTGCCCGGTACGCTGGAAGAGGTCGGTGCGCTGACTGCGATTTTCCCAAATTCTCGAATGCTCACCGAGGAGCAATTCACGAGTGTTACGCTGCAAGAGGCCAGTGCCCGATCCGGAGTGCTTCATGTGGCCACCCACGGAGTCCTGGATCAGGAATTCCCCCTATTTTCCGGACTGGTCACGAGTGACGGATTGGTCACCGTGGCCGATATCCTGAGGTGGGAAAAAACACCTGACCTGGTGGTCTTGTCGGCCTGCGAAACGGCTCTTGGCAAATGGGGGAAGGGTGACGACATGGTGGGACTCAGCCGAGCCTTCCAGGCCGGAGGCACGCGCTGTCTGGTGGTCACTCTCTGGCCAGTATCGGACGAGTCGACCACTCAATGGATGACAAGCTTTTATGAAGCCCTAAAGAAGAAACAAACCGTGGCCGAGGCCAGCGCAGCCGCCACCAGAGCACTCCGAGAAAAATTCCCCTCGCCTTACCACTGGGCGCCCTTCGTGGTGGTGGGGGACGGCCGGGTTCGAGTTAGGATTTAGACACGGGCTTGAGTGTTAACGTGCGGCCCCGGGTGGCATGAGCATGCGGCATGGTGCGGCATGCATTGGGCTTGTGCGCGGTGTGTTTGAAGCATGCGGTCCCGGGTGGCATGGTCATGCGGGGCGGTGCGGCATGCATTGGGCTTGCGCGCGGTGCGAGTTGCGGCCTGGCGTGGCATGAGCATGCGGCCTGGCGTGGCATGAGCATGCGGTACGGAGCGGCATGCATTGGGCTTATGCGGTGCGAGTTCGAAGCATGCGGCCTGGCGTGGCATGATCATGCGGCACGGCACGGCATGCATTGGGCATATGCGTGGCGAGTTCGAAGCATCCGGCCTGGCGTGGCATGATCATGCGGCGTGGTGCGGCATGCACCGGGCTTGCGCGGTGCGTTTGAAGCATGCGGCCCCGGGTGGCATGAGCATGCGGCGTGGCGCGGCATGCACTGGGCTAATGCGCGGCCATCGTCGATGTTCTGAAGAGAGGGCGAGGTGAATAGACGATGAGGTCCTATAGTGTCACAGTTTTGGTCACACTGGCCACCTTCGTGATGCTCGCTACCGCTCCTAGCTTGGCCGCCACCTGCACTGGTAACGCCAACTGTGTGGCGTGCAAAAATTGCCGCTACTGTGGTCACTGCGCTCGGAATGGTGGCAGTTGCGGGGTGTGTCGCCCTAGTTCGGCGCGGGCAGTCACTTTGCCCGCCGCTCCGCGAGCGACCTCCCCCCAGGCCCCGAAGCCGGTCACAACCCGCTGTCAGGCGATCACCAAAAAGGGAACCCAGTGCACCCGGCCCACGCAGGCCGGCCGAAGCACTTGCTGGCAACATCCGTAAACTCTCGAATTCGCAACTGTCCAGAGCCCAAAGGTTTAAGTCGGCTCTCGGGGAGCATTCCATTTTTAATGCACAAGCAAGCTCTGTGGCTTTAGCCTCCGGGGCTAAGATCCCTGAATCGTACTGATTCGAAGATCCGTTTCCGCAGATACTGAGTAACGGCCCGTCACCCAAAAATAGACCACTCTCCCCGGTGAGCCCGAATGGTAAAGGAGTCGTCCTCCTCGCCGTCCCACCCGATATTAAAGTAGAGCCACTGACCCAACTCCAGATCGGCTTGCTCGGCCACCGAGTTTCCTTCGGCGTCGGTGAAGTGCAGCTTGCCGTCTGGCCGGAGGAAGATGCGAAGCGAGCCGTCGTGCACGTTCCGATGACAACTCGAACACAGCCCGATCAGATTCCGATCGATGGTGGGACCGTTTTGGGAGTGCGGTACCAGGTGATGAAGGTGTAA
>JBAYRN010000076.1:0-28032 GCA_041676625.1 Vulcanimicrobiota bacterium
ATTTTCCACCTCCTGAAGCGAAATTTTCCTCAAATAGGTCCACTATTTCACAGAAAATTCCACTCCAGGAGGAGAAAAATGTCCTGCGTTTGGCTCGGAATGCCAAATGTCCACAGGCCCTAAAAGTGGGTGGGGAAGTCCACGAATTTGGTGGCAACTTGAAATTCTCGCTCCAGAAGTGGCATCAAAGAGCGAACGCCCCAGGTTTCCGTGGCGTAGTGACCGGCCAGAATTAGATTGATTTCAAGCTCTTTGGCTGCGTGATAAATCGGGTGTGAAGCCTCACCGGTGATCACGAGGTCGGCACCGGCTTCCAGGGCAGAATGCAGAAGAGCAATCGAACCTCCCCCCGAGCTGACGGCGATTCTGTTAATTTCCGCCTCACCGAACGGCAACAATCGCACCGGTGAGCCCAGCGCGTACTCGAGTTCGATGGCCACCTCTTCTCGGGTGGTGTTCTTGCCTTCAGCAGTCCAGCCTACCTTGTCGAATCGCTCTTCGGGCTGCCATCCGATGGCGCGGATGAGTTGGACATTGTTTCCGTACTCGGCGTGCACATCCAGGGGCAGGTGCACCGGATAGAGGTTGATGTCGTGCTTGATCAAAAATCCCAGAGAGCGTCGCATTGGTCCGCGTACGCTCTTGATCGAAGGCCAAAACAGCCCGTGGTGGGTGATGATCATCTCACAATCTTTGAGGGCCTGAAAACTTTGCAGGCAGGCGTCCACGGCAAACCCCACGGTCTGAACTTCGGTGCTACCCTCTACCTGCAGTCCGTTGGGGCAGTAGGGATCGACCACGGTCCGGACCTCCAGAACCTGATCAAGAAAATCTACAATGTCGTCTCTATCGGCCATGAGTTCTCTCCTTAAGATTTTTTGAGGGCCACCGCGAGTAGACCCGCCAGGTGGGCGTTGTGCAGTAGTAAAACACGATTGGCGTCGAGGGTCTGGCCTTCACTGGCCTCGGCGATGTGGGTAAGAAGGAAGGGAGTCACCGCCTTACCTTCCACGCCTTCCGTTTCAGCCTTTTCCAGCCCCTCATTGACCCAGGCTTCGAGTTTCTGCGGCGGGATGGAGTACTCTGAAGGAATGCACTGGGCTACCAGGGGCGCCTGGTTGTGGAGATCGAGCGAGATGTTGACCGCCAGGGCGATCTCTTCGGGCTCCTCGCAACGAATGCCCAGGGGCGACTCTTTCCCGCTGTTGTAGAACTCCGGAAAGGTTTCCGTGCGGTAAAGCACCAGCGGCACGGCCAGACTCTCCAACTTTTCCAGGGTGGTGGAAATATCCAGAACAGACTTGGCTCCGCTGCAGACCGTGGTGCAGCGAGTGCGGGTGAGTTGCATCAGGTCGGCTGAGACATCCAGTTGCTTGGCCCAGCCCCGGTGCACCCCTCCGATCCCCCCTGTAGCGAAAACCCCGATGCCCACTTTGTCGGCCAGAACCAGGGTGCCAGACACGGTGGTGGCACCGAGATTCTTCTTGACCAGAGCGCCCGCCAGATCGCCGGAGCCGACTTTGACCACCTCTTCGGCGCTGCACAGTTGCTCAAGCTGTTCAGAAGTGGCGCCGATATTAACGGCTCCTGCTTCGAGCCAGGTGAGTGCCGGGATCGCACCTGCCAGTCGAACCTGCGACTCCATCTCCTGGGCTGTTTCCAGATTGAACGGCCGAGGTAGTCCCTGGCACCAGACCGAACTTTCCAGAGCCACCACCGGGCGATCTTCTTGCAGGGCCTCCGCGACTTCTTCGGAGAGCTTTATCCATTCGGGAAATTTCTGTTTCATACTTGACCTATAGAGGTGCGCCCAGGGGCGAGCGCAAGATGGTATTGAGAACCACGCCTTTCTTGACAACCGCCCGCACGGCGTTGGCACCGAATCGGTAGATCGAGTCTCGCCAGTCGGGAGTATTTAGGACCAGCAGGTCGGCCTGTTTTCCTGGTTCCAGGCTGCCCACCTTCTGGCCGACTCCTACGGCGTAGGCGGCGTTCAGGGTGGCTGCAGTGAGGGCCTCTTCGGGAGTCATTTTCATCTTGAGGACGGCCAGTGACATGGCCATCTGCATGGAGGGCATCAGGCAAGAGCCCGCATTAAAATCGGTCCCCAGGGCCACCGGTAAGCCGGAGTCCCAGAGCTTGCGGGCGGGGGCATAGACGTCGAGATCGAGAAAAAAGCTGGTTCCGGGTATGACGGTGGGAATGGTGCCGCCCTCTTTAAGAGCAGGGAAGTCATCGTCGTGGATATGCTGGAGGTGATCGCAAGAGGTCGCGCCCAGAGTTCCGGCCATTCGGCTGCCGCCCAGGTTGCTGAACTCCTCGGCGTGGATCTTCAGTCCGAAACCCAGGTCTTTTGCGGCCTGCAACACCAATTCGGACTCCTGGCAACTGAAGGCGCCCCGCTCGCAGAAGACATCCACGAAGCGGGCCAGGTTTCGCTCCTTCACGGCAGGCAGCAGCTCCCGGGTGATCATATCCAGAAAGCCTGCGCGGTCTCCCTCAAACTCCGGGGGCAGAGAGTGGGCGCCCATGCAGGTGGGCACCAGTTCGATGGGGGTCTCACTGTCGACCATGGCGATCACCTCTAGTTGCCGCAACTCTTCCTCCACCGATAGTCCGTAGCCGCTCTTGGCTTCCAGGGTGGTGGTGCCGTGGGCCGCCATGACTTCCACCACTGAAGACAGGCGGCTCTTAAGTTCCTCGGTGGAGGCCCGGCGGCTGGCCTCCACGGTATGGGCGATCCCGCCTCCGGCGGCGTGAATCTCTTCGTAGCTCGCCCCCCGAGCCCTTAGGGCGAATTCGTGGGTGCGATCTCCGGCCCACAGGGGGTGGCAATGGGGATCGACCAGGCCTGGGACCACGCTGGTTCCGGGTAGGTCTAGCCGGTCTCCCCCCCAGACTTCCAAGATCTCGGCTCGGGTCCCGACTTCCACGATCCTGCCGTTCTTGGTGACCACTCCGCCGTTCTTGATCTCCCCGATCCGGGCGGCCTCGTCTTTGCTCTTGGGGCCGTTGCCTCCGGAGCAAGTCACCACCGTTTCGGCGAAGATGATCAGGTCTGCCTGTTTCATAATTTGGAGTCCTCTCCCCGGTGTTTTTTCACCGTTAAATGAAGCTGGACTTCACTTTTAAGCTTTCTTTAAGAATACCTGGCAGCCAATTTTCGTTTACAATTTTGCAACATTTCACGCGAACAAAACCTACATACTGGTGCTTATGAACATCGCTTCTTCGACGCCCATCGCTAAGTACGCCGAAAGGAAAGAACGTAATCCGCGAGTGGCCATCTTTGACTACTTCGCCGAAAAGGGCGAGAAGCCAAATCATGGTGATCAGGTGGAAGAGATCGTGCGCCGGACCACCGGCCTTGAGGATCAGTTTGTTCAGAACTACCAGAATGCGTATTCTCGTAAGACTTCCGCTGAAGACGTCTTCAAGGCCGTCGATTCAAAGACAGCCTTTCTGGAGACTTTGCGTTCCTACACCATCGAGAGCGTCACCGGGTTTTACGACGCCACTCGACAGAATTTAGAGACCGTCATGAGCGCCGAGCGGAACAAGGTTCGGGTCATCAATCAGTCCCAGAGCCAGTGTGCGGCTCGTATCTCCAATCCATTCGTCAGCAAGATTCTGAAGGACGACGAGTTCCGGATGAAGATGAAAGACGTCTTCGGACTCCCGGAGCGGGCCCACATCGATACGGTGGCCGAGGCCTTCCTGGGAGAAGTCCAGGGCATTTTCGACCGCAGTACCTACATCGCCCAAGCCAGAAATAAGTACCTGGAAACCGCCAAGAAAGCTCACGATAGCGGAATCGCCCATGTGGTCACCGCAGGCAATCTTGGAAAGCTGACCGCCCACTGGGAAAAGAACGGCATCGATGCCCCCAAAAACGCCTATCGGAGCGTACTGGCCAACGAATACACCACGGTGATCGGAGCGACCGCCAGTCAGGGTACCATCACCACCCGTGATGACAAAGCCGCAACCTTTACTTCGGTCTACGCGGGCACGGAGTTTGCTATGCACGGGGTGAACGTGGAAGTTCTCACCGACGACCCGACCCAGGAAGCTTTTAGCAACGGTACTTCCTTTGCGGCTCCCCAGGCCACTGCTTTGATCTACGAGATGTTTGACACCAATCCGAACCTCACGGTTCCGGAGATGGAAAACATCCTTTATAAGAGCACAATCCCTGTGAGTGGTACCAGTGAACAGGTGGGGGCGGGACAGATCGATCCGGAGCGCGCCATGTATCTGGCCGAGCAATCCAAGTTTATCAAGGGGGAGAGTTTTGCCGCCCTGGCTGAAGCCACCCACGGCATCATCGCGGTTTGACCCTTTCCGAATCACCGAGGACCATTGCCACGGGCGCCGAACGCGGCGCTTCGATCATGCTAGAACCTTGTCGATATAAGCTCTCGGCCCCCTCCAGTACGGCCAATCTCGGTCCCGGCTTCGACTGCCTGGGATTGGCTCTGGATCAGCGTAACGAATGGGAACTGGCGCTGGTTGAGGGGAGCGCTCCCGGACGTTGCCGATTGGTTGAGAGTGTGGGTGGAGGTGATCTCGAAGAGATTCCAACCGATGAAGCCCACCTGTTTTTTAAGTCCTGGCAGATTCTCCGTCAGCGGGGCTTCGGCCCTGATCTTTTCGAACTGCTGCAAGAATCTGGTTTAGAGGTGGAACTACGGGCCCGCAACTCCACTCCCATCTCTCGTGGCCTGGGCTCCTCGGCAGCGCTCCGGGTGGCCAGCGCTGCGGCTTACACCCGGCTGAGCGGAGAGACTTCGCGTCCGTCCTGGGAACTGGCAAGCCAACTGGAAGGGCATCCGGACAACGCCGGAGCCGCGGGACTGGGAGGCCTGGTGCTGGGTACCCTGGATCCCTCCGGCCGCTATCGCCTGCTCTGTCCACCCTTGCATTCGTGCTGGAAGGTGGCGGTGGCGGTCCCGGAATTTTGCCTCCACACCTCGGGGGCCAGAGACGCGCTCCCCCGGGAGCTTCCGCTGGCCGATGCCGTCTTTAACCTGAGCCGGTTGGGCTTTCTGCTGGAAGGGCTAAAAACCGGGGATGCCGAGTTGGTGCAACTGGGAGGGCAGGATCGCTGGCATCAGGAGCGGAGGGCTCGGCTGGTTCCGGGACTCCTGGAAGTGATGCAGGCGGCTCAGGAGGCAGGGGCTGCGACGTCCTTTTTGTCGGGGGCCGGACCCACCGTCGGTGCCTTTGTAGACACTCGACAGGGACTCGCCCGTGGTCAGGCTGTGGTGGAGGCCATGACCCAAACCTTTGCCGAATTCAAGGTGGAAAGTAAGGGGGAGGTACTGGCGGTGGATACTCGAGGACTGGAAGTCTGGGCGATTTAAGCTTGGCTCTGGTGACCCGCTTTCGGGAAGACTGGAAAGCCTACCATTCTCCCCGAGAAGTGACCCTGTTACTCAGCGGCGGCGGCGACTCCACGGCCTTGTTTCATCTCTTGCGACTGGCCGAACAGCCTTTCCGGGCGCTCCATTTCGTGCACGACGGCCAACCCGCTTTCGCTGCCGCGAGTCAGGATTTCTGTCGACGGCTCTGCTCTGAATTTGAGGTCCGGCTCCAAGTCGAGACGATCAAAGGAAAGGAGTTCGAGGGAGATCTCTCCTGGGAGGCGGCCTGCCGACATCTGCGCTATCTCAGTCTGCAATCCAAAACAGGACCTTTCCTGACCGCTCACACCGCCGATGATCAGGCCGAAACGGTGGTTATGCGACTGCTGGGCGGGGCCGGGCTGGCCGGGCTGGGGGGCATCTATCCGCAACGAGCAGACGGTGTTCTGCGGCCGCTTCTGGGTAGCAACAGAGTGGAGCTGCGCGATTTTCTGCGACAGAACGATTGGGAATGGATCGACGACCCCACCAATCGCGATGGAAACCGACGCGCGATCGTGCGCTCGCAGGTCATGCCCACCCTTTTGCAGTATGAGCCATCTCTTTATTCGATCCTGGCTCGCACCTCTCGGCGCCTTCGTGAGGATGAAGAATTCCTCCGGGCAGCTGCCCACCAGGCCACCTCTAAGCTCGCCATCCCGCCCGGGGACTCCTGGGAACTCCAGGGTCTGCAGGACCTGTCGTCATCTCTTCTGGTGAGATTTCTAAACAGCCTTAGAAAGACTTTCGCCGGTCCGGGATTCCGCCCCAGGTCGACCTTGATCGAAGAGGCCGTGCGTCTGATTCGAAAGGGGACCAACGAAAGCCAGGTGGTGTTCCCGGGGGGCTGGTCTATCTGGGTGCTGGGAGCAAGAGTGTGGGTTTGTCCAGCTCTACCGAAGGAGAAATGGGAAGCCGATCCCATTAGTCCCGGCGAAGTGTTTGCCGGATTGCGGGTCTCCTTGACACCCCGGCCGGGCTGGGTAGCCTGGCCCCTTCCAGATGGAGCGGTTCTGCGGAGTCGCCGTCCCGGTGATAGGTATCAAGGCAGAGCGGTTAAGAAAATCCTGGCGGCAACCGGCCAGCCACCCTGGGTGCGTAACCGTTGGCCATTGTTGGTAAGAGAAGATGAGGTGCTGGCCGTATTCGGTAGACCGGCTCCTGTTGAGAGGGGAGAGCCGGGACTTTGGGTTGATTTTCAGCCGGATGAACTCCGAGTACAAAGTAAAGAAAAATGAGCTTTTGTGGTCACGAAGAAGGATTGCGCAGAAACTTTCCATACCTTAACCTGTCGTACCGTTTAGAATTTTAGAGTGGGCCATATGGAGTCCGCCCGGAGGAAAGAAATGCCAAAGATGCTCCGGTCTCTGGTGATAATGATGCTGATAAGTCTGGGGCTCGCTGCTATTTATTACAGCGTGTCTCAGAGTTCGGCCCCAGAAGCCGTGAAATATAGCGATTTCCTACAACTCCTCGATCAAAACAAGGTCTCGGAAGTGACCATTTTGAGTTCCGGAACCACTCTTCGCGGTAAGTACAAGAACCCCAAAGAGGGCGAAGCCAAGCTCTTTGAAACTCACTTCCGTAAGGAGATGCGGCCCGCACCGGAACAAGAGGTACGCGACCGAGGAGTGGCTCTCATGGTGGTCGAGCCGGACGCCAACAAATGGTGGATGTCCCTGCTCCAGTGGATCCCGATTTTCGCCATCGTATTTCTGGCTATTTTGCTGCTGCGCCACGCCCAGTCGTCGGGTGGTCAGGCTTTTAGCTTCGGCCGTAGCCGTCACAAACTGGTTTCGGACTCTCGGACCAAAGTCACTTTCGATGATGTCGAAGGGGTTAACGAAGCCAAGGAAGACCTCTCCGAGATCGTCGACTACTTGAAGTTTCCAAAGAAGTATCAAAAAGTCGGTGCTCGGATCCCTAAAGGTGTCTTACTGGTGGGCTCGCCGGGTACCGGCAAGACCTTGTTGGGCCGAGCCGTGGCGGGAGAGGCCGGAGTGCCTTTTTACTACATCAGCGGCTCCGACTTCGTGGAGATGTTCGTGGGAGTCGGGGCTTCCCGGGTGCGAGACCTTTTTGAGCAAGCCAAGAAGACTTCACCCTGTATTGTGTTCGTGGATGAGATCGACGCGGTGGGACGCCAGCGAGGAACAGGACTCGGCGGGGGGCACGATGAGCGAGAGCAGACTCTCAACCAGTTGTTGGTAGAGATGGACGGATTCGATGCCAACGAAAACGTGATCGTGATCGCCGCCACCAACCGCCCGGACGTCCTGGACCCGGCGCTGCTCCGACCCGGTCGTTTCGACCGCAGAGTGGTGGTCGACAAGCCCGACATCGCGGGCCGTCTTTCCATTTTGAAGGTCCATAGCAAAGGCAAGCCCCTGGCCAATGAGGTGGATCTACGAAAGTTGGCTCGCCGTACTCCCGGGTTTTCCGGAGCCGACCTGGAGAACTTGCTGAACGAAGCGGCCCTCCAGGCCGCTCGGGTGGGGCGCGATAGCATCATCATGGACGATTGCGAAGAGGCCATCGATAGGGTGATGATGGGTCCCGAGCGCAAGTCCCGGATCATTCCCGAGCACGAACGAGAAGTGACCGCTTACCACGAAGCCGGCCACGCCATGGTGGCCCGGGCCATTCCTGAGGCAGATCCGGTGCGGAAGGTCACGATCCTGCCCCGGGGGATGACCATGGGAGTGACCGCCATGATCCCCGAAGAGGATCGATACAACCACTCCAAAGACGAGATGCTGGCCAATATCTGCGTTTTTATGGGAGGAAGAGCGGCCGAAGAACTCGTTTTTGACCAGATCACGACGGGCGCGTCGAACGACATTGAAAGAGCAACCCAGATCGCCCGAGATATGGTTTGCCGGTACGGCATGAGCGACGTCCTGGGGCCGGTAAACTTTGCCGGGCGCCAGAGTCAGGTCTTCTTAGGCCGTGACCTCAAGGAGGGCAGCAGCGCTTTTTCAGAGTCATTTTCCCAAAAGATCGACGAAGAGGTTCGCAGCATCATGCAGACCCAATACAATCGGGCCAGGGATATCTTAAAGGGCGAACGAGAAAACCTCGACCGCTTCGCCATCGAGTTGATCGAACGAGAAGTGTTGGAAGACGAAGACCTGGATCGAATCCTGGGCCTTTCGGTTCGGGCTCAAAACAAGAAGGACGCCGAAGAGAGAGAAAAGGCTACCGCAGTCCAGACGGAAACGGCGGAACAGCCGGTCTAGATGCACTTGGCCCAATTGTTAAATTTGAGAGACTCCGGTGGCCGGCTCACCCGTGGGAGTGGTCTGCTCGAGACATGGCTTGCAAAGTTGAGATTTTGGAAGGCCAGGCAGCTATTCGGACGGGTGGATGCCAGGGGACGACTGCTCGATGTGGGGTGTGGGAGCTTCCCTTATTCTTTGATGAATCTGCCGTTTTCCGAACTCCACGGGATCGATTTATCACTCAGCGACGAGTTGATAGAGGAACTGGGGAGAGCGGGTCTTGTTTTGACCAACGTCGATTTTACTCAGGGTCTTCCCTATGACGATGACACCTTTGATGCGGTCACTATGCTGGCTTCTATCGAGCATATTGATTACCCACAAGAAACCGTGAAAGAGGTTGGACGAGTCTTGCGCCCTGGGGGATACTTCGTGCTTACCACACCCAGTTCGTGGACCGAGCCAATCTTCACTCTGCTCGCCCGAGTGGGTTTGTTGAGCCGGGAGGAACTCGATGAACATAGGGATCTTCTCTCTCCTCAAGAGCTGCGAGAGATGGTCCTGGAGGCGGGATTCCCACTTGAGCATTTTGAGATTGGGACCTTCGAGTTCGGCCTGAATCAGTGGGTTAGAGCACGTCGTTAGTAGTATCTCTTGCAGCCCCACCCAGCTCTCTATCTCCACGTACCGTATTGCCGGAGTCGCTGCACCTACTGCGATTTCAATGCCTATCAGCTCCACGATGAGCCGGACTCGGCTTTTTCCCATTACGCCGATGCTTTGATCCTGGACATCCAGAGCATCCCTCCTGCTCCTGTTTCCTCGGTTTTTTGGGGCGGTGGGACGCCTTCGCTTATGCCGGTGGCTCAGCTTGCGCGCATCATGGAGGCTCTAAAGGAGTTTCATCCGCAGGAGCCTGGAGCCGAGCACACCATCGAAGTCAATCCAGGTACGGTCAGTGGCCAGGCCCTGGAAGAGTATCTCAGGCTCGGTATCAATCGCCTCTCTATGGGGGCTCAATCCTTTCAGGAGGAGCACCTGCGCCTGGTGGGTCGGGTTCATTCGGCCCAGCAGATTGGCGAGTGCGTGCGATTGGCCCGTCTGGCGGGGTTTGCAAATGTCTCCCTGGACTTGATCTACGGCTTTCCCACTCAGACCGTGGCCCAATGGGAGGGGACGCTTCAACAAGCTCTCTCTCTGGAGCCCGAGCACCTTTCGATCTATCAGCTCACGGTGGAGCCGTCGACTCGACTTCAGGTTCAGCTGGCAAAGGGTGAGTTGGAGCTACCGGACGAGGACGACCTGATCGCCATGGATGAATTGGCCGAGGAGACGATGAGCGCGCGGGGCTTTGTACGCTACGAGATCAGCAACTGGGCTCGGCCGGGCCGGGAGTGCCGCCACAACCTCCACTACTGGGCCGACCTTCCCTATCTGGGTCGAGGTTG
The DNA here is from genome assembly GCA_041676625.1 of Vulcanimicrobiota bacterium. GTDB lineage: Bacteria > Vulcanimicrobiota > Xenobia > Xenobiales > JADMJV01 > JAEXNA01. The sequence continues at coordinate 10,075 of JBAYRN010000076.1, forward strand.
TGGGGCGGTCTCTTTCGTAGACGGCTGGCGGATCGAGCGGATCAAGCCACCCCATTATTATCAAGCGGCTCTCAGTCAGGGGAGGAGTCCGGTGGTATTCGCCGAGCGACGGGGCAACGACGGGGCCCTCAAAGACCTCTTGATGATGGGGCTTAGGATGCGCACAGGGATCTCCTGGGAGCAACTTTCAGACCGTTTCCCTACTCTGGAGAGAGAGCAGGTGAAGGGGTTTCTGGAGCGGCTGCCGGCGGACTGGTGGAACGCCGATGCCCAGGGCATCAGGCTCACCCGTCGGGGCTGGGATTTTCACTCCGAAGTGACCATGCAGTTGATGAACGTCATGTTTTCATTTTAGAAACTTCCTGGGTCGTCCGCCCGGCTACACTCGAGGAGTACCATCATGACCAGCGTTAGGTGTCCTACTTGAAGATTCGATCGACAGCTATGCCGCTAGCAGCCCGAAATGGGGGGGGCCGGGTACACGAAAAAGCGGAAAGACCCAATCCGTCCGGAGATTCCTCCGTTGCGCCCTTAGATTCGTTCGACTTGGACGGCCTGAGGGAGCTCGCCGGGGTCAGGAAAAAGGGCTTCTTCAAGCGGATGTACGACAAGGCGGCGGGCTGGGTTTCCGGTATTCAGTTGGCCCTGGCTATAGGGCCCACGGTGGGACACCTGGTGCTCGCCAAGGAGTACGCTAAGCTGCATTCTATGATGACTGGAACTCCTGAGCAGCCGCCCATGGACTGGCTGCGGGACAACCGCCCCAAAGCCTTTACCAAGACCTTCGGAAACCTGATGGAAGCAGGCTCGACCCCTTTGCAAACCGCCATGGGTCTGTCCCTATCCGACCTCACCAAAGTGGAGGAGCACTACTACAAAGTGCTAGCCCCGACGATCAATGAGCAGGGTGTAAAATCGACGGCTCCTTACCTGAGAGAGTTGGCCAAGCCGCCCCATCTTCAACCGGGCCAAGCGCGTTCGGCCTTCGTCTTTCTGGGTGACGAGCGAACCGACGAGGCCCGGAGCGTGACGGAGCTTTGGAACAGTGAAAAACGACCTCCGGAAAACCCTTTTAGACCCGAGGACCCTCGCTCTCGCATCTGGAGCAGCCTGGATTCCCAGGCTCAAAAAGGCAAGCTGCCGATTTTCGTGGATATCGACGGCGACTACAATACCTTTACCGGAACCGAGTTTGTAGCCAAGAAAACCCTTTCATCTCTGGGTGAGAGAAACAACTCCCTGGGCGATGATTTTGCCGACACCAGTCGTTACTTCTCCTGGCTTGCTCAGCGACAGGAGTCATTCAGCCGCGACCTGGCGCCGTATCTGGCTCGAACTAGCCCGGAAGCCGACCAGGTCGTGCAGATCATGAAAGCCGAGCTGACCCCTCCCTGGCTAAACGGGGAGAAAGGGTTGGGGCCCTTCCTCTCTCCGCCACGGGCGGCTCGACTGCCGGAGAAACTGGCGGGGATTAGGGAGGACCACGGAGAGGCTCCCTGGGTTGATGCCATGATCTCTCTGGACCGTGACACCCTGACCGGGGTGCAGACCCATTGGATAAAGCTGCTTCGGGAGTTGCCCCGGGAGGCACGAGAAGACGTGCTCTCCGAGTTGCCAGACAAGTTTTTCGAGTACAATCTGAAGGCTCCCCAGGAAGCCGGCTTTGTAGACGTTGCCCCGGCTGATGGTCCGCTGCTCGGCGAGGTCGTCCGTCGTGAGGAGTTGGCCGTTCGCCGGCGCCCTTACGACCGTTCCGTGGGCTTGAAAGAGGTGCTGGATCACAGCCTGGACGGGTTGGGAGTGGAAGAGCGCCGAGCTATGCTGGGTTCGATACGGCGGTTGGCGTCCTCCAATCACGACAAGCTAGAAGGTCGGGAAGCCCGTTTGCGAGAGAGCCTGGGCCAGGCGTACTCTGGACTGGATATCGGTAAAGTCCTTAACGGAAGTGTACCGAAGAAAGAGTTTCGTTCAGCCATAAAACAGCTTCTGATCCAGGGCGACGAGCAGAGCCGCACTCCGGCCGGACAGGAGGCTCGACGTCACGCCGGGATGTTGGAGTTTTTGTACGAACTGGAGCACCGCTACGGAGAGGTCGACCAGATACTGCCCAGAATCAAGGGTGATTTCACTAAGCACCCTTTAGGGATAGGGGAGTTTTTCATTCCGCCGGCCCCTGGAGTGAAAGTCACCCCGCTGCGAGAGGTCAAAACCGTGGCCGTTCGAGTGGGCAACGGTCAGGATCCGAACCCCACCAAAATGAGCCTGGTGCTGGAAGGCGGGGGAGGTCGGGGGTTTGCCTATCCGGAGTGCTTGCGCCAACTCGAAAGTTCGCTATTAAAGAGCGACCACGGCTATGAGATCGACGAATACGTGGGCACTTCGGCGGGCTCCATCGTGTCGGTTTTGCTGGCCGCCGGATACACCATATCTGAACTGGGTGAAGTCATGCAGACCATCGACTTCTCCACCTTCAACGCTGATGCGGTCTGGCTGATGGGTGGAGTGGACCCGAAAGCCCGGGGTATTACCCGAACAGGTCTTTTTTCTACCCAAAAAATGTACCAGACCATTCACGAACTGTTGGCCAAGAAGCTTGGAGTCGAAGGTAGACCGGTTCTCTTTAGCGATCTGCCCCACAAGCTCAAGATGGTTTCGGCCTTGATGAATTCTGACATGGAAGCTGACAATCCACTGCTGAAGCTGGTCGATAGCGACGGACGCTTTGTGTTCAGTACCGATACCACCCCCAACTTCGATGTGGCCGGCGCCCTGGTGGCCTCGGCCGCTGTGCCCGCCTTCTTTCAACTGCCTCAAATGCTGGTCGCCGGTCCCGGAGAAGCCGAGGGTGAAGTTATTCGTGGAAGGATGCAGTTTGCCGACGGAGGCATCGTGGACAATCTGTCGCTCAGTTCGGCCAGCCGCAAAGAGGATAAGCGAGCCGCTCTGGTGCTGCCTGCTCACACCTACGCCAGGGACCCCGAGACGGGGGAGTGGATCGGACTGGATACTCTAAACTTCAGTACCGACAACCTGGAGTTGGTCGACGCCCACAACCGGGACCTGTACGCAAATTTTGCACCCAAGATCGACGACTATTTGCAGAAGCTCAAAGGGGACGGGATGGAGCGGGTGGTCATCGGATTCAACCTGGCCAAACCCTGGCAGCAACCGCTGCCTGCGGTGCAGGGTAGCAGTGAGCAGCTTTCTCTGCTCTCGGTGATTCACGCTAAAGAGCTGGAGATGCCGATAATGGACAAAGAAAAGGGCGACGACCTGATCGCCTTCACCCAGCGACCACCGAAACTTCTGACCGACGTGGTGGGAGATCTTTTCGATAAGTACGTGGACAATCGTCCTGGTGAGGGAGACGGACGCGGAGATTTCCACCGAACAAAAGACGGCTTTCACTACCACCCCTCCGACAAGGAAGTGACCGATGTCTTCGACATGGCTTGGGCGGTGGGTGGAGTCGCTCTGTCTGCCAGTAAGTCAGAATACGCTGCCCGCAAATTTGAAAAGTTCTGAAAAATTTTCATTTTCCAGTAGGAAGTCGGTCACTTCAATGGAAACTTTGAGACGTGCGAAACCGACGACCTACTAGTCTGGCCTTTATCAACTTTACTGTATTTTGCTTGTTTTTTCTGGCACTCTGGTTCTTTGTCTTCAACGTTGAAGCGGTGGCGGGTCTGGGCCTGGCCCGGTTTCACCTGGAAATGATCATGCTGCAGTCGATCTCTTTCTTATTGGTGCTTTGCGCGGTTCAACTCCCTTCCAAAGCGGCCGGTGGCTGGAGACCGGCGCTCCTGACCCTTTCTTTTATAGCTCTTTCTGAATCCAGTCTGGTGGCTTTTCTTACTCCCATCGCATAAGGTGTCCAGGCAGGATTCCGATTTTCATCTCGGAATCCCAGGCCTCATGACCCATGCCGCTCAAGCCCCCAGAGAACTCACCAAAATCCTGCTGGATGCCGAGACGCTGCAGAGACGAATAGGGGAGTTAGCAGTAACGATCAATCGTGACTATGCAGGCAGAGAATTGATCCTGATCTGCGTGCTGAAGGGTTCGGCCCTCTTCACCGTCGACCTGATGAAGCACCTCGATTTGCGGGTGGCCGTAGACTTTATCAGTATCTCCTCTTACGGCGAGGCGACCAAAAGCACCGGTGTGGTGAAGATGGTCAAGGACATGGAGGAGGACATCAAGGGAAAGCATGTTTTGGTGGTGGAGGACATCGTGGACACGGGTTTGACCCTGGACTACCTCCGCCGGGTCCTCTTGATGCGCGAACCGGCGTCTCTTAAGATCTGCTCTCTGCTTTCCAAGCCGGCCCGACGCAAAGTGGATCTTCCCATCGACTACCTGGGCTTTACCATCGACGATCACTTTGTGGTGGGATACGGACTGGACTACCTGTCTTTTTACCGAAATCTGCCTTACATCGGCATCCTGGACCCGGCGTTGCTGGATGAGTAAATCCTTATTTTTTTAGAGCGACCACCATCGTCACGTTGTCTCGGGCGTCCGTTTCTAAGACCTTTCCCCGGAGGGCTTCTGAGGCTTCCTTAGGACTGCTGCTCCGCTCCAGGATGGAGCAAATTTCGTCGTCCTCTAGCTCGGAGTTGAGGCCGTCGGAGCAGAGCAGTAGCCAGTCGCCGGTTTTCCATTCCCGGTGAGGGGTACCGGTGTCATCCCACTTGGGTTCGATGGTCAAACGGTTGGCGTTGGGACCGCCCCCCAGGCTGCTAGTGAGTTGCGAACGGTAAGGATGGTCCTTGGCTTCGGCCGAGGTGATGATGCCCTCTTCCACCAGGAACCGAACCACGGAGTGATCCTTGGTTTGGTAGATGACCTTGCCGTTTCGGACGTGATACAAGCGGGAATCGCCGAGGTGGCAGTGGATGTAGCTGTCGCGACCGATCGCAGCCAGGACTGCGGTGGTGCCCATCCCTCGCAGGTCGGGGTCCTTGGATGCCCGCTGCTCGATGGCCGAGTCGGCTCGTTCCAGAGCCTGAGCCATGGCTTGGTAAAGCCCTTTGGGATCATCGCTCTGGTGTTTGCTCACCAGGTTCCAAATCAGGTCGGTGGCGATCTGGGAGGCCACTTCGCCACCCGCGTGTCCGCCCATTCCGTCGCACACTACTGCTAGCACGAGGTCCTGGTTGGCGAGCGAGACCTTACCCATCTTAAAAGAATCCTGGTTGTTGGCCCGGCGCTTACCCAGGTCGGTCAGCCCCGCCACTTGAAAATGAGAATTGCTCATCGTCACAGACCCCTCCGATTCAAAACCTTCCTCCGAACCGCTTTCTTCGAGTTCGGGAGCCGCGGCCTGTTCGGCAAGGTAAGCTCTCTCACCCTTCATCGACCGTTGGATCGCGTAGGCAGCCCCTGTACCGGCGGCTACGGCTCCGAGCAGCAGCCCGGCCAGGATGCGATAGCGCCGATTCATATCAAGGCCGGCCCGGGAGCTAAGATGTCTTGGAGATCTCCCACCTGAGGCTCTCCCTGAAGAACCAAGGCGTGGGTCTCGGCGGGAGGTGGCACGGCGCGCTCGCTTGGCTCCACAAACTCGATGACGATCTTGCCCTCTTCCACGGCAAACTTCTCGACGTGGGTGACTACGCTGACTGGAATCTTTTTCCAGGGGTCGATGCGGATGGCATCGTCTGCCACTTCCACCAGGCCCCTGGCTTTCTTTTCCGCAAACTTGCGCACAGCACCCAGTATCCAGTCTCGAATAAAGTTGGGGACCTTGATTTTGGTACCCGGAACATAAAATCGTTCGATGTGAATCCCGAACAAGTCAGCCTCGGCCTGTAGTCTCAGGTCCACCCGCACATTGGAGCGAAAGATCGACTTCTTAACGTGGGCCCCCGCAATCATTTTGGGGCCGGGGAGCTTCAGGACCACATCGGTCACGATATTGGGGATCTTGGAGCGGCTGGCCTCGATGGCTTTGTCAAAGAACACCTGCTCCACCTCCACCCGCATCCTTCGAAGCACCACGGTACATTCTTTCTGGGCCTGGGCGGGGGGAAGTTTGGTGTCGAAATCCAGGATGGTAAGAGAAACGTCTCTCACTCGGATAAGTTCTTCGTCTTTCTGCTGCAGATAGAGATGATCCATGATGATGTCGGCATGAACCACCTTGGCCGCGGTCATGCGGATAGCCGTGTGCAAACCGCGTATGACCACCCGATCGATCAGCCCGTCCATTTCGGCCAGGAGTTTTTCACCCACGAACTCGGCCAGACGCTCGAAAAGTTCTTTGTGGAGATCGATCTGCACGTGACTCACGTAGGGGTCGAGGGCTATGGAGGGGTTCTGGGGTGTGGGCAGCGAAAGGTTGCCGATCCCGAACCCTTGAGAATTGATGGTAATACCCGCCTCCGAACCGTCGCGAGCGGTCAGGGTCAAAGAGTCCAGGCCTCCAGTGAGGTTGAGTCTGGCTCCCGAGGTGGGATTGGCTTCGCCGTGCAGGCCGTTGATTTGAAAACTATTGAGCAGGCCGAGGGCCTTCACGATCTGATCCATCTTAGTGCGGTTTCACCGTGTCGAACAGACTTCCTACGCTCCGGTAGTGATAATTTCTCATGGCGGAGGGGTTGAAGCAGCAGGACTTGCGGTAAGCTAACGTCATGACTGAAAAGTTGCCATTGCCTAAAAAACCCTCGGGTGCTTTGCCGATCTTTCTCTGGTGGCTGAAGAAGCTTTTCTGGGTGGGTGGCCGCACCTATTGCCCTCGTTGTGAGAAAGGTCTGATGTTTGAAAGTTACTTCAAGGTCAGAAAGAAGTGTCCGGAGTGCCAGGTGGTCTTGCAGCCTTATCCGGGTGACGAACTCGGGGTGATCGCCCTGGGGTACTTCGTGACGCTGGGCCCGTCGCTGGTCGCTCTGGTCTGGGCCTATTTTAATACCTCTCTCACTCCAATCCAGCTTTTGCTCCTGTTCTGGTTTCTGATGACCGCCATACTGTTCGGATTCTATCGCAACATCAAAGGGATCTGGATCGGCTTCATCTACCTCCTCACGGGGTTGCGGCGCAAATTGTGAGTTGACAAGCCGATCCGAAGTTCGTATACTCCACGGGCTAGACTAATCGGAGGGCCTGTCAATCGGACCTTTCGGCCTCCACTGGCGAGTGGAACGCCGTTACAAGCAAAGATTTAGTAGCCGTGGACAGCGGGTGGATCCGTCCTTAATTTCCCGCCGAGGCCCTCCCCTTAGTGAGTGGGTCCTGTGCATGGTAAGCAGGCCCACATTTTATTTTTAGCAGGTTCTGATAGAACGGAGGAACGCGATGAAATCACATGCCGTAAAGATGGAGCGAAAAGTCAAGCTTCTGGATGCACTCCGGGAGCGATTCAAAAACTCCAGCATCGCGATACTGACGGACTACCGCGGGGAAGGGTCGGGCATGACGGTCAAAGAGATCACCGACCTGCGAACCAGACTCCGAGCCAGCGGCGGCGAGTACTGTGTGGTGAAGAATACTCTCGCCCGCAAAGCTTGCGCCGAACTTGGAGTAGAAGGTCTGGATACAGACCTGAAGGGTCCCACCGCTATCGCATTCGGGTACGATGACCCGGCGGGTGTGGCAAAGGCTCTCCTGGATTATACCAAGGAGAACCAGGCGAAGAGTGTACCGGATTTGCGTTCCGGCTACATGGATGGAAAAGTTCTTGACAAAGACGATGTCAAGGCCCTGGCAGACCTGCCCACACTACCACAGATTCAGACCCAAATTCTGGGCTTGATGTTGGCACCTCACCGAAATATCCTCGGTGTGCTCAACGCTCCCGGACGACAAGTCGCCCAGCTTCTCGAAGCTTGGCGCGCAAAACAGGAAGAAGAAGGCGGAAATTAATCCGTCTATACTCAGGAGGAAAAACTCATGGCTAAAGTTGAGAAAGCTGATCTTATCGAAGCAATCTGCAACCTCACTCTGATGGAAGCAGCTGACATCGTTAAAGAACTGGAAGAAAAACTCGGAGTTTCCGCCGCTGCCCCTGTTGCTATGGCTGCCATGCCTGGTGCTGGTGGTGGTGCAGGAGCCGCTGCTGTTGAAGAACAAACCGAATTCGACGTAGTGCTGACCAATCCCGGTGGAAGCAAAATCCCCGTGATCAAGGTTGTTCGTACCGTGACTGCTCTGGGCTTGAAAGAGGCCAAAGAGCTGGTTGAAAGCGTGCCTTCTAAAATTAAAGAAGCCGTGTCTAAGGACGAAGCCGAGAAGATCAAAGCCCAATTTGAAGAAGTTGGCGCTCAGGTCGAAATCAAGTAAGATTTCTCCAGTCGGTATAAAAAAAGGGTGTCTCTCATGAGGCATCTTTTTTTTGTGCCTCTAAAACATATTTCCGCGACAGGAAGCCTTTTGTCCCGCCAGAATGCACACCTATGTCCCCCAATCCGAAGAGGCGCCCCAGGGTGAGAGCAGCAGTGGCGGTGTTGCATCAGGGCTGCATCCTGCTGGTCGAGCACACCAAAGATGGCCGCTGTTATTGGCTCTTGCCCGGCGGAGGCCTGGATTGGGGAGAGTCTCTGCATGAAGCTGCCTGCCGGGAAGTGCTCGAGGAGACCGGGATAGAAGTGACGCCGGGAGAGTTGATGTTCGTTAGCGAGACTCTGGCCCCGGACGGATCCAAGCACGTGATTCACCTGGTGTTTGGCGCCACCTATCGAGGCGGCGAGCTGAAGCTACCCACGGAGGATAGAATCACCGATGTGCGCTGGGTCGAGGTTGAGAGACTGACGGAGATGACGCTTCATCCTCCGATGCAGAAAGCTCTTAGCAAAATTCAATTTCGAGATGAGAACGATGACCGGATATTTCTGGGTAATCTGTGGGTCGATTGAGTATGGAACGATTACGAGAATGCAATCCTCAAAATTTATCTGGCCTGTTGGCAAATCCGGAGCCGTTGCTGCTTCACTTTGGAACCGATTGGTGCACACCGTGTAAACGACTGGAGAGAGTCTTGCAGGGTTTGAGCGACCAGCTTTCGGCTCAAGTTGCCAAGGTAAATGTGGAGGACTACCCGGAGATCGCACAACGCTTTTCCGTAACCAGGAACCCGACTCTCTGCTTACTGGTTGGCGGAGAGTTGGCGGAAAAGCACGAAGGCTATCTGGAACCGGATCTGGTTCTAGCTTTCGTGAGGCGCCACACAGATTAGCCGATCGCCCTCGGACATGCAGTAATCCCGAGGGTTGATCAAGACCTTGCCGTCGGGTTGCTCGATGGCGATAGGAATATTTCCGACCTTCTGATGATGCAGTACCAGGATCTCGGAGAAGCTCTTGCCCAGGTATTCAGAGTCTTTGTCGACCGGCCTGAAGGTGTGGCCCTGGGTTGGCTTTAGAAGCTCTTGAAGAAGATGCACGTTGGAGGAGTAGAGGGCGGCCTGAGCCAGCAGATGCCCCGAGATGGAACGGGTCACGATCACCTCATTGACCCCGCCCATGCGTAGGTGGGATTCGCTGTGGGCGTTGCTGAGCTCGGCGCAGGTGTGGACCTGAGGATTGAGCTTTTCAATGGTGAGGGCGGCCAGCACGGTCCTGGCGTCGGCGTCCTGGAGGGTTCGCCCGCCACTGTTGTCGGAGACGATGACCGCGACTTTGCAGGTTTGTACGTTGCAGCGCTGCAAGGCATCGACCCTGGTGAAGTCGTCCCTCACCGTGCGCACAAGAGTGGGAAACGGGGTGTTGAAAATGGGCACTTCTTCCCGTTCGGTGATAATGACGATCTCCAGGTCTCGAAACTGAGGGTGGTTCTGGAATTCGTTGACGATCGTCTCCACCCCGGCGTTGTAACCACAGATCAAAATGTGGTTTTCCAAATCTTCTAGCATAAATCGATTTAAAACAGTTCCTTCCTTGAGCTTTTCTATCATCACCGCAGAGACCGTACCGGTGAGGAGCGCGAAGAATGTGAGTCCACAAAATTGCACCAACAGAATAATAATCTTTCCACCCAGGGTCTGTGGAAAGCTGTCCACATACTCTCCCGCGACCAGGCTAAAGATGGTCTCCCAAAACGACTGGACCAGAACATCCCAACCGGTGCCGAAGGGGCGGCGAAAGTGAGATAGTCCCAGAGTTCCGAACAAGGTGGCGAAGAGTAGCAAGACTATCGTGAGGAGATACTCGGTGAGCCTCTGCCTAAAGAGCCACTGGAGTATGCGGGTGTTGCGAGCGATCACCGAAACCGCTCTGAACAGGCGGAGCATACGCAGCAGTCGCAAGAAGCGGAGAAACCGGAAGGCCCGAAACAGTGGGAGTACAGCCAGGATATCGATGAAGTACTCACTGAAAAAGCGCCGTTTTCGGCGACTTGCGATCAGGCGGATCAGGAGCTCCAGGATGAAGAAACAGGTGATGACATCTCCCGAATACATCACGAAGTCGAAATAGTGGTTGCTGGATGGTAGCGCGATCTCAATAATCAGCAAGATGATCGAGATCAGGATCAATAGGAGGACACCCAGATCGAAATAAGGGTTCGCCACCACGCGGCGCGCCATATCAGTGACGGACTTCACACCCACTGGTTCCGTTGGGGGCAAGGGTCTCCTGCCGGATGTAAACAAGGCGGCAATCACTTGTTAGCAAGTTTGTAACAATTGCCGGGTGGCACCAAAAGCCTTTGTGAAGTCGGTAAGATATCTTGAACGCAAGATCATCGAGCAAAGGATTACTCACTCACTATGTCAACCGTCAGTTCTTCGTCGTCGAAGTCATCTTCTTCGACCCAATCTTCGAGCAGCAGCAAAAGTTCCACGGCCTCTGCCCCAACCAGGTCTTCTGCTTCCAGCACCTCTACTGGAGCCGGTACCGGATCGGGGGCGGTCAAGAATGGAAATTCCGCTGCCGACCGGGTGGATGTGAATTTTAAGCCCGAGAAGGAAGAGAAGTCGGGCGTCAATCTGTCGGCCTGGGCTGATGACAGCAGTCCGACTGCCGCTTCAAACTCGGACAGAGCCGCCGAACTCAAGGAAGCGCTGGGTGAACAGACGCTGCGAAGCGGTTCACAGGGAGACGATGTGAAGGCGCTGCAGGAGGCTCTCAACGAAAGGCTCGGGTTCAAAGAGGGGGATGAGGGCTACCTGGAAGCCGACGGCAAGTTTGGTCCCAAGACCCATGCTGCTGTGAGCGAATTCCAAAAAAGAAGCGAAGGGCTGAAGCAAGACGGGATCTTTGGTCAAAACACCCGCGACGCCTTGCTCACCCCGGCCGAAAAGGCCGAAGCCGGGCCTGCCGTTGATGGTCCACCAGCGGCAGAGAATGGTGAAAAGGCTGAAGCTCCGGCTCAGAACGCTGAAGAGATGAAGCGCCTGGAAGAGGCGCTCGGTTCCGGCGTTATGCGCAAAGGATCCCAGGGCGACAACGTGAAGGCGCTCCAGGAAGCGCTCAACCAGCAACTCGGACTCAAGGAGGGTGACGAGGGTTATCTGGAGTTAGACGGCAAATTTGGCAATGGTACCATGAACGCGGTCAAGGAGTTTCAACGAAGTAAGGAACTCGGCGCCGACGGGATCGTGGGTAACGATACCCGCAACGCGCTGCTCGGTCGGGAAGCTGAACAAGTCGAGCAAGGAGCACCCGCCGGGCCGGCCGCCGATCGCTACGAGAAGTATACGCAATACAGCGAACTGCTAGCTCGAGCCATCGCGGCGGAATCGCGCGGTGAGGGCTACGACACCCAGGTGGCGGTGGCCCAGACCATCATGAACTACGCCAATCACAAGGGTAAGAACCTGACTTCTATCGTGGGTAATCAAAACAGTGCTTTTCTGTCTTCCAATAAAGACGGAAACAAGAAGTTCTATAGCATGCCGACCAGCCAAATCCCGAATTGGGAGCGGACTTTGAAAGCGGTGGATGATGCTTTAGCCGGCAAGTCCGCAGTGGGAGCAGACCGCATCTATTTTCACGACACCAGCATCGGCCCTCCCCGCTGGGTGGACCCCGGTACCCAACTGGCTCTGGGCCGCATGAGGTTTTACGAAGAGCGCTAAGAATCCGGCCAGAAGGTGTCCGGTGGCCGTTGTTGCAACTGACACTCCATGAGTGAAAAGGTTGTTTTAGCATACAGCGGTGGACTGGATACCTCTTGCATCCTGAAGTGGTTGATGGAGCGTGGCCATGAGGTGGTGGCCTTCATCGGCGACGTGGGCCAGCAAGAAGACTTTCAAGCGGTCAAAGAAAAGGCGCTGGCTATCGGTGCCTCCGAGGTCCACATCGAGGACCTGAAAAAAGAGTTCGTGACGGACTTCATCTTTCCGTCGATCAAGTCGAACGCTCTTTACGAGGGGCGCTATTTGCTGGGGACTTCACTGGCCCGCCCTTGCATCGCTCGCTCTATGTTAAATGTGGCTGACCGGGTGGGAGCAAAGTTTCTTTCTCACGGTGCTACCGGCAAAGGAAACGACCAGGTGCGTTTCGAGCTTGCCTTTTACGCGCTCCGTCCGGATATGGAAGTGATCGCTCCCTGGAGGATGAAGGAGTTTCTGGAGCGTTTCCAGGGGCGAACGGATCTGATGAACTACTGCGCCCAGCACAATATTCCGGTCGATGCCTCTCCTAAAAGCCCCTACAGCATGGATGAAAACCTTTTTCACATCTCCTACGAATCGGGTATCCTGGAAGACCCTGCCCAGGGCCCGAGTAAAGATATGTTTCGAATGACCGTGGACCCCACCGAGGCCCCGGACCAACCCGAATTTGTCACCATCGCTTTTGTTGGCGGGGTGCCTGTACGGCTGACCACCGACGAGGGGTCGTGGTCCGAGCCGCTGGAGTTATTCCAGGCCTGCAACGCCCTGGGGCGCAAACACGGGATCGGCCGGATCGATATCGTGGAAAACCGCTTCATCGGGATCAAGAGTCGAGGTGTTTACGAGACCCCCGGTGGTACCATTCTGCGGGAAGCCCACCTGGATATCGAGGGTATCGCCATGGACCGAGAGGTGATGAAGCTGCGAGATATGCTAAGCCCTCGCTTCTCGGAGTTGGTTTACAACGGATTCTGGTTTTCTCCGGAGATGGAGTTTCTCATGGCGGCTATGGACAAGGCGCAAGAGTTGATCGACGGGGAGGTAAAGCTGCAGCTTTATAAAGGTCGTGCCCTTCCGGTGGGCCGAAGCTCCCCCTCTTCCCTCTACAACAAAGACCTGGCTTCCATGGAAATAGAAGGAGGTTTTGACCCTCGACACTCCGAGGGCTTTATTCGGATCAACTCGATCCGTCTGAAGGCTCACCGCGCTATCATGGAAAGCCGTCGGCAATAGATCTAGCCGGAGATCGAGAGTTCTTCCACGGCCGCTCCGCAGTCCGGACACTGGCGCGCCTCTAAAGGCATTCTCTGGCCACAGGAACCGCACGGTCTGGTGGTTTTGCTCAACTCCAGGTCGTCCAGTAAAAGCCTGAGCCCCTGCAGGAGCGGTAGGGGTTGGGGGTCACGGACGAAGTCGGCCAGATGACGGCCAAGGGCGCGAATCGTCTCCGGAACTTCATCGCCCCCTTGCAGCATGCTACCGGCCAGTCGGTGGGCGGCATAGAGCGGTGCGCCACCTCGTAAAAGATTGAGCAAAAGTTGGGCTTCGGGCCAGTGCGTTGAGCTGGGTAGCGCCTCGAGATCCATGGCGCTGGTGCGGATCTGCTCGAAGATGTCTTCCATGCGAAAGACGTTGTCCCAAAAATCCTCTTCGGTTTCTGGATAGTCCTGTAGAAGTTCGGAGAAGCGCACGATACTCTGGTCGGCCTCCAGAATGAGATCGTAGGCTAGTTCCGGTTCCAGCAACCAGCCGTCTTGGCGGCTTTCCCACAACTGCACAAACGACGGCCAGGCATCCTCGCGCAGGTGCTCCCAGGCCTCTTCGTCATCCTCTTCTCGCAGGACGGTCAGGACCGGACCCATGACCGGGATGGGCGAGCCTCGCTCTTCTTCAAATCGCCTGAACAAGGCGGGGACGTGTTCCAGGAGTTCGCCGGCGCTGCGCAGCTCGAAGAGGGCTTCCTCGACCTGCTCCCGGGTGAGCGCGGTGTCGTTGTCGGAGAGGATGGTGAAGCCTTTTTGAGCTCGAGTTAACCCGTCCACGGTACCGTCGACCAACTCTTTGGACAGTTCTTCCCGGGCCTCCAGGTAGAGAGATTGAATAGCGTCGACAGCCAGGGCAGCGTCGGGGGCTCGCTTCAAGAGGGCTTCCAGATCGGCCCTGTCCTGCAGGTAAGCCACGCTCACTTTCAGGAGTCGATCAAGGGGTGGATTCTGCACGAAGTACTGCTTTTCGCGTTCTTCGTAAAACTTGTCGTGGGCCTCGAAAAAGTCGATCGCGTACTGGACCAGATCGTCGGCCTGGCTCTGACCTGCGAAGGCCTTCTCCACGGCCGCGTCCAGTTGCTCCAAAAGAGGAGGCAGGTTTTGCACGATCTGGGCGTCGTCGTTGGAGACCGTGTAGTCACTTTCGCGTTCGAAATACTGTTCGTATTCAGACTTCCAGGCGAGCCAATCCTGGCGAAAATCTGTAGGGTCTCCGTTGAAGGCAACGGCGTCGATGATCTGACTGAGAAAGGGAGGAATGTACTGCATCGTTCAATGTTTTTGAGTAAAGAGGGTCAGCCTCCTGCACTAACGGCTATGTAAGGCGTGGCGAGGAAGGCTTGTCTTAGCGCTTCGTTGGGCAGGCCTCCTCCTCCCCAGGAATTATTGGCGATGCGGGGGCCTGTGCCGACATTCGAATTGTACGGGATCCCAGGTAGGGGGCTAGAGATACTGCTCCATTCGTAGTTGCTGGAATGGTCATTGTGGGAGTTGTCCAAAGCTGTATCGGGGGGGAGATATACCATCGACTGGTTGTCGTAACTCCAGGAGTCCGGCATGGGCTCGTCCTTCTTCCAGCGGCAGACCTTGGCATCATCAGCAAAAGACTTGTTTTTTCGGTGAAGATAGTTATATTCGCCATCACAAAAAATCGTACTCTCAGCCTCCGACAGAGCGGCTCCGGCGAAGCCCCAGTCGCTGGTGAAGATACCGAGACCGGTATCGGGGAAAACCTCGGTGCTGAAACTCGTCTGCTGCAGGGCTTCGGGGTCAAGGCCAAACCTATCGGCTACAACAGAAGCGGGCTTCGTTGACTTGATGTTATTCTTTCCCTCCTCTGGTTTCGCAACCGTGGCCGCTGTCATTTTGGGCAAACCTCCGGTGATGCACGCGGCCACGTGAGAGCCGTGTCTTCGGGGTGTGGAGTCCGATTCGTAGTTGTCGGAAATGGAGCCGGCAATATCCGACGTGAGGGTTTCGTGGGACGATGGCTGCGTAATCTTATTGGGAGTGAGTGGGGTACCCATCGTGGGTGAGATATTGTTCAGCATTTGAGTCCTCCGAGAGTACTGTAACTTTACAATTCAGAGGCGGTACAGACCTGGGATGGTCCAGTCCCATGTTGCGGAGATGTAAAAAATTGAGTGGTGTTTCCAGCTCGCTCAGGTGGGGTATTTTTATCAGAATGAAAAAAAGTTTAGACACAAAAGTAGCCATTATTACCGGAGCTGCCTCGGGGATCGGACGAGAGACGGCGTTGTTGTTCGCTCGCGAGGGTGCCCGCGTCGCGGTGAGTGACATCAACGAAGAGAAGGGCGCGAAGGTCGCTGCGGAGATCAAGGCTGCAGGCGGAGAGGCGATCTTTGTCAGGGCCGACACCTCCAGCGCCGAGGATAATCAGAATCTGGTGAAGCAAACGGTGGAGGCCTTCGGCGGGCTGCACGCTGCCGTGAATAACGCCGGGGTGGGTAGCGAGGGGGTCAGACTGTGCGATGTGGAGCCGGCGGACTGGCAGCGGGTTATCGATATCAATCTTACCGGGGTTTTTTATGGAATGAAGTACCAAATTCCGGCCATGATAGACGCTGGGGGAGGAAGCATCATCAACGTCGCGTCGATCCTGGGCCAGGCCGGCTTTCTTGGTAGTGCTGCTTATGTAGCCTCTAAGCACGGGGTACTCGGGCTCACCCGGGCGGGCGCTCTGGACCACGCCCTGGATAAAGTGCGGGTCAACGCCATCGGACCCGGCTTCGTTTATACCGGATTGGTCAACGAGGAGACCATGGGAAAAGAGACCATTCAGGCTCTGGAGCAAAAGCACGCGATGCACCGTTTGGGCGAACCCATTGAGGTGGCTGAGCTGGCCCTCTGGCTGGCTTGTGATAAGAGCTCTTTCGTGACCGGCTCTTACTATCCGGTGGATGGTGGATACCTGGCTATGTAGCCGGATGCAAAGCCAGAAATTAACATTCTTTCGGGGTCAATAACAGTTAGAGTATAAGTCGCTGAGCTAAGGTGTTGGTATCAACCAGGGAGTAGATACGAATGGCATTATCAGCGATAACTCAAATGGGCACTGCACTCTTGATGCAGGTCGGCGGCAGTAAAGGTGGCAAGGGCGGTAAAGGCGCAAAAGGTGGCGGCGGAGGCGGTCCTATGAGCATGGTCTCAAACCTGATCAACAGCGTTAAGGGCATGCCTGGCGGGATGTAGTTCTCCGAAGTCCTAACTGACCGCTCGAACGGAGACTTTTTTCTGCAGCGCCGGGTCGTGTCTCACTCGGGTGCTCAGTAGGATGAACCGCGTGGCCAGCGCCAGGCCCGCGGTGGTGAGGCCTAGCACGAACCCCAACCAGAGCCCCTCGTGGCGGAGGTGAGTGTAGAAGGTGAAGTAGACAGCCGAGCCCAGGCCCACGACCCAGTAAGAGACGCCTCCGATAAGAAGAGGAATCTTGACATCCTTGATGCCCCTCAGTGATCCGTTGGCGGTCACCTGAAGCCCGTCGCTGATCTGAAAGATCCCGGCCAGGATAAGGAGTTCGATGGCCAGGCCCTGGATCTCCAGAGCATTGGTTGCGGCCGGATCCCAAAAGATGCCAATGAGGTGAGAGGGAAAGAGAGTGAACAGGATCGCGGTCAGGACCATGAAACCGCACCCGGTGAACATGGCGGCCACCCCGGCCGGGCGTACCGCCTGGAAATCGCGACGTCCCACGGCCTGACCGACCCGGGCAGACCCGGCAAAGGAGATGCCCAGGGGCACCATGAAGGCGGTCGCTGAACAAACCAGCACGATCTGGTGGGCTGCCGCTTCGGCGGTACCAAGTTTGCCCATCATCAATGCTCCCACCGCGAAGAGCCCTACTTCCATCCCTATGGAGCCTGCGATGGGGGCGCCGACCTCGAAAAACTCTTTCCATTCTTTTTTTCGAGTCTCCCGGAGGGCCCTGGTGAAGTCCGGTTTCCAGCAGATAGGCAGAAGGGCCAGGGCCATAAAGAAGTTGACCGTGGCCGTGGCAAAACCAGTTCCTACCACTCCCAAAGCCGGAAAACCCCAGAGTCCGAAGATGAGGAGGTAGTCGACCACAGCGTTGACCAGTACGCCGGAGAAGGCGATGACCATGGGCCATTGGGGCCGGGAAACGGCATCCAGATAGTTTTTCTGGACCAGAAACAAGAACGCGAAGGGTAGACCGAGGGTGATCGCCCGGGCGTATCCCGAGGCCAGGTGAATCATTTCGGGAGGGTATTCCAGCCAGCGAAAAAGAGAGTCTACGTTGTAGAGGAGGGGGCAGAAAACGGCTCCGCACAAAATCGCGACGAAGACGCCCACGGCCACGGTATGAGCGACAGCTTTCTGGTTCTTTGCTCCATGGGCTTGACTGACCAGCGGACCCACCGCCCCCAGGAGCCCGATCCCCAGGGACAGGGTCATTCCATAGGCCGCCTGGCCCACCGCCATGGCGGCCAGGCCCTCCCCCTGAAACCTGCCCACCAGAGCCACATCGGTGGCGGTCATGAGAGTGTCCCAAAAGGTGTGGAATTTCGCCCGCGTGACCAGCGGCAGGACCCGGTCCTGCCAGCACACTCAAAGGAGCTGGTTACATGTCACAGAATCTCGAAACTCTGCACTCCCAAGCGG
>JBAYRN010000077.1:0-26975 GCA_041676625.1 Vulcanimicrobiota bacterium
AGAGAGGTGGAAAGTCCGCCTTCAAACGTGGGTACCAGCCGGTTTCCTCGGAGGTTTGGCTGCGCACCGGTTCCAGGCACGCCGTCGTGATCAGTCTCGGAGAAGGTGCGGGGCCCGAACTGAAGCCGTACGTCCGTCACGAGAGCAGGAGAACCAGCCTCAAACCCATTCAGGCTCCTCACTGGCTCCACTTCTCCAGTCAGGTGCGTCGTTTCTTCGTGAGCTGGGTACCTATCTAGAAAACTCAAAGGAGGGAGCCCCGGCTTCTGGTTTGATTGAGACAGACCGGGAAACCGGCCGGAGCTACTTAAGGGTTCCGCTACCGGAAAAGGAAGCTCTTCAATCGCTATTGCAGGCAGCGACACCACTCCTGCAGATGCTGAGTGGGTTAAGCACGAACGACGACGTTCCTCGGGTCAGCCGTTAGCAACTTCAACCCGGTAGATCCCCACCTGTTACTGACTCAGTGACTCTTCGAGTTCGGCCAGGTCGACATCGTGGCCGAAGGCGTAACTCACTTTGATACCATCCTCGGTGAGGACATGAACCGAGGCCATTTCACCCACTCCCAGCGCCGGCAGCACGAAGGTCGAGCCGACGAAAACCGGATAGCGCAACTCCCCGCTGGAGTCTTCGATCACCAGAGTGTCCTTATCGATCGCCCCCGAGACCACGACTCGCACGTCTTGCTCCAGGATCCCCTCGAGGTTGCTCAAGCGGTGGGCCGAGGAGGTCATTCGTACGTCGGTGCCCTCCTCTACCAGGTACTCCTTGCCGTGCAGGTCCAGGAAGCGGACGTCCGGCTGGGGGATCTCGTCGTAGAGGCCGGAGAGTAAGAGAAACTCCCCTTCCCAGGCGCCTTCGGAGACGTGCTGAAGAGGGAGCCAGGTTTCCTTATCCAGCACCACGTAAGCGTCTTGCATGGCGGCAGGAACGTTGTTTACTTCGATCTTGAGAAGCTGCGCGCTCTCAACTTGACCCAGAGCGGAAACCGAGAGGAGCAAGAAAATCATCAGATTCTGTAGTCTCATCATACATCGAGAATAGGCCGAAGGAGGATAGAGCACTTCGTTCGGTGGGATAACCAGGGGGGTGCTAGGGTATAGGTTTAGACCCCAGTTTGTAGCTCAGCCGCCCGGGCCGCATGCTCAGTCCGAGCCTGCACGGTAAAAAAACGGCCGTCGAAACAGACCGGCAAAGTGCTCGGTGACCGGAATCCGCAGGACAAACGTGTGGCGCCCCGGCGAGATGCCGGAAAGCTCCACGGCCCACTCAAACTTGTAATCGTTGGTCCACCAGAGCGGTTTCTGCTCTCGATGCGCCAGGAGTTGTCCGTCGAGATAGAGCCAGGCCTGGTTGAAGAGTCCGGGAAACATCAGACGGTCAACCCCTCGGGGCACCTCCACCTCTACTGCGTACCAGGCAAACCCTCCCGGGCTCTCGGTCCACTCCTGTTGAGCCTGCAGGTAGAGGTCTGTGCGAACCTCCGCCCAGTCGGCCTGGGCTCCGGGACGGGCCCAGTTACGCCACAGGCCGTGATCGTGGGGGTCAGCTCGAAACTTCCAAAAGAGAGGCGTCATCCGCTTGCGGGAGAGGGCTGCCAACTGCTCATACTGCTCGATCTCACCCGGCAGCCAGGCAGGGCCTCGAACCTTGATCCGGGCGGCGGGGGTGTCGAACTGAGCGCTCATTTCCAGCAGGGCGTCCCGCGCTTCGGACGCCCGTCGGCCAAACTCGATCGCCCGGGAGTAGTCTCCGTCCGAGGCCGCGGCCTGCCACATCTGGGTGTAGGAGTTGAGAAAGTCAAAGCCCAGGAGTGTAAAGCGAACGCGCTCGTTCGTCGCTTGCAACGGCTTCACGATCTGCGCCAGTCGAGAAACCAATTCCGGCGTGTAGATCGCAGAGAGCGCCAGATGCTCGTGCTCGGTCACCCGGGTGGTCTCCCAGGCCCGGTAGATCTCGCCCCAGTAGTCTTTGAAGACCTCGGCATCCGGCCCGTAAAACTTGGGGTAAAACTCCTCCAGACCTGCCCGAACCGAATAGTCCGGATTCCAGTACAGCTGCCCCCGAAAGTGTAGATTGAGAAAGGTGGTCGAGAAAGCGTGTCGAGACTCGGTAGAAAAGCCGAGAATTCCGATATCTCGATAGATTTTAACCTCCCGCTCCACCACCTGGTGCGAAGGGTTGGGGATCGGCCGCCACACCAGCATGGCCTGGTCGTAGTCGTAAATAATGACCCTGCCGTCCATGACCCGGGACCACCCTTCCACCGCACCCCGGTAGTCCAGCCGGGCCGGTGAACGGGGGTCGTCCATGGCGTGATTCGGATCGATATCGATGGGCGCCAAATAGCAGATCAACGGCTCCACCAGTTTCTCCACCCGCTGGGGAGGGAGGGTTACGTTGGTGTAAGCCAGGAAGGCAATCTCCGACCGGCTCTCCGGCTCCCACTCTTTGAGCTGCCGACAGACCTGATTGTAGAAAGTTGCCACCACATCGGTCCAGGCCGTGGTGAGAAAGTATTTATCCTGCAGTCGACCGGAGATCTCCAAATCCTGAGCCGCGCGCCCGCGCTGGATAGCGTCGGAGATGCCGAGCGACAGGGGCTCACCTTTCGCGTACTTAGCCCGCAACTTCTCGGCCACCAACAAGGCGGTGGATGGGTCGGTGAGAGCGGTTCCTTCCGGTAGGTCCTTCAGGTACCTATCCAGTGCGTGCGACCCCCCGCCGCCCGGTCTGACCAGATTGTAGAAATTTCGATGAGCGAACTCTTCATAGCCGGCTCGATCGCCCATCCACGACACCCAGTAGGTCCGTACTTCGAACGGAGAGGCGTAGGCATACTCCAACTCGTCCAAGCTCAGGGACTGATGTTCGGGGATGCACTCGCCGAAAGCCCCGGGCATATACCAGCGGCAACCGAAACGGTTCAACAGTTCAATGGCCGCATAGTAATGGCTCTGGTCGTTGCTCCCGGCCAGAAAAATTGTATCAGCTTCCCTCAAGAGAGCGATGGCATCGCAGCGGATCCGTGGGTTCTTCTTTTCCACCCGCTCCAGCATCTGCTGAAGCTCTGGAGAGCGCTGAAGAGCAGCCTCACCCACCACGATGGTAGCACCAACTCCAGCCCCTCTGCCTCCCACCATCATGGAAATGTAGTGATCAAGATCTTCGGCCGCACGCTTCTCCCACTGGCCGGCCTGTGCCCGCACCTCTACCCGAGGAAAGACAGCCTTTGACGCCACCACCACCGGTTCGGCCCCCACAGGCAGCCACAAGACCAGGCAAAAAAGTAGGAGCCGCCGCCTCACAAAGCGGTTGCTTGCCTTAGCACCTTGTCGGCGTACCACTCATAAAAGTGCTTCACACCCTCATCCACACTCACCCTGGGGTCGTAATCCAGCAGTCGCCGAGCTTTGTCGATGTTGGCCGAGGTTGCCTCGATATCAGCGGCGAGCTTTGGTGCAGACTCCAGGTTGCTCTTCTTCTCGGCCAACCCCTCGATCCGCTCCACGAAATCCGCCAACTTCACCATCTCGCCCCGGCCCAGATTGATGATTTCATAGCCCAGGGGGCGCTCAGCCGCAGACGCCACGCCGTTAGCGATATCGGAGACGTAGGTCCAGTCTCGCCACATCTCGCCACCGTTGTACAGCGGGCAAGGCTCTCCGAAGAAGATATTGTCCAGAACCTTATAGGCCATCATATCCGGTCTGCCCCGGGGCCCGTAGACGGTAAAAAACCGAAGACAGGTGCAGTTTTGCCCGAACAGGTGATGGTAGGTGTAGCACAACATCTCGGCGGCTCGCTTGCTGGCCGCGTAGGGAGCCAGCGGGCGGGCGCAGGGGTCTGTCTCCACGAAGGGCATGATCTCGGTATCGCCGTAGGCCGAAGAGGTGGAGGCCAGCACAAAGTTTCCCACCTTGTGTTGCACGCACTCCAGAAGCAAGTTCAGGGTTCCGGTCAGATTCACGTCGTAGTAAAGGTGAGGGTCCTCGATCGACACCCTCACGCCAGCCATGGCCCCTAGATTGACCACCGCGTCAAACTCATGATCTTGAAAAAGCTGGGCGATCTCTTCTCTATTTCGCAGGTCGGCCTTGTGAAACTCAAACCTCTCGCCTCCGAAGCCGGCCTTGACCTCTTCCAGGTTTTCCAGCTTGCGCCGGGGGTCGTAGTAATCGTTCAGGTTATCCATCCCCACCACGAAGTGCCCCCGCTTCAACAACTCCTGAGTGGAGTGGCTACCAATAAATCCGGCCGCACCGGTGAGTAGAATCTTCATAACCATTTCCGCCTATTACAGCGACCAGTAGGATACTCCCTCCGGTACGCTTCGCTGATAGATGGAGCGGATATCGACCAGCACGCCCTGGCTTCGAAAGCGCCACCCCAGATCCTGAAACTCCGGCTCCAGATACATCTTGTGGGGCACCGCCAAAACGATCCCGTCCAACTCCTCCAGCTCTTCCAGAGCGGCCAGCTTGACTCCGGCTTTATTACAAACCACTGCCGGATCGGCCAGGGGATCGTGCACCAGCACCTCGATCCCGTAGCTCTCGAGCTCTCGG
This sequence comes from Vulcanimicrobiota bacterium, assembly GCA_041676625.1. Taxonomy (GTDB): domain Bacteria; phylum Vulcanimicrobiota; class Xenobia; order Xenobiales; family JADMJV01; genus JAEXNA01. The sequence goes on from JBAYRN010000077.1 coordinate 4,572, forward strand.
ACCAAGGAAAAGATCTTGCTATTGCGGCAATCCGTCACGTTTTCCTTGAAGGTCACTCCAAAGATCGCCACTCGAGATTGCTTGACCTGGAGATTTTGATTGATCAGGAGCTTGACCAGCTTCTGCGCTACGAAAATGCTCATGTTGTCGTTGATGCGCCGCCCCGCCAGGATCATCTGAGGGTGGTACCCCACCGATTCGGCCTTGGCGGTCAGGTAGTACGGGTCCACACCGATGCAATGTCCGCCCACCAGCCCCGGACTATAGCGATTGAAATTCCACTTACTGCCGGCCGCATCCAGCACGTCTCTGGTCTTTAAGCCCAGCCGCTCGAAGATGATGGCCAGTTCGTTCATCAAGGCGATGTTGATATCGCGCTGGACGTTTTCGATGACTTTGGCCGCCTCGGCCACCCGAATGGCGGAAGCTCGAAAGACTCCTGCCTTCACCACCCGTCCGTAGACCGCCGCCACCTTGTCCAGGGTCTCTTCATCCTCTCCCGAAACAACTTTGACCACGGCTGACAGGGTGTGGACCCCATCTCCAGGGTTGATCCGCTCGGGCGAGTAGCCCAGCTTAAACTGGTCTCTGGAAAGTCCTGAGGCCTCGCACAGCAGGGGCGCACAAATATCTTCCGTGACTCCGGGATAGACGGTCGATTCGTAGACCACGATGGTGCCCGGAGACAGGTTCTCGCCCACCGTTATGGTGGCTGAGAGGAGCGGCTCCAAGTTTGGCTGTTTGTTGTTGTCGATGGGAGTGGGAACACCCACCACGATGAAATCAGCGTCTTTCAAGACCGAAGGGTCCGAGCTGACCTGCAACTTTGAACTCTTGAGTTCCTCGCTACTCACCTCACCGGTCTTGTCCGTACCCTGGCGAAGCTGCTCGACCCTCTCCTGGTTGATGTCGAACCCCACCGTATCCACGTGGCGAGAAAAAGCGCTGGCCACCGGCAGGCCCACGTAGCCGAGTCCCACTACGGCGATCTTTCTCGGTCTGTAACTATTCAGAGGCTTATTCATATTTAATCCTCCCCCATTTCTAAACTCCGGACGTACCGGGAAAAATGACTTTTCGTATTCGGATTGTAATTTCCCACCATGAATGAGCTATACCTCGGGATACGAAAGAGGGGCCTGTAGTGTGCGGTATTTGTGGCATCATCAGTCGAAAGCAAAGCCCCGAGAGTCTCACCCGCCTTACCGAGCGAGCGACCCGAGCCCTTAACCACCGGGGGCCCGATGGATCCGGGGTATGGAGCGACCCGGCCGGCGTCTGCCTCGGGCACACCCGGCTCTCGATCCTGGACCTACGGACCGCCGCGGGCCAGCCCATGCACAGCCAAAACGGCCGCTGGGTGCTCACCTTCAACGGTGAAATCTACAGCTTCCAGTCCCTGAGACAAGAACTGGAGGCCGGCGGAGCCGTCTTTCGGACCACCTCCGACACCGAAGTCCTGGTGGAGTATCTGGCTCGCCGGGGGCTCACCCGGACCCTGGAGCGACTGACCGGCATGTTTGCCTTCGGGGCCTGGGATCGCCAGGAACGAAAACTCTTTCTGGCCCGAGACCGCCTGGGCCAAAAACCCCTCTTTTTTGGTGCCACGCCAAACGGCTTCGTCTTCGGCTCGGAACTGCGGGTCCTCAAAGTCTACCACCCCGAAGCCAGGGTGAGCCCCGAGGCCTGCGCTCTCATGCTGCGATACAAGTCCGTGCCGGCCCCCCACACCATCTATCAGGGCTTCAACAAACTCAGGCCGGGGCACTGGGTGGAATACGATCTCGAGAGTGGGAGCTTGGGCAACCCGGAACCCTACTGGACCCCCGCCCCCTCGGCGGACCCTCCCGATAGCGAAGAGTTGAAGGAAACTTTTGAACGGGCCGTAGCAGCACGGCTGATCAGCGACGTGCCCCTGGGTGCCTTTCTCTCCGGAGGGATCGACTCCAGTCTGGTGGTGGCCACCATGCAAAAATTAGGAAGCGCCCAGGTCAAGACCTTTACCATCGGCTTCACCCAGGGAGAGTTCAACGAGGCCGAGCAGGCCCGCGAGGTGGCTCGCCACCTGGGCACGGACCACACCGAGATAGTGGTTTCTCCCGACGACTTGCTTTCGATCGTTCCCGAACTCCCTCTCATCTACGACGAGCCGTTTGCCGACTCTTCTCAGATCCCCACCATCCTGGTCTCCCGGCTGGCCCGAAAGAGCGTGACGGTGGCCCTCTCCGGAGACGGTGGAGACGAGAGCTTTGCCGGGTACAATCGGCACCTGTGGCTTCCCAGGATCGCGCGGGCCCTGCACCTCTTTCCTGGCCCGGCGCTGGTAGCGCTGAGCAACCTCCTTTCCTGGCCCCACCTGGAGAAACTTCTGGTGCGATTGTCGGAACGAAAGCTGCTGCCGGTGCGGATGGTGAGAGACAAGCTGGACAAACTGCGAACTCTACTAAAGTGCAGGGACTACCCCTCTCTCTATCGCCAGGCGGTATCTGACACCGCAACTCCGGAGGCTTTACTCGCGGCCCCGGTGCGGGGGGTGATGGAAGAGGCCGACTGGGACGCCACCGACGATCTCCTGCTCAAGGGGTGCCTCGCCGACCTCCAGTTCTATCTGCCCAACGACATCCTGGTCAAGGTAGACCGGGCCAGCATGAGCTGTGGACTGGAAGCTCGCTCCCCCTTTCTAGACCACCATCTGGTAGAAAAAGCGCTGGCTGCTCCCGCTTCCTGGAAAGTGGGAAGAAACGGGGGCAAAGTGATCCTGCGAGAGTGGCTGACCAAAGAGCTCCCCCCCCACCTCTTCGAGCGCCCCAAGATGGGCTTTGCCGTGCCCCTGGATGAATGGCTGCGGGGGCCGCTGAAGGAGTGGGCCGAGAGCCTGCTGACCGGACGCAGGGCTTCGGAGTGGCTGGCCCCGGGCGCCGCCCTGGAACTGTGGAGACAGCACCAAACCGGAACCCGTCGCCACCACCATCTGCTGTGGAACCTGCTCATGCTGCTGGCCTGGCTCGAGGAAAATCAAGGTTGATCGAGGTGAGAAAAAATTTAACATGGTGTACCTGGGAACTCACGGGGACCTGGTGAAGGAAACGAGATGAACCAAATTATCGAATATCTTAAAAAGTTAGACAGCCGATTCGACCGACTCGAACAGACCACCGCCGCCACTAAAGCCGAACTCGACGAGTACTTCGTCATTATGAAGGACAGCTTCAACCATGTGTACATGAAATTCGACCAGGTCGATGAACGCTTCGACCAGGTCGATGAACGCTTCGACCAGGTCGATGAACGCTTCGACCAGGTCGATGAACGCTTCGACCAGGTCGATGAACGCTTCAATAAGCTTGAAGTTGAACTGGAAGACGTTTCCGAGAAACTGGAGGTCGTTTCGGAGAAACTCGAAGTCGTTTCGGAGAAACTCGAAGACACTTCAGAGAAACTGGAAGATGTTACCGAGAGACTCACCGGTGTGGAGCTGGTGGTGGAGAATATCAGGTCCGATATCCGTGCGTTTGGAGAGGGTCACTCGGGAAATGCCCAGCGCATCGACCGACTCGAAGATCGAGTCGATAAGTTGGAGAGCAAAGCTTCCTAGTCTCCCACGCCGGTCGGGCCCAGCTGAACTTCCGGGCCGCCGGACTGCAGGCCCAGGCGGCTCCCACCGGCTTTTGGACGCCCCGCCGCTGGGAGAGAGGGGTGCTCCTGATCATCCCCAGTCACCCGAATTTCGACGAGTCCTGCCGGGCCTTGAGGAGCCATCTAGCTTACGCCTGGGACTGGCTGCGAAGCTGAGTAAGAGCCCCTTCGGCCCGCTGTCCGAGAGGGAAAAGGACTCAGAGTCAAAAGGACATCCTCCCTAAAAAGAAAATGTTTGGTAGACAATTTCACCCGGGGAGGCGGAAAATGAACCAGAATAAGATCCTATTGGTGGCCAATACGGGATGGTACCTTTTCAACTTTCGACTGCCGTTGGCCAGGCGTTTACGAGATGAAGGCTTCGAGGTCGTGCTGGTCTCTCCCGACGACAGCTACGTCAAGAGGCTAACCTCGGAGGGCTTTGAACACAGGGCCCTCAGCAAACTCTCGCGCCGAGGCATGAATCCGATTTTCGAACTCTTCGCCCTTTGGGAGCTGATCCGGCTGTACTGGAGAGAAAAACCCCGGGCGGTGCACCATTTCACCATCAAGTGTGTGCTTTACGGCACCATCGCCGCCAAGCTGACCGGAGTGAAGTCGGTGGTCAACGCGGTCACTGGCCTGGGCCATATCTTTCTGGGAAAGAGAGCGGTTACCCGTGCCGTCAGGCCTCTGGTCAGGTGGCTCTATCGCAAAATCCTGAAGGCTCGCCGTGGGTTGGTGGTGTTCCAAAACCCCGACGACCTGGAGACCTTCATCGAAAACGGGCTGGTGGCCCCCGAAAAAACTGTGATCATTCGCAGCTCAGGCGTGTGCCTGAAGCGGTTTTGCCCCCGCCCCGGTACCCCCGACACCCACGCCGATCACGTGACCACCGTGCTGTTCGTGGGCCGGCTGATCCGTGAAAAGGGCATTTACGACTTCGTAGAGGCGGCCCGCACCCTGAAAGGCACGCGGAGCGTCTACTTCCAGGTAGCCGGAGACGTGGACCCCGGAAACCCCAGCTCGGTGGACCCCACCGTGGTGGAGGAGTGGAGACAGGAAGGCGCCGTGGACCTGCTGGGCCACGTGGAATCCATCGCCGAGGTGCTGGCTCTGGCCGACATCGTGGTGCTGCCTTCCTTTCGGGAGGGCACCCCCCGCACACTGCTGGAGGCCGCTGCCATGGGTAAGCCCATCGTGGCCACCGATGTGCCGGGCTGCCGAGAGATCGTGCACAACGAGCACAACGGCCTGTTGGTGCCTCGGGAAGACCCCAAATCTCTGGCCCACGCCATCGAGCGGTTGCTGGACGACCCGGACCTCTCTCTGCGTTACGGCCAAAACGGACGGCAACTGGTGGCTGAAGAATTTTCGGTAGAAAAAGTGGTCAACGAAACCTTCGGGGTGTACAGGCAACTCGGAATCATCGCCTCCTAGAACTCAGCCACCACGGCTTGGTGGTCCGAGCCCGTGGGGAAGGCCTGGTACCGTCGGGCAAGCAGCCCGAAGGTGGCCAGGATGTGGTCGATTTCCAGCAAGGGAAAGGAAGCCGGATAGGTGAGCACCGGACCCCCGGCCACTTGCCGGGAGGCCACCCGAAAGCGGGAGCGCAAGAGCTTTAGACCCGGCCCGCTAAGCGGTGCGTTGAAGTCTCCACCGATCAGGCAGGGCAAACCCTGACCCCGCACCTCCTGTAAAATCTCCGAAGCCTGGGTCAGTTGTTGGTCCACCGTGCTAGCGACCGAAGACGGCCAGTAGGCCCTCTCCTTCAGGCCGTGCACCGAAAGCACTACAATCTCCCTCTCCCCGACCCTGACGACGGCGCCGGCCACCCCTGGCGAACCGGGCAGAGACCGTACCAGCAACTCTTGCGGCACCCCTACGAAGACCGCCGCGTCGAAAGCCCGCTGCTCTGCCCCCCCACCCGGCACAAAGACAAAGCCGGGAAAGACCTGGCGCAGGGCATCCAGGTGCGCAGGCGCCCACACCTCTTGAAGACACAGCAGGTCTGGGTTCTGACTCGCCAGTTCCTGAGCGGCGATCGACATGTCCGTAGACCAGGAGTCCAGATTCGCGCTCACCAGGCGGACCCCCATCTCTACCTGCCCGGGTGACCGAGCGGTGAGAGGGGTCAAGCCCACCCATAAAACCGGAAGAAACGAAACCACGAAAAGCACCCAACCTCGGCGGCCCGGCAGGCCCAGAGAGGCCAATACCACCATCAACACCAGCAGGGCCGTCTCCGGAAGGTAGAGCGCGTACCCTAAAAACGCCCGGGGCGTAAGACCAACGGCGCGATACCCCACCAGCGCTGAAAACACCAACCACAGGATCCCTCTTCGGGCCCAAACCCTTCGACCGGAGCGCCCCTTCGAACTCATCGCACAAACCGAAGGCCCGCTTTATGACAACGGATGAAACGCGCCTTCATTCACGTGCACTTCCCAAATCGGCAGCCCCGCTTCCTGAAACCCTCTCAGCGCCTCTAGCTCGGGGCCCTCCAGTGCGGGCATGCCCTGGCCGGGGCCCAGCGCGAAAAGTACCGAGTCCAGGTGAGGGGTGAGCAGCTCAAACGGCGCCGAGCCACCCGCGTCGACCACCACCACCGCCTCCGAAGGGCCCAACAGACGACCGACCCTCTCACTGCCTACGGCTTCGGGGCTCAGGCTGGTGAGAGAACCCGCCGGGGCAAACTGCACCGTGGTACCCGCGATAGACGAAAAAAACTCATCCACCGGCCCGCCCTCGACCAGCACATTCCCCACCCCCGGTAGCTTCTCGCGCCCCAATCGCTCACTCAGGTGCTTGCCCTCTAGATCGAAATCCACCAGTCGCACCTGGGGATGCTCCTTACTCAGTGACTCCGCAAACCGGATCGAAAAGGCCAGCCGCGTTTCTGTGTGGCTATCGCCCAAGACCAGAATCCTCTTGGGAGAGGCCCCCAGCGTGTACTCCATATCGGAATACAGGCGGGAGAAGAAGAGCTCATAATGGTCCGCCTGAGGCTTGAAGGTAGCCCGCCGCGCAGTCCAGGAAGCCGCTTCCCTGCCCGCCCGACGGCGAGGAGTATAAAAAAGCGCTACCCAAAACAGCCCCAGCGCCCCCAGCCAACAGGCCAACTGGGCGGCGTAAAAGGGATCGGAGACCCGACCGAACTCCAGCGAACCCACCAACTCCAGGTCATCGGACCCAGAGATCTCCTCGGCTCGCAGCGCCAACTCTCGGGCTCGCTCGGACAACAGATCCTCGCTGGGACCTTCAGGCTCATCCAGCCCGGAGGGGGCAGCCACCAGGGGGCGGTTCTTGTTTTCCTCGATCAGGGCGGTGGCCTTTTGCTCTAGCTTGGCAAGTTCCGCTCTTAGCGCCTGCAGTCGGGCCCGGGCCAGTTCTTGCTCCAGAGCCCGCAGTTCCGCCCGCGCCTTCTTCACGTACTCCTGCTGGGCCCGCAGCACGTTGTTGGAAGAGTTGAAAAGTTGGGCCAGCCGGCCCATCTCAAGCTCCGCGTCTCGCACTCTCTCTCGAGCCTTATCCAACGAGTCCCGACTCAGCTTAGACCGCAACGTGGCGGCCATCTTCCCACCCCGCAGGAAAGTCTCCAGTTGCTCGATCTCCGTGCCCAGCAGTAGCATCTTGGTGGTATCGTCTTCTGAAACCGTCCGGTCCGCTGCAGCCGAAGGCTCTCCAAGCGGAACACTCCACCTCCCGGCGGACTCCTGGGCCTCCCGCACCAGCGAAAGCGCCCCCTCCACCTCGGCCAGCGCCAGCTCTCGAGCTTGGACCGATAGCAACTGCACCGCCCGCTCCAGAGCCGGTTTCAGCTCTTTCTCCTGGGAAGCGAAGGCGGTAATGGAGATCCGCCCCGAGGCGGGCGAGTCCGACCTCACCTCCACTCGCCCCCCCACCGCCGAACGGAACTGCTCGGTCAGGGTGATGGCTTGGAGGGAATAGGGCGAAACGTGGCGGCCTAGCAGCACCCCCTGGTAAGTCCCTGAGACCTTAAAGCTCTTACCACCTTCGCCGTCCCGGCCCCGCAGATGCGAAAGGTAAAGCGCCAGAGCCACCAGGACCAGTGCCGCCACCAGTAACCCCACTCTCCTATGCCCGCTCTTTCCAATCAAGACCATCAGACTATACCAGAGGGCGAGGGCAGGCAAGGCCCTGAAAGTTTGAAGCTCGAAAGTAAGGGAAAAAACTATCGAAATTTCATGGACATTCAAAGCCGTCTCATACTTCTCAGCGAGCCCAACTCAAACGTGGCGGAGAGCTACCGTTCCTTAAGAGCGGCTCTCAGCCCGAAACTGGCCCAGGGATTGAGAAAGATCATGGTCGTGAGCTCCTGGGGGGGTGAGGGCAAGTCGATGATCTCGGCCAATCTCGCCGTGGCTCTTTCCCAGCTTCTCATGGAAGTGGTCCTGGTCGACGGCGACTTGCGGCGACCCACGTTGAGCCGGGTATTTGAGGCAGACTCACGGCCCGGCCTCATGGATATCTTAGAGCACGGCGGGGAGGTGCCCCAGCACATCTATCCCACCCCCATCGAGCGACTTTCTGTGCTGCCGGCTGGGCGGTCTCAACAAAACCCAGCCGATCTCCTGGGTAAAAGCGATTTGCGAGCGATATTTGACTCCATCGCCGGAGAAGACGTCTGTCTGGTAGTAGACACCTCACCCCTGTCCGCCTGCAGCGACGCCCTTCTCATGGGCGCCGCGGTGACCGGCGCTGTCTTCGTTGTCAGTCCGGAACGATGGCAAGGAGAAGCCGAGGCCCACTTTGTACAGGATCTGGAAGATCACGGAATTGAAGTCTTGGGTGCGGTGCTCAACAACGCCGACCCCAGTGAAAAAACTCACGGAGCCGGTTACGGCTATGGTTATGGCTACGGGTATGGATACGGGTATGGTCAGGAACCAGAACGAAAGCCGGAACGCAAGCCCTCCAAGCTCGTCAATTTTTTCAGCCCCAAAAAGAAGAAATCTTAGAAATCTTGTCAAAAGCCAAGGTTACCGGTAGGATGAGCGAATATCGGACAGATTCGGGGAACTCTCAACAGAGAGGCTCGAGGGGAGTAAAACTTGGACTTTCGAAAAGCGATACAGGTTCTCAAGACCAGACGGTGGACCTTCTTCACTGTGACCGCCCTGACCATGATGGTGGTTCTACTGATTCCCACCACCCAGGAAGAAGTGCTTCCGATCTATGAGTCCAACGCCAAAATTCTCTTGACCCCCACCAGTTCCGGAACTGCCAAGCAGAGTGGAAACGCGGCCGTGCCAGCCGACGTGTCCAGCACCTGGTTTGCCGACGAGACCCTATTAAGAGAACTGATCCTGAGCGAGGATCTGTTGAGCCGGGTGGCCGCCCAGGCAGAAAACAACACCGACTGGCTAAAACTGAGAGAGCAAGTAAGGGTCAAGCCGTTGAGCGGAGATCGCAGCGGGATAAAGCTCTTCGAGCTAGCCGTGAGTAGCTTGGATCCCAAGGAGTCTCAAAAGCTGACTCGGTTGGTCGCCGATCAATTCACAGCCTACGTCCAGGAACTGTCGGCCCGAGAGTTTGCCAATACCCGGCGCTTTGTGGAAGAGCTCGTTTTGGAGGCCGAACAAAGACGGATCCAGGCCGAGGAAGCTCTCATGGAGGTTCGAGAGAAGTACCTGGGACTGCCCACCGACCAGGAGATCGCAAGTCGCCAGCAGTCGCTGGAAGCAGAACGCCATGCGTTGCAACGGGAAGTGGGTGCGCTGCAGGCCGAGATCACATCGATCCGGACCTATCTCAACGGGAGTCGGACCAGCCCGCCGTGGAGCGTGCTGCAGTCTGCCACCGGGGCCATCGGCAATGTGGAAAGCGACGTAGCCAAGCAAAAACTGGAACTCCATAAACTTAAGCAGATCTATACCGACCAGAGTGACGTGGTTAGGACTGCCGAACAAAGGCTAAAGAACGCTGAAGGGCTGTACCAGCAAGCCCTGGACGAATACGTGGACTCTCTCTACACCGAAAAGTCCACCCAACTGCAACAGGCTCTGCAAAGCTCTCAATCCATTTCCGCTCAACTCAACGACCTGCTCCGCAGTCGTATGAGCCAGGACGACCGAAGAATAGTGGCCAAGCTGGAAAGAGAGAGAAGCCTGTGGGAAGAAAACCACCTTTCCCTCATTCATCAACTCTACCAGGCCCGCGTAGTAGAACAGGCCAGTCGGAGACAGGGCGCGGTCAACCTCCTGGAGCAGCCCCGGCTAGGAATGCCCATCAATCTGGATGCCCTGAACACCTCGGCCGTCACGACACTGGCTCTGGCCCTGCCCTTTTGCCTGGTTATGGGAGTAGGGGCGGCCTTTCTAAGAGACCACCTGGCAAGCTCGCTGCGCCTCCGACCGAGAGTGGAAGAGATGCTGGAGGTGCCAGTCATCGCGGTCATCCCTTCCAGCCAGTCCGAACTCACGGTGGATTGGGAGCGCTTCAAGCGGCCCCTCCCTATGGCCATTGAACAACTGACCACCACTCACACGAACGGGCGCTCCTTGAACGGAAGCGGACGGGTCACCAGCAATAGTGACAAGTAGAGACTAGGCTTTTTCTCCGTCCTTTTTTCGACGGGAGGCGGAATGCTCTCCATCTTTCACTCGGCTCCGGCGCCTTTCCCTGAGTGCTCGGCGTCGCGCCCTGATGGAGTTGGACGACTCACCATGGCCCTCCGCAAGCGAGCAGGGCTCGGACGTAGTAGGCCGCCGAAGTAGCCAGCCCTTGCCCGCCATCGCTACCAGTAGCCCCCAGGCTACTAGTCGATGGCGAAAAGCCGTGCCCCAGTTGGCAGTGCCAGCAGCCCAGGCCGCCTCCATTGAGCTAACCTATCCGGAATCGAATGATGAACGTGGCGAACGTCTTTTGGATCGGGGTTTCGGAGTAGGCTCTCGGTTCTGTCTCTTGGCTGTCAGGGCGCGGCGGCGCGCTCTAACGGAGAGTTCGGTCATCCTGGCCACTTTTTCGCTGCCCTCTGAAGTTGAGTGTTTGCTAGGCTTCCAAAGGCTCCAGCCTTTCCCTCCCAGGGCAACCAAGAGCCCCCAAGCTACCAAGCGATGTCGAAAAGCCGTGCCCCAGTTCGCCGTTCCTGCGGCCCAAGCGACTTCCATGCCGATAAATATAAATGCTAAGAGGATGAGATCGCTTCGCCCTCGCCCGGTGGTATTTAGAATGGCTTTCAAGGCGAAGAAAGTGAGCGTGAGCCTAAGTAGTCCTTCTAGGGCGCCATAGATATCCATCGCACCCCGAATTTGCCAAGGGAGGGGGGAATAAAGGTAGTAGAAAAGTACTAGTGGCCCCGTCTTGGCTATAGTGGCCGGGCTACTAAGGTCCAAGTTTACACCGAAGTCGGTGCGGCCTTCTTCCACCTTTTGCGCATAACTCTCCACATAATCGAAGTTGCCTGAAACAACCTGGTTAAATGCTGTGGATTCTTCAGACAGCCTTTCCACTGCATTCTCCAAGAAGAAGAAGCTGCCGCTGAGGCTCACCATTAAGAGTCCTACTAGGACTACAGGCCGGGCTTTCATGGCCCAAGCAAGGGCGAAGGGCAGAATCAGTGCTAATGCCGCAGTGAAACCGTGATGTAAATAATGGAGGCCCAGAAAAGTCGGTGCAATCGACAGAGTCAGCAGGCTCGCCCCCTCTTGAGCCAAAAGTAGTAGGACGTAGGCAAGGCTCAAGAATAACGCCATCTGGGCCGCTTCTCGCAGGGTGACGGAGGTGTTGAATACACAAGAAAGAGGTAGGCCGAAGAGGATTGTCAATACAGGAGCAACCCGTTCACAGCCTATTCGATAGAGCAACTTGATCTGAATGATTAATGCAAAACTGAAGAAAAGATTCGATACTTGGCAACCAAGAAGGTGAGATGAGCCGAATGACCTGTATATGGCATGTAGAAAGTGAGCATACGGTTCGGCATCAAGTCTACCGTACCCCAGTTGGGCGAAGCGGTGGAAGGCAAAGGGGTCCATTTTCATGGTTGGTAAGCCATTTAGAATTATGTGAAGCACCGATGCCGCCTGGTGGACGAGTAGCACGCAGAGGGTAGATGCTCTCAGCGCACGACTCAGCGCCACTTGATGGACCAAAAGTGGTAAACTCACGGATATCATCCCTAGCAGTATGCCTGCAATCACCGTAGCGGCCCCTTCTTACTGCTGGAGAAGAAGTTCAAGATACTCGTCGCAAATTTTGGCAACATCGAAATCCTGGCATCGTTTTAGGCCTTTCTGCTTTAGTTGCTCACAGCGCTCATCATCGTTCAGAAGTAACAACATGGCATCTGCCAGCGCATCGCTGTCGGCCGTAGGAACCATAATTCCGTACTTCCCGTGTCCTAAAATCTCTGAAGGGCCGCTAGGGCAATTGGTGCTGATAACCGGCAAGCCAGCCGCCATAGCCTCAACGAGTACCAATCCAAACCCCTCGAACCGTGAACTCAATACGAAGGCCTTCGCGCCAGCAATCAGTTCATAGGGGCGCTCTCGCCATCCAGCTAGTCTAACCGAGCTTTCCAAGCCAAGCACTCGAAGTCTGGATTGTAACTCTTGTCGATCAGGCCCTTCTCCCACTATTATTAAGCGGGCGCCTGGCGAGTCGGAATGAACTTTCTTGAACGCTTGCAGAAGGCCTAGATGGTCCTTTTGGTAGCATAATCGTCCGACGGTGACAAAGGTGTGCGCCTGTGACGGGGCCCTTTTGGCTTCACGTTGAATAGATTCGACGTCAACCGCGTTGAGAATAGTACGGGTCTGGCTCGCTGGGATCGAGAGCCTTTGAAGGCCATCGGCCACGCCTTGAGAGACGGCAAGGACCACATCTGCCAGCTTGTACAATTCCCGAACGAGAATTCGCATCAGCCAATCTGTTCCGGCGCCTCCGGGATAACAGGCGAAGACATCAACGTGATCGCTTACCACCAGCCTACCTTTGTACCCAAGCAGTTTTGCCAAGGCGGCTGCAAAATTCGCTCGATAAAGAAGTGACATCCAGGCGTCTGGTTTGATTTGGCTAAGCCGCCATCGCAACTCTAAGGCGATTAGAGGGAGAGCCAACAGTTTGAGAGGGCCGAAATTCAGAAACCTCGTCCACAAAGGTGTCACTTGAACGCGAGCTGGCAGGCTGTAGGCAATCTTCGGGTTCTCGAGAGTGAGAATCTTCACCCCAAAGCCACGCTTTGTCAATTCAACTGCGAGGGTTTGTAGTAATCGCTCTGCTCCTCCGCCTCCGAGAGAGTTAATAACGAATAGAATAGTTTTCATAGGTACCACAGGAGCTTCGATCAGAGGCCAGAACAACCTTGCGTGAGAGCGGGACATGTTTTGTATAGTGGGCTAGGAGGTCACGGCTCGGTCTTTTTTTCCATAGCGAAGGCCCCGGCCCGCTCTGGGGTTCAGCATTATCCCATCTTTTATGGCATCGAAGCTTTGCGGAAAGAGTATCAAGACAACTGCGCGGAATTGGGCCTAGACCTCGTTAGTATCAAAAAGAAGTCAGGCTCCTACTTGGGCCCAACTCTAACGCTTGTTAGGTCATTCTTCAAGCTTGGGGTTGATGCGGTAGTTGTTCATTCTGGGGCAAGCTTGCCAGCAGCAGCGATGTTTCGTCTTCTGAAACCTCGCTCTGTCTTGCTTTTTGTGGAGCACCAAGCGCCGAAATTTAAGTCAAAGCCAGAGTGGTTAGCCAGCTTAGTCGCGCACTGGGTTTGTCACAAAGTAATATATTTAACCAAGTCTTCCCAGCAACAAATAAAGGAGAAACTCGGCCCATTCTATCGCCCCTCTCGCGCTGCTCTAATACCTAACGGAATCGACATCGAGCGGTTTTGTCCGCGGCCTCAAGGTCCAAAAGCCGTATTTGCTTTAGGGATGGCGGCTCGAATGAATGACCTAAAAGACCATGAGACCTTGATTAGGGCGCTTGCCTTTACGGGGACACAAGGAGATAGGCTCCATCTGTTTTTGGCCGGCGACGGACCGACTCGAGTTCGGCTGGAGTTGCTCGCGGAAGAATTGAATATCGCGGAGAAAATCACATTTATGGGAGTCCTCAATGAGGATGCTTTGATTTGCTTTTATCAAGGACTGGATTTGTATTTGCACTGCACTTTTGGAGAAATGATGAGCACTTCGGTGATGCAGGCTCAGGCTTGTGGGCTGCCTGTAATCGCAAGTGATGTACCGCACTTGGCTGAGCAAATCTCTCACGGTGAAGATGGAATTCTCGTGCCGTCTTCTGATCCAAATGCCCTAATTCGAGCGATTACATCGCTCAGAGACAATGCACATGCTCGGGGTTTAATGTCAAAGACTGCAAGGAAGAAAGCCGAGGCGGCATATTCTCATCACGTCATGCGCCAAGATTACGACAACCTTATAATCTCAATTGTAGATCGGTGAGCGACAAAGATTTGCAAGACACCTCAATGTCTTGCGAAACAAAGCCTTTTTCTCAGTGCGTCATGCTTGGGATTGTGTCGAACCCGTTGCAATTAATCAATGTGGTTGAACTGGCATATACCCTGCGTCTTCCCTTTGATCAGTGTAGCTTGCTGGTCCGAGACGTAAATCTAGCCAACAATAGCCAACTGGCTGCAATACTGCCCCAGTGCCCAATAAAAGATGTTGAACAAATGCCGTCTGAATCAACTTCAGTTAGGAGGCAGCCTTTTGGCAGAGGAAGGATGATATTGAAGGAGATAGTCAGGGCAACTCGTTTTCGCAATCCCCGGATCCTCGCGCTGGGTCATTATGGGGTCGATAATTACGTGCTTTGCGCCGCAGTGGGCGTAGTGCAGCCAAATTGTCAGGTTTACATTGTAGACGAGGGTACTCATACGCTAACTCTCGCGCGCAACCTCGCTGCAGATAGGTCTTCTTCTCCTCTTGATTTTTTCCGTCGCCTAGCCTACCGGTGCTTTTTTGGCGTAAAAATAGCTCGTCCTCGCTCACCGATTTTTTTTACGGCATACACTAAGCAGGTTGCTCGGATCTTGGGAGGGGAGGCACTGCGGAATAGTTATGGATTTCTTCAAGAGAACGTCGGGCAGAATAGCGATTCACGTGCCTACTTGCTGGGATTGCCGTATGCCCGTTTTTTTGAGCGCCGAGCATATCTGAAGTATGTGGCGGATTGTCTCGGCGTGTTAAAGGAGCGGGGAGAAGTAACCTACGTTGCTCACCGACACGAGGATTTGGAGCAAATAATGGGTTTTCTAAACAAGAATGATTGCAAATTGTTAAAATTATCTGTCCCGTTCGAATGGTATCTGGCAACTTCGGGCGTCGCACCGTCTGTTGTAGGAACTTTTTTTTCGTCGGCGATGCCCATCTTGTGCCGCATGCTTCCTGTCAATGTGGAATTGATTGCATTTAAGCCCCCCGATCATGAGTTCGCCTCACGAGGCTTGCAAGGTGTAGTGGCCCCGATTTACGAAAGTTTTGCGGAGGAACAAAGAGTCAAAATTGTTGAGCTATCATAATTTAAACAAGAACCTCGCCGTCTCGAAGCGAGCACTATTTGCGCCAACCCACCTATGGCAGTGGATCGAGGCAGCACAGCAACTCTCTGCAAGCGGGCATGTACAGCCTGCTATTTGGCTGTTGTCAACAAATCATCCGGAGGGAAATCTTCTCAGGGAGGAAGTTCTTAAGGTGTGGCCTCAAATCTCATTTCTCGACGCCCATAGGTTGTGGGCTGATTGGTCGTCGCTAGATCTTGGGTCGTGCTTTTGCGAGCCCGTTGATTCTATCACGATTGAGGAACTTGCGGCTCATTGGGACACTTTGCTCGCTATGAATAGTCGATGGAATCCGAACGAGTTGTACTCCCTTAGTCGAGATAAAATTTACACGGTCTATTCATACGTCAAGGGCTGCTTAGGTCGAGAGGGCATAGAAGTGGCCATTTTTTCTGAAAGCCCTCATCATCCCTTCAACTATTTGATATACGTGGCTTCGCGAATATTGGGGATAGAAGTAGTCATGTTCAGTCAGTCTATAATTCCTGACAGAATTGCAGTAACCACGGGTGTTGCAGAACTGCCAATATATTTCGAGGGAAGACACCGTAGCATGTCACCATCTGAGACTGAAGCTATAAGGGACAAGGCTCCCGAGATATCAATACTGGTCTCGGAGGTGCGCAAACGCTTCTCAGCCCTGGAAACCAAGCCAGCGTACATGGTTCACCATAAGCGAAAGCAGGACGCTACCATAGCGGTTGAGCCTCGCTTAAGGCACTTGTTTCGCCCACGAATGTACTGGAGATACCTGAAGGAAGCCTGGCGTAGGGTTAGGTATCGATATCTGAATGACCCTAGGACGATACTTAAGCGTGAATATGATCGACTTGTCAGCCCGACTGCTGAGGAGCCATATGTGCTGGTAGCCTTACATTATCAGCCTGAACGCACTACAAACCCAGAGGGTGGCATTTTTGAGGCTCAGGCGCTTTTGATTCGACTTCTAGCGGCGACCTTGCCTCCGTCGTTTCAGATATGCGTCAAAGAGCATCCTACTCAGTTCAACTTCTGCTTTCCAGGACATCTGTCTCGTTCAGTTGAGCTTTACAAATCGCTGTCTCTTATTCCAAATTTACGTTTTATAGACGCCGAGCAACCTGCAAGCAGATGGGCGAAAAACGCCGAAATTATTGTAACGGTTAACGGCACTATCGGTTTTGAGGCGGCAATAATCGGCAAGCCTGTCATTGCATTTGGCTCGCCTCCGTACACGGGGTTTCCCAACGTCCACATAGCTAAGCATCACAGAGAGCTGAAAGAACTCTTGGCGGAAATCTTGACAGAGAAGAGGGTCTCCGTGGAGACGAACGACGACGAGGTTTTTCGGTACCTGGCAGCCCTCCATTCGGTAACGTTTCCGGGTTACATCAACCCTAGTTACATTCAGTATTCTAAGCTATCCTCAGACACGGTTGCGTCTTCATTTGTCTCAGGAGTCAAAGTAGCTTTAGGTCTCTACTCTGACCCCAATAATCTCGAGAAAGTAAGGAGAAATTGAACCTTGAATCCTACGGTGTCCATTATTTTGCCAGTTTACAATGGTCAGGAATTTATTGTGCAATCAATAAACTCGTGTCTGTCTCAGACGTTCCAAGACTTCGAGTTGATCATCATAGACGATGGCAGTACAGATGCCACGCCTGACTTAATACAGGCTTTTAAAGATGCGCGGATTCGATTGAAGCGAACAGACAACGCTGGGCTTCCATCAGCCTTGAATGCTGGATTCAGTATGGCAAAGGGAGATTTTTGGACCTGGACGTCCGATGACAACCTCTACCTGCCCTGGGCTCTTCAGAAAATGGTTGAGCATTCTGGTGCTCGGCAGAATCAACATGTGTGCGCAGATTATGTGGTTATCAATAGCCTCGGGAAGGTTACTGGTTACAACGCCCACAACATTGCTTGCTTTCTTTATAGCGCCGAGCAGGCTCGGAGCATCGGTCCATATCGCTCCGAATACACTCTCGTGGAAGATGCCGACTTCTTCATTAGGTTAAGGCATCGGTTCGGGCAATTTCATCGAATTGAAGAGCCACTCTACCTTTATCGGCAGCACGGGAACACTCTAAGCGCTAAATCGGCTGGGACTCGCGCGATCGTCTCGCTTAAATTACACCTTGCGCATTTAGAGGAGGGGATGATTACTCAAGATAATTTTAACGTGAAAGATCTGTTCCTTCGGCGAATGCATGCTACTGCTTTATATAACAGGCCTAGAGAATTCGAGCAGATCTGGCAAGTAGCTGTGGCACGAAACGTACCTTTTCTGGAGAGTTTCCAGAGAAGCGCTAGGTTCTACTTTAGTCCCTTGGGTAGAGCGCTGCTGTGGGGTAGGACCAAAGTGAACGGATTGAGGCAACGATTGAGTTACCATTTCTACTTTAAACGCCGGATAAATAAACAGGACATTGAAGCCTATATCAGATCACAGGGCTGACAATCGTGTCCGGGCTACCGTTCCTGGAAGATGAGATGAGATTACTTACAAAAATAACGATGAATCACGCTTCTAAGTGCGGTTGTCAACCGCCTAACAACCAAAATCTCCGGACCGCCAGTCAGGCATGTAACTCTTGAAGCCCTGAGGGGCCTGAGGCCAGTGAACGAGATCGCCGGTGAGTACGAGGTGCATCCAAACCAGCTCACTCGCTGGAAGAAGCAGGTCAAGGACTCTCTGCCGGGGATATTCAGGAACTCAAGTAAGAAGAAATCAGAGGCCGAGGACCTTACTCCGAAGCTCTATGAAGAAATTGGTCGACTGAAGATGGAAGTCGACAGGTTGAAAAAAAATCTGCAGAGCTGTAGAGACTTGCGTTCTCTCGTAGAGCCAGATCATCCTTCGCTCTCGGTGGCCCAGCAGTGTGAGCTTCTCGGGCTACCGAGGTCGACTTATTATTACGTGCCTATCGGCGAGACACCCGAGAACCTCAAGTTAATGAGGCTGGTGGACGAGAAGTACACCGCCCACCCATTCTACGGGTACCGCAAAATGACGACTTGGCTTCGCGAACTGGGATCCGTGACAATACGCGGTGAACTCAAAGCGGGTGTTGAGATTGATGAGGAAAATGGGCTTACAGGCCATCTATCCCAGGCCGAAACTGAGCCAGTCGCATCCCGAGCACAAGGTGTACCCGTACCTGCTGCGTGGGGTCCGTATCGAGCGACGTAACCAGGTCTGGAGCACCGATACAACCTACATCAGGCCCAGTGGCGGCTTCCTCTACCTCGGGGCGACCATCGACTGGTACAGCCGCTTCGTTCTGTCCTGCGATCGAATACAGGCAGGTGCCAAACCGTTCGCGGCGTATATGGAGGCAGAATATCTGTAAAGTGAAAGAACCCCGCCTGCAGCCATGAAACAACAATTGTACACGATACTAATCGCTCTATTTTTATGCACTGTGCCAGCCATGGCCTACGTGGACCCCGCGACCGGAAGCTTTCTGCTGCAGTTCGCCTTTGCCGGAATTATGGGCGTCGCTTTTTATGTCAAAACTTTTTGGCGTACAATTTGCTCCAAGCTTGGCCTTGGGAAGCCTAGCACTGAAACAGATGACAACTTCGGCTAGACTCCCGTCCTCTTTTCGCGATCCCGCCGGATACATTTTCGAAAGTGACGGGCAACTCTACAGAGCCGTCGACAGGTCTTTCGCCTCGGAGTTCGACGCGCTAATATCTAGCGGCCTTTACGACCTTCTGGCAGAAAAGAGTGCGCTGGTCTCGCACGAAGAGATTGACGCCACAAATTTTGACTTGGACCATTCAGTTCATTGCGTCCTAAAGCCGGAATGGATTCCTTTTATCTCTTATCCGTATGAATGGTCTTTTGAGCAACTGCGGGACGCTGCTCTCCATACGCTCAAAATACAGAAGAGTGCGCTGAAGCACGGGATGTCGCTAAAGGACGCTTCTGCCTACAATATCCAATTCCACCGTGGCCAGCCAGTCTTTATTGACACCCTGTCGTTCGAGAAGAAGCAATCACCAGGCCCTTGGGTGGCTTATCGACAATTCTGTCAACACTTCTTGGCGCCTCTGCTCCTCATGAGGTACGGTGACCTCAGGATAAACAAGCTGACAGCGACCTTCCTCGACGGAGTACCTTTAGATATTGCTAGCAGATTGCTCCCCGCCCTGAGCTACCTGAACCCCAGTGTGCTGACCCATGTCCATATTCATGCGAAATCCATAGCAATAAACTCCAACACTAGCATATCGTCGAAAGCTCGTACGCGGGGATTTTCCAACAATGCGCAACTAGGCCTACTCGACAACTTGTATCACTGCGTGCAAAAACTTCAACCTCCGAAAAAGAGCACGCAATGGGGAGATTACTACTCTGATACTAGCTACAGTGAAATAGCTCGCGCAAGCAAGGAACGGCTTGTGGGCTTGATTGCGAAGGATTTACAGCCGAAAGTGGTTTGGGATATCGGGGGTAACACCGGGGAGTTTAGCCGCATCTCTAGCCTCAGCATTCCGAACTCTCTCTTCATTTGCCTAGACGGAGATCCACTCGCGGTTGACCGAAACTACAAGACCCTCAGAGAGCGTCGGGAAAAAAACATTCTGCCTCTCGTGGTAGATATCGCAAACCCAACGCCTCCTATCGGCTGGGGAAACGCTGAACGCTACAGTCTACAACAGCGAGGGCCTTGCGATTTAGGTCTAATGCTTGCTGTCGTTCATCATCTCGCCATAACTTGCCAAGTACCTTTCCACACCCAGGCCAAAGTCATAGCGCAATTCTGCCGCTCCGCGTTAATAGAATTCGTACCCCCCGATGACGTTCAAGTCAAGCGCCTCCTGCAAAATCGCCCCGACTTCCCTTATGCTGGTTCGCAGGCCGAATTTCTGGAATGCTACAGTCGTTATTTTAGCCTCGTGGACACCCAGCCTATTGAAGATAGTGGACGAACGCTCCACCTTTTCAAGTCAATATGAAAAAGGGACTCTGGTACTCTCTTGTTTTGACTATTCTTTGCAGCACATTTCCTGTGCTCTCGCTCTGGGACTCCAACTTCGAACAAGCGACATTCAGTGAAGTAGCAACTTCGATGGCCTGCAGCCTCGTGATTGGAATAGTTTTTTTCGCGATCAGCAGCAGCATCAACAAGACCGGCTTCCTGAGCGCCTATCTGATTATCGCGTTCTGGACCTTTACTCCTATTGCTAATTTTTCGAAGATCCCTCGGCCCTGGCTACTGGCAATACTGTGTGTGACACCAGTTCTTGCGGCATTGATCGTTCGGCGCTCGAAAAGCTTGCTGTCGAACAGCATACCTGCTCTGGTTTTTTTTGCGACATGCCTGAACCTTCCACCCTTGGTGGGCTTGATAGACTCGGCGATCAGTCAGCCCAATGGGTCTGCGAAGGATGAAGCGGGCGCAATGACCAAGGTCGAGTATCTGTCAAACTCCAGAGGTGGTCCCGACCTATACTATATCATCTTGGACGGGTATATTGGCAACATCGGCGCCCGCCAAGTTTTAGATTTTGACAATTCTGCATTTACAGGAGCTCTGGAGGAGAGATCGTTCTTCATTGGTGAAAAGAGCAGAGCGAACTACCCCATTACTCTACTCTCGCTCACATCAACGCTAAACATGAACTATCTTGACCTGGACGAACTAGGCGTGTCCGTCGACAGCGAAAAACTAGCAAATCTCCACTACGCCTTACAGCAAAACGCTGCATTCACAAAGCTCAAGGCCCGCGGCTATAAAATCGTCAACATCAGTTCAGAGTGGGCAGGAACCGCGAAGCTTGAGAATGCCGATACGACACTCGCAAGACGAACGATAGGCGGTGAGTTTCTCCAAGCGTTGATGGGCCAGACACCAGTCCGGCGCTTTCTCGCGCAAAAAAACTTGCGCTCCCACCAGAAACGCATCGAGTTCGGAGTCGAGGCCCTAAAGGATTCCGCCAATATCAAGGGCCCCAAATTCGTATTCTGCCATATCATCGCCCCTCACCCTCCCTTTGTGCTGGGTGAGACATCAGGCGCATCTACAGACAACTCTTTCACAAGCTGGATTGAACCCAAGAGATACATTCAACAAACACAGATACTAAACGCAATGATCTTGGAGGCGATTGACTATCTGCTCTCTGCGCCGGGAGAGAAAGTGATAGTAATCCAAGGAGACCACGGGAGTGCGTTTGGTCTTAAGGATGGCCACTCCGACCCACAGCCGAAAGATATGCTTGAGCGCTTCAGCATTCTAAATGCAATCTACGCCTCCGAAGAGTGTAAGGGAAAACTCTATTCAAGCATATCACCAGTCAACAATCTGAGAGTTGTTTTTTCAAGCTATTTTGGAGAAAATCTTGAGATCCTTGAAGACGCAAGTTTTTACTCCTGGTACGATAGGCTTTACGACTTTGAACGCGTGGAAATTCCAGAACTTGACCCATAACGAATTCGGCGAAAAGCTCTCGGCTTCAATCAACTCGCAGTGTCCTTTTTTGAAACATCCCGCTCCATTTCGGCCAGCTTCTTTTCTTTTTCCAACTACTTGTTTTCAGATAGGAATGCGTAAAATTCCGTAAGCGCTTGACAGGTCCGTCCATATCAGGAGGCTGGGGCAGAGTCCGTTTCCCTTCTTCCCTCGACCCTTCTTTTGTTTCGGGCGACCCCGCTTCTTCTTCGGTCGACTCAGCATATAGGGCGATGTCAGCACGACCTGGCTACCGCCGAGAAGAGTAATGGTCACCTTCTGGCCTCGGGCTTGGAGCCTCATAGAGGGTCGCAGTTCGGCGAGTTTCGAGGCTCGGGCCACAACTCGGGGGTCGAAATGAGCGGCCTGAACTAGGCGAGCAACGAACTGGTCTAAGCAACGGCTGACTTCTTGGTGGATGGATTTCTCAAATTGTCTCAACGAGCTACCATTGAGTAAAGCCGCAGAGATCCTTTCCGTGGCCTTTCTCGAATCTCGTTCAGACACTCCTCGGCCGCCTGCTGTAAGCCTGATACTTCCAGGTAAAATTCTTCTTCGGCAGCGGGAATGGGGTGCAGTCTTGCAGTAATCTTCATCGGAAGGCCGGAACGTGTCAAGCGATCTGAGACAGACAAGGCTGTCAATTCAGAGAGCATCCCACCCGTTTTTCGAGTTATAGTCAAATCTGGTGTACGGCGCGGAAATCAAGCAGCAGCTTCCCCACCGGCCTCCTTGTCTTCAACTTTGATTCCATCGGCGAACTTCACACCGCTTATGACGTCGGCCAGGTGA
>JBAYRN010000078.1:0-26696 GCA_041676625.1 Vulcanimicrobiota bacterium
CACTTCGAGTCCGAAAACTCGAAACGTCACATTTATTGGCGGAATGTACTCCCTCAAAAAAAGAAGCACATCCAATCATCACTATCCAGTTGACAAAGAACAAGGCAGCTGATTCGCTGCTGTGCGGTCCGGACCAACTGTCCGGGGCACGAGGTGGATAATAGCGAGCTTACCCAGGGGTGTCAACCCCCAATTTTGTTTTTTTTGTAAACGCCCAGAAATCCCGAAAAATCGGGATTCTTCTATTCACACTTGAAGGTTAGAAAGAGCCCGGAAACCTGGATGAGTGACTCATCGTTCTCGAGCAGCATAGACCGCCACCGCTGCCTGCAGAGCGACTTCGGGGCTTACAGAATAGCGGCGGCACAGCTCCGCCAACTCCCCGAGCTGAGCAGGCGGAGGCGTATAGAACAACCGCGCTCCACCGGGGGGCGCCGCCACCTCTGGCAGTCCTTCATAAGCCTCTACAAATCCGAGCAGGTATTCCACCGCCAGAGCCAGCTCACTCTCCGGCCAGGAATCCGGATCAACCTCCCCCGGGAGTTCAAATTCGATGGTGGAAGGGAGGGTCGCTGACAGCAGCGGGGCGACGCCCTGATTTCCGCAGAGGGGACAACTTATTTCACCTTCCAAGTGGGAGGCCGGCCCCCCACAAGTCGGACACGAGATCTCCATGAGCATAAGCTACTCTTTTTTGAAATTGCGAGGCAACCTTCATCCTATCATCTAGGAGCATAGGAGTAACGTTGCGAAGGGTCACCGACCATGATCTTCGGAAAACGTGTAGAAGCGGGACTCGACATCGGCAGCTACGCGCTTCATTGGGCCGCCTGTGATTCTCGAACTCTTTCTACGGAAGTATGCAGCAAGCCGTTGTTTCTCCAAGGAATGGGCGACTTGAGGGCTCCCGGCGTGGTAGATCGGGTCGGTGCGCTTCTCAAGGAGTGCGAAAGTCTGTCCAAACTCTGGACCAAGCAAGTCGTGGTGGGAGTGCAGGGCACCCAGGTGGTCAGCGGCTATCTGGAACTGCCATCCCTCGAAGAGAGTGAAAAAGAGATGGCGGTGATCTCCTCGGTTTCCCGGGAGATACCGTTTCCGGTCCACACCATGGACATCGTTCATCTACCCGTCAAGTCTCTAAACGCGGACCAGTCCGCGGTCTTCTACTCCGCCTGGCCCAAAGAGCAAAGCCACCTCCTGGAGAAGATCTGTCGGGCTGGCGAACTCAAAATCAAGCGCATGGAAGTCACAGGAATCGGGCTGACCCGCGAAGTGTTTCGAAACCATGCTCTGGACCCGGAGCAGTTTCACTTCCTGATCAACATCGGTCACGAGATGACTCACCTGCTGTTTGTGAGAGGGGGGTATCCCTACTACTTGAGAGACATCGCCATCGGCGGCAAACACATGACCGAAGCCATCGCCCTGCGCAACGGGCTCTCCTGGTCGGAAGCCCAAAGCAAGAAAGAAAACTCAGAAATCGGTGAGCTCTCCAGCTCTTTAGGATCTCTATTGAGCGAGTTGGTCTTCGAATTCCGCCGTACAATCGACTACTTCCAGCGGCGATTTCAAGTTCAGAGTCTGGGTCAAATCTTTCTCTCCGGGGGGAGTGCTCTCTTAGGAGGGCTTCCCGATTGGCTTGAATCTAGGATCGGTCATCCCCTCCAGGTCGATAGTTGGAACAACTTAATGCCGAAGAACAACTCATCGCCGGCCCTGTACAAGGCCGCCCTGGGATTGGCGTTGGGCAAATGAGTCACTGGCTGGAGCACCTACCCGGGCTTACTCCGGAGCTGATTCAAACTCTCCTTTCCCAGAATTGTGATTCGGCGCAGGTCAAACTTTTAAAATCCCAAGGCTCTGTGACCACCGAACAGATCTTGAAAGCGAAAAGCGACTTCTTTCAACTTCCTTGTCTCTCTTTGAGTGAATACCACGTATCATCGCAAGCTCTCAGCCTGCTCACCGAGGAACAGGCCCGGAAGTTCAATGTTCTACCGCTGTTCGGCAGAGGCAACCTGCTGTTCGTTGCTATCGACGATCCGATGGATCTGCCCCGAGAAGATTTTCTCCGTAAACTGACCGGCAAAAGAATCAGGGCGGTCTTAGCGGATACCGCCGATATCTCCGCGGAAATCTCCAAAGCCTATCTGAAAAAGAAGACCCCCACCGATACCGTGGACTTCGAACCCAGAGTGGATGGCTACGTCGAAACCGAAAACCTGGTGGAAGAGACCAGTCCGGTTGTCAAGGAGGTCCGCCACCTCCTATCCCGAGCCATTCGCATGGGGAGCAGCGATGTCCACATGGAGCCAGATCAGGCCGAGGTCTTTATCAGGTACCGCATCGACGGTACCCTGCATGAGTTCGGCGGCCCCGATCTCTCGAACTATCCAGCTCTGGTCTCCCGCGTCAAGATCATGAGCGGACTGGACATTGCCGAACGCAGGCTGCCTCAGGACGGGCGCACCCGGGTCGAGGTCGATGGAAAGGAATACGACCTTCGTGTAAGCATACTTCCGAACGTACACGGCGAGGGCATCTGTATCCGGATCCTCGATCCGGAATCCACCAAAATGACTCTCCAGCAGATGGGGTTTGAGCCCGACACTCTTAGGCGCTACCAGGAAACCATCGAGAAACCGAACGGCATCGTGCTGGTGACCGGACCGACCGGTTCCGGAAAGTCCACCACGCTGTACGCCACCCTCCAGCAGATCGCCACTCGAGAGCGCAAACTGATCACCCTGGAAGATCCGGTCGAATATAAGATCCCGGGCCTGGTTCAAGTGGCCATCAAACCGTCCATAGGCTTTTCCTTCGGCACCGGACTCAAGGCCATTCTGCGCCACGACCCGGACGTGGTGATGCTGGGCGAAATCCGGGACCTGGAGTCGGCCGAGATCGCTTTTCAGGCCGCCCTAACGGGCCATCTGCTTTTTTCCACCCTGCATACCAACAGCGCTGCCCTGGCGGTGACCAGGTTGCTCGATATGGGGGTCCAGCGATTTCAGGTCATGGCGGCACTCTCCGGGGTTCTGGCTCAGCGTCTTCTGCGCAAACTTTGCCCGGAGTGTAAGGCGCCCAGGACCTTGAGCCTGCGAGAAATTCGTGGGCTCGGCCTGAGCGAAGACCGAGTTCATTACAAAGTTTATCGTGCCACCGGTTGTACCGAATGCCAGCAGATCGGCTACAAGGGCCGAACCGCCGTGCACGAATTTCTTCAAATTACAGACGCCATGAGAGCCCTTCCCTCCCGCGAACTGACCGAGGCTCATCTGGTAGCACTGGCCAGAGAGACGGGCTTTGAGACGATGCGTGAAGTGGCCATCAAGAAAATGCTGGAAGGAGTCACCTCCATGTCGGAGGTGCTTTCAATCACCTGATGATTACAGTCTTTATCGGAGAGGATGACCCTACTCAAGCGCTCTATCTCAAGAAGGTCTTAACCAAAATCACCGGGACCCCGCCCACCGTCTTCCCCGACGGGTTAGCCCTCTACCAGGCTATTCAACAGGATCGACCCGACCTGATCATTTCCGACAACATTTTACCGAAGCTCGACGGCGTAGATATCGCTCGTCTGGTGAAGTATCACGAACGGACCCAGGCCATCCCGTTTCTGATGGTTTCCGCGATCCGTTCCGACCTCTTGGAAGGTTTCGATGAGTGCGGAGCCGACGGGTTCCTGAGTAAGCCGGTCAAGCGAGTCGAACTCGCCGAAATCATCGAGACACTGTTCGGGCCGATGGCACCCCCGGAACCGAAATCAGAATCCGAAGCGGAATAGCTACATTTGAGAGGCCAGGCTCAAGAACGGTAGCCCCAGGGCCACGATGATGGCCCCGATCACAAGGCCGATCACGATCATCATCAGGGGTTCGATGGTCGCGGTCAACGCTTGCAGTTGCGTGTTGACTTTGTGGTCATAAAAATCCGCCACTTTGTCCAACATAGCATCCAGTTTACCGGACTCTTCTCCGGCGGAGACCATCCCGATTGCCGCATCAAGAAAATAGGGATTCTCTCTTAAGCAAGTGGACAACGTACTGCCCGTTCGGAGGCCTTCAATGGCCTGCTCCATGGAGTTGGCGAAGACCCTATTCCCCGCACTTTCACCAGAAAGCTGGACCGCATCTAGCAGAGGAACCCCTCCCGAATATAGCAGGCAGAGAGTACGAGCGAATCTCGCTGTATAGAGAGTTCGGTGAAAGCTCTTAAATTTGGGTAAGGACAGTTTGGTCCGGTCCACCCACTCCAGGAATACCGGGTTCCGCAGAGCGGTCCGGACCAGCAGTACCCCCATCAAGAGTCCCAGCAGGCAAATCACTGAATAGTCACTCAAGAAGCTGCCGATCCCCACCAGAATC
The DNA here is from genome assembly GCA_041676625.1 of Vulcanimicrobiota bacterium. GTDB lineage: Bacteria > Vulcanimicrobiota > Xenobia > Xenobiales > JADMJV01 > JAEXNA01. The sequence goes on from JBAYRN010000078.1 coordinate 4,371, forward strand.
TGAGTGCTCACCGGCAAGGCCAGCCCCAGGCCTCCGTAAAGCTCTCTTAAGTACGGTACACCGAAGGCCAGGATCGTGGCTACCAGCAAACCAGCAAAAGCCAGAACCACGAAGGGGTAAGTCAGGGCACTCTTGACCTGATCTTTCAACTGTTCGGTTTTCTCCAGAAAGACCGCCACCCGGTCAAGCATCTCCGGAAGCTCCCCGCTATCCTGACCGGCCTTGACCATGCTGAGGTAGAAATTATCGAAGACCGCAGGATGCCGCCCCAGGGCTTCCGAGAGCGATGAACCGGTTCCCAGGGCCGAAGAAATATCCAGCAGGATTCCGCGTAGTATCCGGTTTTCCACATCGTGATAGATGGTGTCGATGGCTCGCTTCAGTGGGATGCCACCCTCCAGCATAGCGGCCAGGGTCTGGCTAAAGTTCAGCACATCTTCCCCCTTGATCGGGTTGAGCACCCGATCGAGGGAAAACTTCTGAACCTGGGTCTCTAGCCTGGTAACTATGGAATACCGCTCGGTAAGCACCCCCAGCGCCGCCGTCTTGCTGTCAGCCTCCAAGACTCCGGCAAAGCGCTGTCCCTTGTCATCTAGAGCGGCGTATTGGAACTTCAATGCCGTACTCTCCTGTATGAGGTTTTGGTTGAGCGACCTGGTTTCCCTCTAGTCTAGCCTTCGCATAGGCGATAAAAAGAAAGAATGATAGAATACCGAGGTGCGCCGGATCGAACAAAATGGATATACCCTCCTGGTGGAAGCGCTGGTTGCGTTTTCTTTGTTTCTGGTAGCCGCTCTGGGCTTTTACAGCATGCTGGCCGGTGTGCAACGAGCCGAACTCAAGGCGCGCCGTACGGTGGCCGCCACGGCCTACGCCAAGGAACTCCTAGAGATACACCGCGCCTATAACTACCCAGATCTGCCCCTCGGCAAGACTTCCGGAAGCCGCTCCGTCCAGGCGGTCAGACGGGGCACCACTTCCACTATGACGATGAACCATCTGGTGACCGTGCGAGACGGTCCGATGACCGGGACCAAGAGCATCCTGGTAGAAGTGTCCTGGCATAGTGGGAGTGTGAGTCTGGAGGGGTATGTCGGGCAATAGAAGGGCTATGACCTTGCTTGAGGTCGTTGTGTACTGCACCCTGCTGTCGGTTTTTTCGGCCATGCTGTTCTTGACCCTACCGGTCCGAAACGTGGGGTCTTACATGATGCTCCAGGAGGCCTCCAACGAAGGGACCACGGCCTTGCGTATGCTCAATCGGGAGATTGCCAATAGTAGCCGAGCAAGCCTAACGATCAACGAGAACGAGAAGGAGTTTTCTTTTCTCAGCGGGGTGCCGGACCAGGGTGGTCCCTATCGATACGACTCCCAGGGCCGGGTGGAATGGACGGGCTGGCTCACTTATGCCCGCTCCAATCGTTCCCTGGTTCGCACTTGGAAACCCTTCAGCAAGCCCGCCGCTGTTGCAAATATTATCCCCTTGAATCAAATGGGTAGTGCGCCCTCGGAAGTGGTGGTCCGAGACCTGCTGAGCATGACAGCCTGGGAAGAACCGACCGGTTGCTGCAACCTACGGCTCTCGCTTTCGGTGGAAGGCTCCTCCATAGAAGTTGCCACTGCGGTGGTGGTGAGAAATCCATGAGAAGACAAACCTCCGAACGGGGGGTCATGCTGATTATGGCCCTCGGCCTTTTGACCATTCTCTGGTTCATGGTGCTGGGATTTGCTCGCTCCTCCAGTCACGAATTGCGACTGGCCACCGCCAGCCTGGCTACCGAGCGCTCATTGGCTGCCGCCGAGTCCGGGCTGGTGATCGCGCTGCAACACCTCAAAGAAGACCCAGAGTACCGGGGCGACAACAAGTACACCCGTCTGCAATACTCTCAAGAGGAATACTTTGTGGAGGTCCTGGAGGGCAACAAATCGCCGGTTCCACTCCCGGAAAACACCGTTTTTGTCCGGAGCTACGGCAAAGATCGCAGTGGCCGGATACGCCAGGCCGCCGTCGTGGTTCAGTTGGGCCAGGGGCAAGAAAGCCTGCTCTCGTTTGCGGTCTTCGCCTCCAGCCTGGATATCAATGGTGGCAGCGCCATTGAGAGCTATGATTCCGAAGGCAGCGGGTCCACCGACCAGGCCACGGTGGGTACCAACTCCACCGGCCCCGGGGCCATCAACCTGGCAGCCGGTACTTATATTCGGGGTGAGATCAAAGTGGGCGAAACGGGAATTCCTGGGGAAGCAAAGCCTCGCAATCCCACCACCGACAGTAAAAACACGGTTTGGAAAAATTGGAATGCCTGGAGTCTTGCCGAATCTCGACTCGACCAAGCGCAGGAATACCCTCCGGTGGACTTCCCTTCTATCGGAAGCACCAAGGTCAAAGTGGACTGGAGCGGAGTCAACCTCGCTCCCGGAGCTTATAGCGACCTGTCAGCAAGCGGGGGCGGCGAGGTTCGCCTGAGCGGGGGCACTTATGTTTTTAACAGCCTCAAGCTGACCGGAGGGGCTAAGCTATCGGTGCCGGGAGACAAGCCGGTAGTCATTTACGTAAAGAAGGACCTCGACCTATCTGGTGGGACTGTCAACAACACCAGCGAAAGGGCCCGAAACCTCTTGTTTATGATGAATAAGAACTCGCTGGCCAAGTTGACCGGTGGGGCCAGGGCTTACATGACCGTCTACGGTCCTGAGGCGAGCGTCGAAATGTCCGGGGGAACCCGACTTTATGGAGCCGTGGTGGCCGATGATATTCGACTCAACGGGGGTGCCCGGATCGTCTACGATGTAGACCTGGCCCGAAATCCACCGGATGTCCTGTCCGGAGGCTCCACTGGAGGAAGCTTCAATATTCTAAGTTGGCAACAGCTATAAAAGGGATGTTAAACGACTGGTCTAATCTCCCCCACACGGTGTAACCAACCAAGTACCTAAGGGGAGTCACAATGAACAGAAGACAATTCACCAAACTCATGGCAGCCGCCGTTGCAGGCGTCGTCGCCGGAACTTCGGCAGCTTCGGCCCAGCACCACTCCTGGGACAAGAATGACAGCAACGAAAAGACCAAGAGCAAAGACGGCTGCGAAGGCAAAGATGGCTGTAAGGGCAAGGACGGCTGTAAGGGCAAGGACGGCTGTAAAGGCAAAGACGGCTGCAAGGGCAAGGACGGCTGTAAAGGCAAAGACGGCTGCAAGGGCAAGGACGGCTGTAAGGGCAAAGATGGCTGCAAGGGCAAAGATGGCTGTAAAGGCAAGGATGGTTGCCCCGGCAAGGATGGCTGTCCAGGGAAAAAGTAGAGCCGCGAAATGGGGCCGGGTCGACCTGGCCCCTTTTCGCGGCCAGGAAGCTTTTGCTGCGCTTATGATACCGAATAGATGGGGACTACCAGACTTTGGGCTCGGTATGGGGCTGCGCTCGGTGCATTACGACCACGTTCTAAGCCAGCGACCCCGGGTCGATTTTTTCGAAGTCATTTCCGAGACGTTTCTGGACAAGGGCGGAAAGCCTTTGGCCGTGCTGGAGGAGGTTGCTTCCCACTATCGCGTCTTGTTGCACGGGGTCTCGATGTCGGTAGGCAATACCGATCCCCTGGATTTCGACTATCTGGCAAAGCTCAAGAAACTGGCCCTGAGAGTCAAGGCTCCATTCGTTTCCGATCATCTCTGCTGGACAGCCTACTTGAGCCACAACTCCCACGATTTGCTTCCGATTCCCTTGACCGAAGAGACTCTCAAGCACGTGGCAGAGCGGGTTCGGCAGATCCAGGACTTTTTGGAACTCCCGCTGGCCCTGGAGAATCCCTCAAACTATCTAGAGTTCAAGATGTCCCAGATGTCCGAAATTGAATACCTCTCCCGGCTTGCCGAAGAGGCTGATTGCGGGCTTCTGATGGACGTCAACAACGTGTTCGTGAGCGCCTATAACCACGGGTTTGATCCTGAAGAGTACATCGAACAGGTTCCCGTCGAGCGGGTGCTTTATCACCACGTAGCGGGCCACACCCACAAAGGGACCCACATCGTGGACACCCATTCCGATCACGTGGTGGAAAAGGTCTGGCAGATGTACACACGCCTGCACCAGCGCCACGGCGGCCGCAGCACCATGGTGGAATGGGACGCCGACATCCCTGACTTCGAAACCGTGCATAACGAAGTGCTCAAAGCCCAATACTACCGTGACCTCGCCAACGCACGCGCGAATACTCATGCCGCAACCTAAATTGCACGAGATCCAGGCGTGGCTCCATACCTTCGTGGTGCAGCCCGGTGAGCAGGAAGCCGCCTTGAGGGCTGCTGAAGAGAAAGCCGGGTTCAAGGCCGGGTCAGCCGACGACTTGGTCCTGCCCTCCCCCACCCTCACCCCTCAAGAGCGTCTCCAGATCTATCGTGGAATGTATCTGTTGAGAATGCAAGAGGCGCTGGAGATCGATTTTCCCGCTGCCCGTTGGTATCTGGGAGATGCTCGATTCGAGTCGCTGGTCGCGAGCTACGTACATCGTTACCCTTCCCGATCTTACACCCTGGATCATCTGGGAAAGCACTTCGCTACATTCTTGCGAGAGGAAATTTCCGAGGCCGTCAGCGAGTTGGCGGCCCTGGAGTGGAGTCTTTGTATGGTGGCCATCGCCCACGACGCCCCGAGCCTCTCCATGACAGACCTCGCCGGAATACCCGAAGAGCGTTTTCTCGATTTAAGGTTTCAGCCGGTCCACGCCCTGGAACTACACCAGTTCGAGTACAACGCCAATACCGTCTACAAATGCTGGAACAACGGCTCTCCCCAAATCTCCTTACAGGCTGAATCCTGCAATCTGGTGTGCTGGCGGCATGAACTCAAAGTCTGGCGTTTGGAGTTGAGCGACTCCGCTTTCCACTTCTTAACCGGACTGTGCCAGGGTAAATCCCTGGGTGAAAGTCTCGGCGAGACTATCGAAGAGTACCAGGAAACAGAAGAGCAACTTTTTGAATGGTTCCAGAGTTGGGTCCTGGAAGGATTCTTTCAGGGACTAGAAACCGGGCCGGCCGGTGTTTTCGGTCCGCCGCTCTAAGCGCTCGACACGTCCTTCAAGAGTGCCCTCACGCCCCCCCAGCAGGTCCAGCTCATCTCTTAATTTCACGATCAGGGCCCGCAATTCAGCCACCTCGTCACGGGTCGCGAATTGAGCATTGCGAACCTCCCAGTCGGCCAGGTAACGGTCCAGGTCCACCACCAATTCAGCCCTGGTTATGGCGTCTTTCTGATTGGCTGGAAGATCTTGAGTCTGGGCAACGGCCAGACCTGAGAGTAAGGCGAGACTGATCAGGAAACTAAAATACTTCACAACTTCCATTATAACCGAAAAAGGGCCGAACTGTCTCGGCCCCTGAAAAGTCTATCGTTCTGGGCTTCTATTTCGCCAAAATGTTAGTAGCCGCGGAGGTGATTCCCAGGGCAGCAATTCCGGAAGCCACTCCCATGACCACACCGGCCGCGGGGCTCTGTACGAAGGCTCCGATCGCTCCACCGGCGGCAGCCCCGGCCACTCCACCGATGATCGCACCGGTTCGGGTGTGGTTGGTGTTGTTCATAAAGCCCATGACATCGCCCATCAGTCCTACGGCTCCGAGGACGGTTCCACCGGCTAGGGCTCCACTGGCCACTCCAGCCACGGTGGCGGCGGTCCCCAGGTTGCTCCCGGCGTAGAAGGCCAGGGCTCCCGCTCCAGCCGTGGCGACGGCTGCCAGGGCGTACTTGCCGGCCTTCACCAGGGGAGAGGTGGTGCTATCGCTGAAGGTAAAACTTTCGGTGGGTTGAGAAGCCTCAGGCTTGGTTGCGGCCTGAACGGGTGCTGAATAGTTCAAAGTCTGGGGTTTGAAAGTGCTCGTGATTTGCATATCGATTTCCTGTTCGGTGTATATTTCAAGATCAACATAACTCTCGTACCTTAAAATATCTTGAAATAAAAAAACCGCCCGAAGCGGTTTTTTTTCAGGAACCTCAGTCCTCTTACTTGGGCATAAACACCCGAACACTGGTACCGTAGTTGGTGATCTGGTTGCGGATCTTGTCGCTGGCCTCTTTGCCGTTGCCCAGAGCGATGGAGATGTGCCCGTGGGGGTGCCCCGCGCCCTTGTTCCAGACGACCACCGCTCCGGCCGGTAGTTTTCCGAGATCCCGAGGGTTTACTTTGATCTCGGTAAACTTAGGATTCTTGGCGAGTTGATCGGCTCCCATATAAGCGCTGGCCCCAGAGACATTGACCCCGTGTCGGCGAAGCGCATTGGCGACCCACTTGTAGCAGTAACCACCCGGGCCATTGGCGTTGGCTGCAGCATCTTTGGCCAGGGCTGCTCCCCAACCGGACCCCTGGATGCTGCCGGGGTCCACGGTAGGTCCGCCGGCCGCTGCCGTAGAGAAACCGCCGCCGCCACCGCCGCCACCGCCGGATGCCGGAGCACCCCCTAAAAAGCCGGAAGTCCCAGGAAATCCGCCACCGCCTCCACCTCCGAGGGGCATTCCTCCACCGGGCATACTTCCCCCGAAACCGGGAAATCCACCCATCATGCCGCCGCCGAACGGGTTCATCATTTGAGACATAAAGCTGCTCATGAGTGACATCATCATCATCATCAGAGATTGCATCGAGCCCATTCCGCCCATCGAGGGGGCTCCGATACCCGGAAAACCTTGATTCTGCCTGCAGTTCGAGCAATTGATATTGATATTCAAAGGAGTTTCTCCAATCGAAACGTTTTTTGTATCCTACTGCCAGGGGGTGTAATGCAGGCGGAATGGGCCCGAATGATGTTACCGTATTGTAAACACAGACAAGGTCATTCCAGAAGCCACCGAGTCAAACCGCATGCCGGCGCCGTCCTCGGTCCTGCAGGCCTTAAAAGATCCTTAAAAACTTCAAAGCCTATCTATTTTGTCCGGCTGTTAACAGGACGTTAGTGAATCGGGCCGTTTTCTGGCTTACCGTGAAATTAGAGTTTGAGCAAAATAGAAATTCAACACTCAGAAAGACCACTATCAAATTATGAATATTATGCAGACCACCTCGCGGAGTGCCGTGCAAGCGACGGCACCGAGGGCCCAGGCGGAGAAACCGCCCGAAGAGAAGGCCCCCGAGTATGAAATCAAGCAAGACATGTACGATGTAGCTGATCGCTACAACGACAGTCGGCGATTTGCCAACGGAACCACCGGGCTTCTCCTGGGGGCCGTGACAGGTGCCGTGGACGGGCTCATCCGTTCCCCCCAGGTCGCCTACGAATTTGCCGAAAACATGATCCAAGCCGAAACCATCGGCCCCAACTTGAAGGTGCTGGGCACTCTCGCCGCTCTGCCGGTAGGAGCCCTCTCCGCCGTCGCCTCTCCTTTCGTTCAAGCCTTCCGGGACGCCCGAATGGTGAGCAACGTTTACAATGAACAGACCGGCCCTCTGAAGCAAGACGCCATGGCCGGTTACATCGACAAGAAATTCTCCTCCGAGAACCCTTCCTTCTCCAAGGGGATCGTTCAGGACTTGGAAGTGTTCGGAGCCAAGAAGCTCGGCGAGGGTGAAAAGCCCTACGACGTGCCAATTTTGAGCCCTCTCTTCTCGATTGCCGGTGGCGTCGTCTCCGGGGCCATCAGCGGAGTAGTCGGATTGACGGCGGGCCTTGCGGCCGGAATGCTGACCACCAGCAAAGAAGCCGTAGGTGCAATCTTCGGCAAGGACCAGACCATCGGCAAGCGTGTCGGCCGGCTGCTCACCTCGCCTCTACATACTGTCGCCATCCCTTACGGCCTGGTGAAAGAAGGCCTGAAAGAATCCGTGCCTCGCGGATTCGTGGATGGCTGGAAGCACGGGCCGGTCAAACCCGTGGTGGATACCGCTAAAGCCTCCGTGACACTCGCGGCGGGCGTGCTGAAGGAAGCATGGGAGAGATAAGATGAGAATTGCAGCAACCCAAGTAAGACCAAATCAAGCCCCTCAACAACCGCCCCAAAATACCAAACCTGAGCCACCCGCGAGTGACTCCATGGTGGAAAAGATCGTGGACAACACGTATCTTTCCGCCAACTACGCCGCTTCGGGTCTGGCCGGCGCCTTCTCGGGTACCGGTGCCTGGGTGACCACCGGGGTACCCCAGACCTTGAAATCGACCGCTTCTATCCTGACCAACGTGGCCAAAACCGAGAAGATCGGTCCCACCCTCAAAACGCTGGCACTGGTTGCCGCCGTTCCGGTGATGGCCGTGGGCGGAGCCGTGGCCCTGCCCGTCAGCCTGCTGGCCGGCGTTTGGCAAGGTGCGGGTGAAGTGGACAACTCCATTCCGCGGCAGTTCACCGTAACCCAGGCGTCTAAAGAAGCCTACACCGAAGTGAAAGACGGATTGAACTCGGTGGGCAAAGGCATCCAGGAAGAGATGAAAGAGCTCGGTGATTACAAGCTGAAACCCGGTGAAAAGCCCATCGACATCCCGCTGATCAAGGCCGGTAAGACCCTGATCATGGGTGCCATCGGAGCTGCCGTGGGCGGCATCGCCGGCGCGGTCAGCGCTCTTGCAGCCACCGCCACCGAAGGCGCCAAAGGCATCGGACAAGCTTTCTCCGACGACAACCTGAACATCGCCGAGAAGTTCGTGGCAGCCGGGGCGAGTGTGGTCGCGGCACCTCTGCACGGCGCTATGTACGGAATTCGCACCGGATTGGCGACCTTTGGCAACAGTCTCAGCACAACCTGGGACAAAGACTCCGTGGTAGCAGGCGCCCAGAGCATCATCAACGATGCCAAAGTCGGCGTTTCAGCCTCGATTGCTCCCAAGACCGTTCTGACTCAGGTGCGAGAAGAGAAATAGTTCTCTCTCTAACGTGAAATGAAAAGAGCGCGGCTCCGGCTGCGCTCTTTTTTTCACGTTAGAAAAACCCACCATCCTCCATCATCTGTTTCAATCTCTCTTGAGTTCGCTCGTGCTCGGGGAGGGCCATCCACTCTTGGATGGGAAAGCCGGCGAGAGTTACGCTGGAGCTGCTGATCGAAACGCTTTGGTAGGAGGCCGCCTTTTGGACGGATTGATACTCCCGCCTTTCCAGACCCTTGAGCATGCCTTCGATCTCCTGCATCTGCTCTCGCAGCTGAGGGCTCGGCTCGGCTTCGGCCAATTCGGCCAACACCTCTTGCAAGATCTCTTGAGCCTCGTCGTAACGCTGGGTGGCGAGCGACTGTTGAGCCGCTTTGAGCCCACGCGCGGCCAGTTGAAGGGCGCGCTTTTGCAAAACCTCGGGCTGCACCGGAAATTCATCTAGTCGAGCGTGCTCGATGCACGGAAGCCGCAACGTCTCTGTCACCTGACAACGGAGCCCAGATTCGCGATCCGTGTAATTCAGAACCACGCGCACCAAATCACGCGGTGTGGGCATCTCCGGTACGCTCAACTCAAAAACCACATCCTTGGGCACACCGTAGACCAGGTCGGTGAGTCTCAGAGTTCCGTCCTGCCGGTTTTCCATGGGATTATAGAGCCGCAGTGCCTGGGCACCGGACAGGGTTTCCAAGCGCAGTCCTGCCTGGGAGCCGTAGGTGAGGCTCAGTCCATACAGCTCTGTTTGAAAGAACGGCTCCAACTGCTCGGGGGAGCTCGCGTGAAAGAAGTTGCCACCCCCGGCACCGGACATTTTTGAAAGCAGCACTTCGTTGTAGTGAATTCCCAAACCGATGGTGGAGGTACCGACCCCCCGGCGTTCCCAATCGACCACCTGGCCACAGATCGAATCCAAACACACAAGCCCCACATTCGTTTGCCCATCGCTCAAGACGATGACCCGACTGATCACCGACTTGCGACCCACCCTGCCCAGTTGATTGCAAGCTTCCAGCCAGCCCTGATGCAAGTTGGTCCCACCACCCTCCACGATGGTGTCGATTCGGGCCTTGATCTTTTCTTTGTCTATCACCGCGACCCGGGGCACCACGACCCGGGCCACATCGTCGAAAGAGATCACGCTCAACTGGTCTTCCGGACCCATCTGATCGACCAGCATCTTGGCCGCCGCCCTGGCCTGCATCAAGGGTGGTCCCGTCATCGAACCGGATCGATCGATGGCCAAGGCGACATTCATGGGAGGCCGGTCCGTTCTTTTCACGATCGGCGGCATTACCTTGACCAGCAGTTGAAGCGTGCAGGGCCGGTCGCTGAAGACCACCGGACGGTGGGCTAGAAGTTTGATGGTTGGTTTCATGGCTGACTCTCCTCGTTGTCGGGTCTGTCTCGAACCCGGTTCTGATTGGAGAGTATGACGGGCTACTCAAAGCTCACTCAAATTTGCTCACCGGAGACTTCCGTCACAGATTTTACGGTAGACCTGAGCGAGCCGGCTCGGTACCGAAACGCCCAGGATCTCCTCGAAATAGCCTTCGGCTGCCAGGTAGAGCTTGTGGGCCTCGGCCGATTGCTTCAGCTCTCCGTGGAGCCGTAAGAGGCACTCGTAGGCCTGCTCGTTGCACCGATCCAGTTCCAGGACCCTCTGCCAGTACTCCCCCGCTTTCTCGCGCTTGCCTCGGTGAGCGAAGTAACCCGCCAGGGTGGCCAAAAGATCGACCAACCGACCTTCCACCTCTTCTCGCAACGGAAAGGTCCACTCTTGATAGTCTCCCTCCATGAAATCACCTCGAGCCTGACGGTCGGCTCGCTGCAAAAGTAGGAGCGCCGGATCCCAAGCACCCGCGAGCGATTCCCTGGTGCCCTTTTCGAAGCACTCCTCAAAAAGCTTGAGATCCACTTCAATACGACTCCCCAAGCGATAGCCGTCGGCCGCCCGCTCGATGATCTCCTTGCCCTTTAATCCAGAAAATTTCGAGAGCACGCGCCGAGTCTGGCTCACGCTGTTGTGAAGCGAATGTCGAGCTTTCTCACCTCCGCAGCTCCATAGCAACTCCAGGAGTGACTCTTCCGTCACGATCTTGCCCGCGTGGGCGCAGAGATAGGCAAACAGCATGCGGTCTTTGCGGCTCACCCAATCCTCATCGGGAAAGTGTGAGCCCTGAGAAAGCACGCGAAAAGGTCCAAAAAGCTTGACTTGACAATCGCCGTGCTGTTCTTCCACCGCAGGGTTGGCTTCCGGCAAAACCCCGAAAGCCTGTTTCAACAAATCTGCGTCATGACGACTAACTTCGGCTCTTTCGTCGCCCAAATGCTGGAGCAGCAGATCGCTACACGCCCATTCCAATAGGTCGTCCCAGTCGGCAAAGACCTCCCGGGCCTTGACCAACTCGTCTGTCGGACACTCCCTCAGCCTGGCCAGATGCAGAGCGGCCTTTGCCTCCAAGCGCTTCAACCCCAGGGAACGCGCTCCAAGCCGAACTTCCTGACCCAAACTGGATCGCGGCTCCCCGCGCTGAATGGAAAGCAGAAACTGCTCCAACTTCACCTCCAGTTCGCTCTCTTCGCTCAGACCCGACTGCAGCACTCTCTCGTACAGAGCGTCCGCCTGAGTCCAGTGCCCCAAGGCACGGTGTTTATTGGCCAAGCGAATGAGGTTCTCGAGTCCCACCCAATCAGCCTCGGGAAGGGAAAACTCTCCTGTGGTCCCGCTTGAAAAATCCTTGACAGCTTGCTCGAGAACACGAGATTCGAGGCCGCTCTCTTCACCTTCGAGAATGGAGGTGACTCGCCTCAGCCCCGCAAACGGGCTCAACCACCCGCGATCAACCCCGTTCAGCAAACCGCAGAGATAGACCGTCCTGATGCGGCGCGCCGAAAACCCCGATTCGCTAGCCCTGCGCGCAGCGAACTCGGCCAGTTCGATTCTTCTGGCACTATCATCGAGAGTGGCTCTCAGGATCCCCAGGAGAGCCTCCTGATGATTGCGCCCATGCTGGGCACCCCGCTCTCGTTCCACCAACACCTGCCGCACACTGGCCAAAAAAGCGGGTCCGTCGAACGGCTTCAAGAGATAGTCATCAACCTTCATCTTGAGGGCCCGAACCGGGGTATCGGGACTGGCGTATCCGGTGATCACGATGTAGCCGGCGTGGGGTTGGCTCTTTTTCAGCTGTTCAATGACCTCCAGGCCGTCCATGCCCGGCATTCGAATGTCACAAACAACCAGATCGAACCGCTGGAATCGGGCCAACTCCAGGGCGGAAAACCCATCCGCGGCGGTGGCCACCCGATAGCCCGCTTCCTCGGCCTCCAGTTCCAGGCTGGCCCGAACCAACTCGTCGTCATCGACCACCAGAATGTGTTCACCCACGACCGGGCCCCAGCGTAGAGAACTTCAGCCTGACCAGGGTGCCTTCCGCGGGTGCAGACTCAATGTCTATGTCTGCTGCATGCTCCTTCAGGAACTGGTAGGAGACCGACCAGCCGAGCCCTGTACCACGGCCCGGCTGCTTGGTCGTGTAAAACGGCTCGAACAGCCTTTCCCTGGTCTCTTCGGTCATGCCGCAACCGTTGTCTTCAATCTCCAGTACGCCGTCTTGAAAACAGCGAACGGCGATCCACCCGCCCGAGGAAGGCACGGCATCCCGGGCGTTTCCCAGCAGGTTGATCAACACCTGTACGATGCTCGAGGCACTCCCCTCGATCACCGCTTCCTCGAGTTGCTGTTCGACCTTAATCTCTCGCAACTGAAAGTGCATAAGCTCGAGAGCCTGCGCCACCACTTCGTGCAGACCGAACGGCTTGACCTCCGCTGCACCCGGATGGCTAAAATGGAGCAGGTTGTCGATGATGGAGCGGCAGCGTGCCACCGCCTGGCTCATGATCTCGATTCTTCGATTCAGCTTCGGTTCGGTGAGTTGAGCCGAAACCGAATCAAGATTCAGGGCAATGGCACAGAGCGGGTTGTTGAGCTCGTGGGCGATCCCGGCAGCCAATTCACCGACCGCAGCCATTTTCGAAGCGCTGAGCAGTTGGGTCTGAGTATCCGCCAGTTCCTTGCGTGCTCGAGCCATGGCCTGGTCGTGAATTCGCTCTCGTTCTTCGTGCAGCGCGGCGTTTTCGAGCGCAATGGCGGCCTGCCGACTCAAGGCCTCGATCAACCGCTGATGCTCTTTTTTGAAGATTCCGGTCTGCAGTCGGTTGTCCAGATAGATCGCCCCCCGAACCTCCCCGCCCCAGATCAACGGAGCACACAGGATCGAGCGAACCCCCGACGATTGCACGCTGGCTGTATTTAAGAATCGCGGATCGCTGTAAGCATCCACAAGCAGAAGCGTCTGATCGCTCTCGGCGGCGTGGCTGGCGATGGAGTGACTGAACTGTTCACTCTCGCTCGAGGAGAGATGGATGGTCCACTCGGCACCACTCCGCAGCAAAATGAATCCGTTCTCGGCTCCCACCAGACGGGTTGCCTCACTCAGGAGCGACTTTAGCACCAGGTTCAAGTCCAGGGTAGAGTTCAGTTGAATAGCGGCTTGCAGAAGCAGGTCCAGATGTTCTTTGTCCGCCGAGGCCATCGCCGCAGCTTCGCAGTGAATCGGGCGAGGCCTCTCGGAGCTCCCAGGTAGGACCGGGGCCATTAGAGGTACAAGGTTTCATACCGATTCTTTAGGAGGCGATATGAAAATTGGAGTGGTTTATCCGCAAACGGAAATTGGCACGACCCCGACCGAAGTCAGGGACTACGCTCAAGGGGTAGCCGAGCTTGGCTACACTCACTTTCTAGCCTACGAGCATGTCGTGGGCGGAGATCCGGAGCAGCACCCGGAGCTCAAAGCGGCCCCCTACGATCTGGACAGCCGATTTCAGGAACCGTTCGTGCTATTTGGGTACCTGGCCGGGATCGTCCCACACATGGGGTTCGTGACCGGGATCGTCATCCTGCCCCAGCGTCAGGCCACCCTGGTGGCCAAGCAGGCCTCGGTGGTGGATGTCTTGAGCGATGGCAAATTTCGCCTTGGGGTGGGACTGGGCTGGAACCCCATTGAATACGAGGCCCTGGGGCAAAAATGGAGCAACCGGGCCCGTCGCTTCGAGGAGCAGATCGAGTTGATGCGCGAGTTGCTGAGTCAGAAAATCGTCACCTTCGACGGGAAGTATCATAAGGTGACGGCCGCGGGGTTGAACCCTCTGCCGGTGCAGCGACCGTTGCCGATCTGGATCGGAGCCGCCGCCGAGCCCGCCATTCGGCGAGCCGCCCGCATAGCCGATGGCTTTTTCCCTTTGCGAAAGCCCGAGGGGAGCACCTGGGCCGATGAGATCGAGAAGCTCCACGGCTATCTCGAAGAGTACGGCCGCGATCCCCGGCAGTTCGGAATCGAAGTCACTTTACGCACCGGCAACGGCAGTCCCGAAGATTGGTGCAAGGAGATGGAAGAGTGGAAACGGCTGGGGGCCTCTCACCTGTGCATTCACACCATGGGGTGCGGACTCTCCGGAGTCGACGCACATCTTCAGAGACTGAAACAGGTGGCCGAGACCTTTGGCCTCCAAAGCACGAACTAACCATCCATGATTCTCAATTTTTCACCCCATACAGGGTTTTCCGAAAATTCTTCCAACTTCTGCCAGGTGGCTAGATACGTATTGGTTGTCGATGATGAAAGAGAATGCCTGGAGCTTGCTTCGATCAGCTTGAGGCTGTTCGGTAATTTTGAGGTGTATCAGGCCACGGACGGGCCCACTGCTCTGGCCAAGGCTCGGGAACTGAGGCCCGATGCCATCTTGCTGGACTACTACCTATCCAACTCCAACGGGGGCGAGGTCATCACCTCGTTGCGGCAGGATCCTGAACTTGCCAATATCCCCATCGTGGTCTACTCCGGATCACCCGAAGCCGCCCGGGCCGACGCCGCTGTCACTGACGACATACAGATCCTGGCCAAGCCTCTCAATCCGGAGAGCCTGTCTTCGGTCCTCAAGAAGATCTGCGGAGATTCCTCGAACGAAAGCTGAAGGGCCGTGTCTGCTTCCCGCGAATACTCATGATTGGGCTGGGGAGCAGAAAGAGAGACGGCGCGTTGGCACTCACCTTCAAAACAGACACCTCTAGAAAAATCGCTCGCTTGAAAAAGCTGCTCCAAACTTCTCCCGACGACACCATGACCGCGCTCGCCCTGGGGGAAGCCCATTTGCGGCAAGGACAAAATTTGGAGGCTCTTCTGATCTATCAGGAGATCGCCAGTCGCTGCCGAGTGGCCGATGTGCATCTTGCCATGGCTCAGATCTACGCCGAGCACGGTCACTTTAAACAAGCCGTGGACGAACTTCGAAAACTTCTCACTCTGGAGCCCACCAACGTGGAGGCGAGGCTTATCTTGGAAGAACTGGGTAGCAAGCAAAAGCTTCCCAACGAAGTGTTGGCGTTACTCACCCCTGCTCCCGATCAAAACTCCGTAGAAGCGGCCCGAGAGCGGCTCACCGTGCAACTGAGCCTACTGCAGATGGAGGTCGATTCGCTCAAACGCCAGGCCCAGATGGTACCGGGGCAGCCCGCCATGCACTACTACGCCGACGAAGCAGGAAAACGCTTGCAGCGAGTAAGGGAGCGCCTTTCCCGGCTGCAAAATCTGAAAAGCCGTCAGCTAGTGAGACCCCGACTGGCCTCCTATCTGCTTCCCCTCATCCAATTGAAGGGGGTAGAAAGCCTGACGCTGCTCTCCCGCAGTGGAGAACTGATCGAGCACTCCGGGAAGACCAACCTGGATTCGGAGGTCCTGAAGCAATGGTTGAGCGACGCCCTGGAGTTTCTTGATGACTACCCCGACAAACCCAAGAGCTGGGTCGTGGAGTGCCGCAAAGGAGTGGTACTGCTAGACGTTGCCTCGGCAAACTACGTGCTCATGGTCGTCACCAACGAGTCTCTGAACTTCGGGACCCTTCGCTTTACCGTGGATCGGGTGGTGGCTCAGCTCGATCGGGCGCTAGAAGCCTGATTTCTCTCGGGTGCCCTTGCATTATCTAGCAAGATCAGTATAATGCTCTCCTACGTGAAAACTGGAGGAATCCCATGAACTGGATGGACCTTGAAAGATTTGCCCACAAAAAAGGGATGGGCTCCACCAAAAACGGTCGCGACTCCGCTGCCAACAGGCTGGGTGTCAAGCGATTCGGTGGTCAAACCGTGGTATCGGGCAACATTCTCGTTCGCCAACGTGGCAACAAGTTTTACCCCGGAACCAACGTTCGTTGCGGAAGAGACCACACTCTGTTTGCAGTTGCCGACGGAGTTGTGCAGTTCGAAAGCAAGGACAACAAGACTCTAGTGTCCGTGGTCGTGGAAGCCTAGCCACGCCCCGACAGAGTCACTACAAAGCACCGACTGCGGTGCTTTTTCTTTGTAATGTTTAAAGACGAAGTCAACATACACGTCAAAGCCGGCGACGGAGGGCGCGGATCTCGCTCCTTTCGGCGGGAGAAGTACGTACCCCAGGGTGGCCCCGATGGTGGCGACGGAGGTGACGGAGGCTCTATCATCATGGAGGCTGACGAAAACCTGCACACTCTGCTGGAGTATACCCGCAAGGCTCACTTCAAGGCGCCCCGGGGTGGCCACGGCGCGGGAGCTAGAAAAGCGGGTCGAACCTCCGAAGACAGGTTCTTGCGTGTGCCGGTGGGTACCAGAGTATCCTTGCGAGACTCCGGCATGGTGATCGCCGACTTCACCCGCCACGGAGAGCGCGTGGTGGTGGCCCGGGGAGGCCGCGGTGGTCGGGGCAACATGCACTTTGCCACCGCCGAACGCCAGGCTCCAACCTTTTACGAGTTGGGAGAACCTGGCGAAGAGCACTGGCTGCATCTGGACCTTCGCATGGTCGCCGAGGTCGGTTTTATCGGCTTCCCTAACGCCGGTAAATCTACGCTCTTAAGTAAGATCAGCAAAGCCGACCCCAAAATCGGCGCCTACCCCTTCACCACTCTCAATCCGGTCCTTGGGGTGGTGACCCGGGGTGAACGGATCGCGGTCTTCGCCGACTTGCCGGGCCTGATCGAAGGGGCCGCCAGTGGCGTGGGCCTGGGCCACAAATTTCTGCGTCATATCTCTCGAACCAGAGTTCTGGTTCACATTCTGGACCTGACCAGCATCGAACCTGAAGCCCCCCTGGCCAACTACACGGCCATCAGAAACGAACTCACAGAATACGATCTTCGGCTGTCGCTGAAGCCCGAGATTGTGGTGGTCAATAAGATCGATGTTGAAGGCCACCAAGAGGCATTGGCAAGCTTGCGGGAACTCTTCTCTTCCTCAGGCCGGCCCCTGGTGGAGATATCGGCCGATTCTGAAATCGGGCTAGAGGATCTCCTTGACACGGTCTTTGAGGAACTCAAGACGGCACCGATGCCTGAACCCGTCGAAGTGCACCCCCTTCCGGATCGACGTTCCCTGGAGTTTCAGATCCGAAAAGAGGGCGACCTCTACCGAGTCGAAGGACCCAAGGTTGAACTGCAGCTTGCCATGACCGATCTAGAAGAAGATGAAGCCCTTCACTTTTTCCAACGCCGCCTGGAGGGCTGGGGGGTGCAGGCCGCCCTGCTGGAGGCCGGAGCTAAACCGGGCGACCCCATCGTTATCTCCGACGTCATGTTCGACTTTACCCCCCGAGCGGCCTATCTGACCCAGGGTGATGAAGACCTCGAACCCGACATGCGCCCCTCTCAAGTCAAGAGGCTCCGGAAAAAGAAAGAGCTCAAGTCGATTCGACAACAGTCTGAAGCGCTCTCTCCCACCCGTAAGCGGGGAAAAAAACGGACCAACCAGCCGCCCCGCTTTCCAGAGGATAATTAAGAACTGGGAGCTGGTCCTATGGCGGAGTGCCCCTGCAAACCAGAAAACGACCACAATCGAACAGCCCTCTTGATCTTTGTGGCCATATTTCTGGCATTCTCCACGGTGCTCTGTATCCGCCAACTTTACCGCCAGGGAGATCTGATCACCTCCGACGGGATCGGCTACTTTTCTCATCTGCCAAGCATCTTGGTGGACGGAGATGTCGATTATCGCAATAACTTGGAAAGGTTCGGAATTAGCAGGCGAAACCACTGGCCGATCGGAACGGCGATAAGCTGGTCTGGGCCCTACCTTCTAGGGTATGGGGTTAGCTTGGTGAAAGAGGGGTTCGAGCTTCAAACACCACAGGGAGGCCACGGTTTTCCCGAGCAACTCGCCTGCTGTCTGGCGACGATAGCTTACGGGGCCGCCGCCGTGGCGCTGACCTACCTTCTGTTGGTGCGGTGGTTCGAGCCTCTACCCAGTCTGATCGCGGTGTTCGGTCTTTTTGCCGGAACCAACCTCTGGTACTACCTGCTGTGCGAACCGTACATGTCGCACGGTGTCTCAACTTTTTGGGTTACCGTCATTCTCTATCTTGGGCTTCGTGATGAAGCACTCACCGCGAAGCAAGCGGCCCTCATAGGGGTGGCGGGGGGAATGGCCGCCCTCACCCGTCCTCAAGATGGCTTGGCTCTGGTCGTACCGATCCTGTGGCATCTAGGGCAACACCGAAATCAATTGAGGAAAACCTTGGGTCTTCTCCTGTTCAGCGGTTTTCTTGCGGTGGGCCTGTTCAGCCCTCAACTCACTATATGGCAAGCTCAGATCGCTCCGCCCTCCGGGATTGTCGCGGACTCAACTCCACCAGCGCTCCAAGGAAAAGCGGAAAACTTACTTCACATCGTTCCGGGCGGGGGTCACAACTGGGCCTCTCCTCAATTTAGATGGGCCCTCCTAAATCTCCACAGTGGACTTTGGACCTGGCATCCGCTCACCGCGCTCGCTTTAGGGGGTCTGCTTTTATACGCTGCGCGGAAACTGCGCCTATCCCTCACGCTGCTGACTGGATATCTCATCCTTCTATACATGGTGGCAGCCTGGACTGGTCAGGGGCAAAGTTTTGGGGGCAGAATGATGTGCAGCACATTTGCGTTCTTAGCAACCGGTTTAGCCTATCTCTGTACTCTCTTCCCTAAAACGATAAAAGTCCTCGTGATAGTGGCCGCTCTCCTCAATCTCATCGTTGCGTTGCGCTACCGCCTGCTGATAGTCGAGGCGGGTGGTTACCTCAAAATTTGGGAGATCATAGGACTGTACTAGAATTCGTGCTCTCAGCCAGTCGACCACTGCCAGCGCTCCTCCCACCAACGCGCAGCCATGATGTAGAGCAAGAAACAATACGCTCGCGAAAGCCAGCCCGTGGCGAGCAAAGAAGCGATAGACAGCCCAGTTAGAGGCGAGGTAGAGTCCCCCCGACAGAGCAGCCAAACCGACGAACCCCTCGCCGAGCCATAGAGCGCCGATTCCGAAAGTGAGGAAAAGAGCGAGAAGAAAAATCGGTCTCAAGAAACTTGTTTTAAGGTTGAGATTACCGGAAACCGCACTCCCCTCTAAAATGAGTCTTGCCCAGGGGCGTGCGCGCTGATGGATATCGGTTCTGGTGGCCTCGGCAAGAGTCCAATCCTTACGATGATTAACCTGCCACCTTGGGTTCAATTTCGTGCGGTAGCCCGCTTTCCAGAGGCGAGCACCGAGTTCGATGTCCTCCACGGAAGGTCGAACAAAATGCTTCTGGTCAAATCCACCCACCGCTTCAAATCCCTCTCTTCGAATCGCGCCGAAACCCGACCAAAACGAGGGCACCGGTCCGGCGCAGCTGCAGTGAACAAAGTGATGTAGAAGATTTCGAAAGCGACTCACCGGTCGCGGCGAGGCCGGAGAGTCATCGTAAGCCCCGAAGATCGCTCCAAATTCGGGTTGTCGCTCCAATTCGGACACCAAACCCTGTAGGGCCTCGACTTGGGCCACCACGTCCGAGTCCTGAAAAACCAGCAGCCCACCACTGCTTACCCAGGCTCCCTCATTACGCGCGTATGCCGGGCCATGCGAACTTTCCAGCCGAATGAAGTGCGCCCTAGGCAATAACTCTTGCGCGACCTCGGCGCTGCCGTCGATAGAGCCGTCGTCGACCAGCACAATTTCCCACTCCATGCTCAATGAGCGAAGAGGAGTCAAAACTGCCTCCAGGTGGGAGCACGTGTTGTGAATAGGGATGATCAGCGAATAGTTCGGCATTTTTTTCGTCCCCAGATAGTCGTGAACCACCACCTGAAGTCCTTGCGACACGGCCTAGAGAAACGGTCATTGCCTCAATGACCTCGGGTCTGAGGCTCAGTTCGGTGGCAGGAGCTTTTCCATCGTCTTTTCCACCTGCACTGCCCCTTCTGCGAGATGGCGACGCGCTTTGGTCGAGGAGTTGGCCTTGCGGGCCTTGTAATCTTTCAGATTATAGATCTCACGGTCTGTTAGCTCGTACCTCGCTCCCTCTTCGTGATCGCGTACTTCCAGATTTACACGCCCATCCTTAAATTCGGCCTTAGTTTCGTGGTCGACCACGAACTTCATATTGTTGAAGGTAAAGTTGTTGTTGAATCGAGTGTACTCCACCGTCATATGGCTGGTAGGCGCCGAAGCGAAGCGATGCACCACCAGCTTGTCGATTTCCGTCCAGACCTGCACGTTCCCATCGGGTAGGCTAACATATCCGCGCTCCGGCTTGGCGGTTGGTGGTTGTGGCAGCACGGAGCCGTCCTCGGTCATTATGAAGGCTTCTTTCCCTAACAAGACAAGCGTTGCCCCTTCAATGCCGTGCAGGCAACCTCCGGCGATCTCAAGCCCCACGGACAAGCCCGGGACTTGCAAGCTCGTGGCGTCAAAGGCTCTCACAGAAAGTTCTGACTGGGCCTTCATCACCGCAGAATAGTTCGAAGGGTCGGCAAGCTCGCGACCGGTGGGAGTGCTCGAAGAGAACTGGTCCTTCACCGGCTCGGGGTTCCGCTGCCGGGCCGCTGCCTTCTGAGGTGCGGCGCGCTTCGCAGCCGACGTGGTCGCCATTTGATTCGTTGGAGTGATCATAGGCTTACTTTAATCGGGTAAGTTGCCCCTTGATAGTAAATCCTTAAAAATTTACACATCCTGAGCCCTATTCCACCATGTTTCCATATCTTCAGTGGCGACCACGAACTACTTGGCTACAACCAAATCGCTTTGGCGTCGATCGAGCCGTCCCAGTCACGGCCTCCGTGAATCTTGATCAGCGAACCTTCACGCCTTTCTGCGGCGTTCAACAACTCCGTGGTGGAAAGCTGGTGATCCCTGAAATATCCGTCTCCATGATAGGTTCTCATGGAAGCTCGGGTATCGGGTTTAATGTAAACCCAGGTTTGAGTCTCGTGGGGATTAGCATCCGGCAGGGCGACTCCGATTCGGTTCTCTGTCCGGTCTACGTCGACCACGCGGTATCTGCTCTCAACGACCAGAAGCTGGGCGTTGACCGGACCGATGGCCGCAGCCAGTGCCAGAACGACCATGGCAGCCAATAGCGGTAAAAATCCTAATCTATATCTCATTTAGAACTCCTTTATCCCTCCCTCATCACCAACTTACCAAGCCGGCTTTGAGGGCCAGGAGACACGGAGGTATCCGATGCGGGCATCCTAAGGAACATCCGGAAGCGAACCTGAATTCGGGAGCCGGTCGGGGCCCGATCGGATACCCTGATTTTATGACATGGACTCTCTCACGGTGGTCACCTGGTTGAGTAATCTAACCCTATCAAAAGGAGGTCTTCTCAATGAGACATCAAGGAACAACACTGGAAAAAAAGCAAGTAGCAACCAATCCGGAAAACGGTGAGGTGGTCAAGAAGACGACTCACGCTTATGAGCCTTCCGACACTGATAAGTCCCTGGCCCGGGTCGAAAGGTTTACCGTCATCGCCAACTGGTTTGTGGGAGCGATCACGGCCTTGCTGGCCGCCCGCTTTCTGCTCAACCTCTTCGGCGCAAACGCGGGAGCTGGCTTCTTTCAGATGATAGCGGTCATTACCACCCCTCTCGTAGCACCGTTCGTGGCTCTCTTCGGTTCCCCCACCATAGGACAGTCGTTCATCGACACGGCAGCATTGGTCGGACTGATCGTGTACCCGATTGTGGGCTACGGAGTCGTCAAGTTGGTCCGGGCCATCTCGGCACCGCCGGACCCTAACGGTAACGCTTACACGGTGTAGCCATGGAACCAACCTACCTGGATAGCGAGCTGCTACAAAAGCGGTTCGGAGGAAGAGGCATCGCCCGGGACATCTGCCGCCTCTACCTGGAAGAGTCACCTTCCGTGGTGCGGGAGTACCGGAGCGCCAACCTCGCTCCGGTGGATCTAACGATGGTAGGAGCGACAGCCCACAGACTGAAAGGCTCGCTGGGTATGCTGGGAGCCGAAGCGCTGACCGAACTGGCCGACAAGCTGGAGCAAGCATGCCTGGCGGGCCGGGACCAGGAGGCACTCTCTCTCTACAAACGACTCGACGCGGGCCTATCCGGCCTGCGCCGAGAGGTGGAACAGCTTGCCAACACGCTGTAGGCCCTA
>JBAYRN010000079.1:0-26474 GCA_041676625.1 Vulcanimicrobiota bacterium
AGTCTTCTGTCTCTACCCAAACTAACGTGGGCTGCCGAAAACGGCCTGATCGAGTGGAGCAAGTTGCGGGAGATCGTTGGCAAGGCCGTCGTTGAGACGGAAGACTATTGGTTAAGGCTGGCCAAAGAGCTCGACTGCGATCAGATTCAAAAGCTAGTGAGCCAGACCCCAAAGGGTGGCGTGCCCGGTGATGTCTTCGAAGAACCGGAACAGCCGACCAGCGAGCTGCGCTGCAAGCTCTCCGAGGAAGTACTGGCCATGCTGGACCACGCCCGA
The DNA here is from genome assembly GCA_041676625.1 of Vulcanimicrobiota bacterium. Lineage (GTDB taxonomy): Bacteria > Vulcanimicrobiota > Xenobia > Xenobiales > JADMJV01 > JAEXNA01. The sequence goes on from JBAYRN010000079.1 coordinate 277, forward strand.
CGACTCCACTCCGCAGAGCAGGGCGAAGCGGTGACCACCGCCCAGGTGTTGGAGTTTGCCTTGGTCTCTTACATCTCCAACCTGCCGGTGGATCAGGAGTCGTTGGACAAAGTGCGACAGGAGATGGATAAGGACGTACAGGCGGAGAGAGCAAGGGAGACTCCGCTGGTGGCGGCGGCGCGCGAGGTGGCCGTGGAGATGGGTCTTTTGATTGATCCCGATGCTGACGAAACGACCCACAGGGGTCAACCCGCCGAAGACTGCTCCGAAGCTCTCGCTCAGGCTCTCGGTACCGAGCCGAGTTTGGAAGTCGTGCAAGAGACGGAAGAGGCACTGGCCAAAAGCACCTACCCGGGTGTTTTCGATCCCACAGGTCTCGAGCTTTGCAAAGTCGTTGGGCCCGCCGAACTCGAAGCTTTGCAGAACCATCGACCTCCGGCCATCCCAAACAAACGCATCTGCTTCAATCCTATGAACCGTCACACCACCAAAGCCCAAAAGCGAGAACTCTTGCGCCGAGACGGCTGGGCCTGCAGCACGCCGGGATGCTGTCATAAACTGTATCTCCATCTTCATCACCTGGTGCCGCACTCCCAGAATGGCCCCACCATTGACCGAAACTTGGTCGGGCTGTGTTCGGCCTGCCATCGAAACGTGCACGACGGCTCACTTCGCATCTTCCTCCGGCCAGACGGCAAGCTGCACTTCACCGACGCCGAGGGCAACTCGGTGGCCGAGCAAGCCGATCTAGAGTTGGGGCAGTGGCTGGACTTCAACATCGGGTGGGACGGGGAGGAGGATGACTCCTTTACCATTCGGGCCCACCGGGGAGAGTGGTCTGTATTTGGTGAGGCACAGGCTTCCATCTCGTAAATGACAAAAACCTTCCTGGTGGGTTGCACCTTATCTGGAATACGCCCAGAAGACACCGAAACATCAGTCGAAAACGAAATCCCAGCGACCTCGCGCAAAAACGCTGATCCAGTCATCGTTCTCGGTGTCGGTGTCCGCGGCCATACCGAATCGACGACTGACCACGAAACCGCTGCTTTGGACCGCATCGGGATCCTGGCGGCGCAGTTAGTCGGGTAGAAGCTCTCGACGAAGTCGCTCCTGATTCAGCACGACCTCGTCGGGACGGGCGGTGATTTCAACAACACCCAGTTCGCGATGCAGGCGCACCACGAGGGGTCGGTATTGCAGTTCTGCTTCACCGAAACGGTTGATCTCGCGCCGTTCCGGTTGGCCTAGCGCTCCCGACACGGTCTCCTAGTACTGGCCTAACCCCACCTCACCGAAGCCTATATAGGGTGTGATTTCCAACAAAACCTTGATCACCTTGCCCTTAACCGGCGAGCGAAAGCGGCCCGGGAAGTCACTTGGAGTTGAAAGTCCTCTGGGACCCTGATGACTGGGAAAGCGTGCAGCGACTGCTACCACCGTGAAGCGGGCTGAGCCCGGCGATTACGCGCCGGATTCGCTTTGGGATAAGCGTCGGCCGAAGGCTGGGTGGAGGTGCCCATGTTGGGCTGTTTTTCCCACGATCTGCCCTGTCTCTCGAGTTCCTTGCGACGAAGATACTCCCGCCGCGACATCTTCTCCACCCGTCCCCCTGTAAGAGGGCTGCCTATCTGTACCGGAATAACCTTGTTTAAGTGGTGCTCGCGGTTTCGTGTCACGCTGCGGTTGGTGAAGGCGCGTTCCGACTTATCCACCGAAGCCAACAAGGCGTCGGCCCCTGAAGTATCGAGCCCGGCCCTCCGGCAAAGCTCCCTGACTTCCTTGGCTAGGTCGCGAGCGGGGCCGAACCTTTCGTTGGCGCGATGCTTTTCCGCGAGCTTCAATTTGGGCTTCAGCTCCTTCTCCCAATACTCTCGCCGAACCAACTGGGAGGTTTGCGCAAGCTGCTTGTCGGAGGGCCGCTTCTTGACCAGATAGCCGTAGCTGAGGCAGGCGCTCTCGTAAAGCTTAGCCTTGTATTGGCACCTCGCCACGTACTCCTTGCAGGCAATGATCTCGCTCTCCGACGCTGACTCGGCCTTCAGTTCACCCAGCGCGGCTTCGGCGAAGGTCGCGGCGGAGGTAAATTTCCCTTCGACGAACGCCGCCTCCGCTTCGGCTCTGAAGTCCGCGCTATCTTTCTTTTCGAGCGCCGGCTTCTCGGCGCCGGCCTTCGACTCGGACATCAAGGCGCTACCCACCATCCCAAGCCCGCCGGCCAGGGCCAGAGCAATGACAAAGGATAACGCCGTGCCGAGATGATTGGGCTGGGCTGTCGAGGTCAGGTCTGGCCCCGGTTTCGGTGGGAGAGAGGAATGGGAGACGTGCCCTGGAGAGCCCGCAACGGACGGAAACGCGGGGCTCGAAGTCGGTTGTTGAGGGCGTCTCTTCAGATGTTGGCGTTCACGGTTGAACTGCTCGGCCATACCCTTGCACATCTTACCGAACATCACCCCCACCGCCCCGGCCAGGAGCATCGGTCCCTGCGTGGGCACCCCCGTGAGGAGAGCCGCACATCCGGCCAGAAGGTTGAGGGGGCCGAAGATCATGCAGAAGACGTAGGCGCCGGTCCAGCCATTCACGACTTTTGCCCGTGCGATCACGTTGATCAACCAGGCCGGCCCGATGAAGAACATCAAGGACCCCAGCGGAAACCCGAGCGCGAATCCCAGAAACTCCCCCGCTGCTCCAGGTGCGGCATTCGCCAAAATGAGAGCTATGTTCACTCTCAAACTCCCTCCAATCAGCTCTTAATCGTTCAATCTCTAACCAGGAAAACCTCTCTGAAACGTTTTCGCGCTCGCTCAAAAAAGATAGAGCTGCCCCGTCTCCTCGACCCGATCAGCCATGGGCTTCGCCCGGCGTTTGACCGGCTTGCACTGAAGCTCGGCGCGATGCCCTTTTTGAGATTTCCCCCGAAGTTCTGGTGGAATGCGCTCGTCGCCCAGAAGTCGACGATAGAATGAGGGCCGACAGCGGAGGGCAGTCCCATCCTTCCCCGAGTAACCGAGCGGTGGAGATCAGAACTTGGACCGCTCCCCCCGCTCAAACTCCGTGAAAAGATGGCGGTGCGTATAGAACATCCGGCGGCTCAGATAAAACGAGATCGGCCGGGCTACGTTGGCCAGGTGGATTTCGGCAAGGTTAACAAACTCGTTACATCTGGTGCTCGGAAGTCCAGCCTGGGTTCACCAAGTGGCCGTATAGTCTGATTATCAGCTGCGGCGACAAATGGTCTGCAAACTAGCCGCCCTGATATGAGTGAGTAAGCATAGTGAGTCATATAGCCCTCGGTTCCGCTTCAAAGCGTTGATCCGGGGGCTGTTTTTATGTCTGTAGTTCCGTGAGTAGCCCGTCGCCAAAGGCCATTGTGAGTTCTATTCCCTGGCGGGAACGTCGATCACGACCGGCCGATGACCTGTCACGCTCAGAAAGCGGTCCAGCGCCGGTCTGGTCAGGCTCACGGTGGCCGTGTTTACCAGGGGGTGGCAGCAGAGAGCGTGGGCCTCGGCGATGGGCGTGTCCAGAAAGAGTTCCACTTGGTGATCGGCATCGTTGAGCAGAGCCAGGATCGTTACCGAGCCGGGAATGACGTCCAGCCGGTCGGCCAGCCGTTCCGCCGATCCGAGGCTTAGCTTGCTGCAGCCTATCACTTTGGAGAGAGTGTTCAGGTCGACATTCTTCTCGTACCCGACCACCACCAGAAAATGCCGGGTACCTTTGCGGTCCCTAAGGAATAGGTTTTTGGTCTTAACCCCATCCATTTCAGGCACGAGTCGTTCTGCCTCTTCACAGGTGAAGACGGCGGGATGCTCACACCGTTGGTACTCGATGCCGTAACGGGCGAATAGATCGTAAATTGGCTCTACCTGCATGAACACCCGTTCCTGATAGAGGCGGGAATCCCGCCTGGTTCATGCGACGTAGCGTTGCTGGATCGGTGTGCTTCAGCGTGGGAGTGAAGCATGCTTCAACGCGGCAGTGAAGCACCCAGGGGGATCCGGCGCAAGAGCCCAAGCCGCAAGAATTTACGAACGCCGAGTGCTCACATCCTAACTCTTCGGGTTGGACCCGTCGACCGGTTTTCCGCTCTCTATGACCGTGTGTTTCTGGTTCTTGATCCTGATGAATTTCTTTTCCCAACCATGGTAGGACAACCGGCTCACCGCAAGCGTTGCGGGCACGATGACCAGGTATGCCGCTACATGGTAGAGCGCGCTATCGGCCTCGACTAACGCGAGTGAATTTATAACGGCAAAAGACAAGAACATGATCGTTGGATGGTACATGTAGATCCCGTACGAAATCGTACCGGCATTGTCCAGCCACTTGCATCGGAGATTGTAGCGGAACGATTCCTGAATGATGAAGAGAATCGTGGTTGTCGAGATGATTGCAAAATATAAGGGATTGAGAGTCATGAAAAGCGAGGCCAGGAGGACCAGTGAGTTCAAGCCGAAGAGCCATGAGTTGGTGAAGAGTCTCTCAATCTTATCTCGGTGAAAGAAATAGAGGTACGCACCGATGCCTCCGCAGGCCATGAAGTTGATCGGCAGAACGCTAAGCCACCAAGAAAGGCGACCGGGCAACCCCGGACTTATAAAGTGGGAGGCGTCGACCACGATAGGCAATAAACTGAGTGCGATCAGCATTAGTGGAAGCAGTTTCTTCTTCGCGTGCTTTATCAGGACGGGCCATAGCAAATAGAACTGTTCTTCAACCCCTACCGACCAGGTTTGCGCGGCTCCCACCACAGCCGGAAACCACTTGATGGCCAGGTTGGGAAGAAAAAGGAGAAAGAGCCCCAAAGGCTGGAGAAAGTTTTGTGAGGAACTTGTAAGAAGCTCGATTCGCCCAAAATAGTGATGTTCTGCTTGAAGCGCACCAATATTCCAGGCCAGAACCGGCAGAATGAAAAACGAAATAACGACGATCAGGTAATAGAGGGGCCAGATGCGGTAGGCTCGGCGAAGATAAAACTTCTTTAAGGAGATGGTGCCGGTGCGGTGCTTTTCCTCAAGCAGCAGGTAGGTGATCAAAAACCCGCTCAAAACAAAGAAGATGTAGACCCCATTCTTACCGGCGTGCGCTATGAAGACGCGGAGCCAGGTTTTGAAAAGGCTGGGGTCCCCGGCTCTATGCTTATAGAGCTCGACATGGTGCACGAGCACCATCAAAGCAGCGATAGCTCTGAGTTCGTTGAGGCCTGAGAAAAAGACACGACTGCTGGAGCCGGAGCGTTCTACCACGGGCGACGATATCTTGAATTGGGGGGGATCATTTTAGCGGCTCACTCAATTCCAACCAGCTCGCCCTCACCCCTCCATCCAAACCCGGGCAACAGATCAGCGAGACGATCCTGTCAATCTAAAACCTGACGCTCGATATCCAGTGCTGCCAAAATACCATCTTCTACCTCAGCGAGTTTCTCGGCTCTGAGACTTCCAACGTGGTTTGCCAGCTTGGACCGATCAAGAGTCGTGATCTGATGACATAACGCAAAGCCTTCCTCAGCGAGGCCGAAGCTCCGCCCAATAAATATCGCCCCGTCTCAATTGCCCAGGAGCCTGTTCTCATTGGAGATCTGCCATTCGGGGTCTAAATCCCAATAGCTTCCCCCGTGCTCTTTTGCGAAACGCTCAATCTCCTTACGGCGGTCTCTTCGCCTTAGCTCCTGTTTGTAAAGGAAGAGAGCTCGATCAAGTACTGCTTGCATGGGCTTCCCTGCCTCGTCGGCCAGCTGTTTAAGAGTAGCGCGGCTTTCCTGTGAAACTCGTACTGTCGTGCTCATAAGCCTATTCTAACAAGACTACCCATATAAGTATACTAATTTGGGTAAGTCGCCTTTGGCTTGCCAAACCACTATTCGGCACGAAACGCTTCATGGAAGAAAAATCAGCCTTGCAGCAGTTTGCGGTCGAGCACGTCGACTTCAGAACTCTGCTGCTCGAGGACTTCGGAGATGACCCGATCAGTGACCTGCGAGAGATAATCGGTCAAGGTATTGGCAAACTCGGTATACTCCGGCCAAAGTGTTTCGTCCACGAAGCGTTTGGAGACCCGAGCCATAACTGTGGTGTAACGTTGGCCGCTGTAGCGATAGGGTCGAATGCCGTATCTTCGAAGAAGAGCGGTGAAAAGACGTCGTGACCACATATCATTGAGGGTAAACCGATACTCCACGGGGGGATCGGTCTTCTCGATCTCCTTGAGACGTTTGAGGATACGGTCGCGCCCAAGCTTGGCGGCGGTTCGCTCACCCTCGGTCGCCCCTCCTGCGTGGAGGGCTTCAAGCTTTCGAAGCTTCTCGAGTAGTTTTGCTTCATCCATCTGGGCCCATCCGAGACTCCTGGATAGGAGGTGGCCGTTTTCCAGCTGAAGGAAGCCGGCTAGGCCATTATGGCTACCGACCATCAGCTTGTCACCCGCCTGAAGACTGACCACAAACTGGGCCGAGAATCCCCAGGAACCGTAGGATGAGCCGTAGGTCGCGCCGGGGATGCGGCCTGCCGGGTCCAGGGTGTTGCGGTAAAGAGTGAGACGGGAAGCGTTCTCAAACTGTTGGTAATAGCTTGCGTGTAGAGAAACAAGATAGTCCCCGTCCAGAGGGATGGTGTAGCCCATTCCTGGGGCATTGGAGTCGATCACGACGCCGCCGACACTGGTTAAGACTATGTCGAAGTTGATAGTAGGATTTGCGTACTCGAATCCGTCAAAGTAGAAGCTCCCGTAGGCCAGTGCCATGGGTCCGGTGGGTCCTTGCTCACCTTGCTCGCCCTGCAGTCCTTGCGGCCCAGCGGGTCCAGTCGCACCATCGGCTCCATCGGCTCCATCGGCCCCAGCGGGTCCTTGCGCCCCATCGTTTCCAGCGGGTCCTTGCTCGCCTTGTGCCCCATCAGCACCAGCCGGGCCTTGTGGCCCCGTGGCTCCCGTGAAGGTTAGAAGGGCGTAGCCGGGATTTTCGATAGTGATTGTTTGATCGGCGGTGATGGTCAAGAGGCGGGAAAACGCTCCCAAGACAAGCTCTCCTTCGGTCAGAAGCTCAACCCGCAAGCGTGCGTACCAACTCGCTTTCGACCACCACGATCTGCTGGCTCGCCACCCTGGCGCTCGGCTGCAGTTGCGTGCGCAGCATCACCGAACCGGTGGCAGTAGTTGAGGGGCCTCCAGCAGTAGGGGCGGTGGAAGGTAGATTGCTGAAAGTTCCCCCATCAGAACTCCCACAGCCTGAGACTAAAGCTAGAAAAAGCAGAAAAAAATGTAGTGCTAAAGAGCGCGATAAAAGTTGCAAGGTATTTCACCCCCCCAAAAATAGATGGCGAATTATAAAAAAAAATGCGGTGTCAAGGGCATTCACAAAGAAAACCACCGTCTTGACATCTGAGACCATGGGACCTACATTGAATCTGTGACTACACGGACTACAAAAAGCCAAAGTCGCCTGAGTTATGGAATTCGTGAGGTAAAGGCCCGATTGAGTGAACTCTTGGCAGGGGTCCGTCAGGGGGCCGAGATCGTGATCACTGACCGGGGCAAGCCTGTGGCGAAACTGGTTGGGATCGAACCGGGCGACCTCACTCTGGACGAACGCCTGGAGGGCCTCATACAGCGTGGATGCTTGGAGCCCAAGGACATCAGGACCCAGCAAGCTCTCCCCCCTCCGCTGCCTATGACGGACTCCATCGCGCAACAGTACTTGCAAGAGGATCGGGAACGATAGTTGGAGCAGGAAGTCCACTACTGGGATACCTCGGCAGTACTCTCGGCATTCCTACAAGACGTCCACACACCCCTCGCCCGGGACTGGCTCGAGCAGAGCGCCGTGAACCTTGTCTCTAGCCTCACCGGTTCAGAGTTCCACGCGTGCCTCGCCCGCCTGGAACGTGACGGCCATCTGACCACTCCCCTGGCAGAAGCCACAATCAAAGCCTTTGATCACGGTCCCTGGAGAAGGATCGACCTCTCACCTGACTGGCGCTTCTATCGCGATCTCGCTGTTCGTTATCGCCTTAGAGGAGCCGACCTGTGGCATCTGGCTGTGGTTTTGTCTCTGCGCCAGGACCTACCGACGATCAAGCTCCTAACTTTTGACGCGGCTATGCAAACGGCCGCTACCGAGGAAGGTCTCGTTTAAAACTGTTCGCCGATTCCGCGTCGGCCTACCAGCACATCGGAACTTTTTTGATAGTCCAAAACTTGAACCTCTCCGCTCCCGGCGTTGAGATTATGGGTGAGGCGGTTACGCATGAGGTTTTCTACCTGGGCACTCGTCATGGTGGGGTTTTGGCGGTGAAGTTCGGCCATCGTGCCGGCTACTCGAGGAGAGCTGAACGAGGTGCCCCAATTGTCCGCCTTCTGGTCGCCGTCGTAGTCCACGCTTCCGGATGCGAAGATGTCGATACCGGTGCTTCGACTGCTGTAGTTTGCCGACTGCTCCACGGGACCGTTTTCGCTATTCACCCAGCGGGTGGCTCCAACGGTTGTGACTTCCGGGATTTCAAGAAAGTTCTTTTGGAAATCCCGGGGTGCCATCACGGGAGAGCCTGCGGCGTCTTTGATCATCTGCTCTGCCGCATTTCCGTCGTTGCCTGCAGAGATGACGACCGAGTTGTTGCCGGATTCAAAGCGGCGCACCTCGGTGGTCCAGTTGCGTTGGGCTTCCTTCATGCGACTGCTGTTTTCAACCGCGTGATCGACGTGCCCTATCAGACTCTGCTGGAGCTTAGCTCTCTCCGGCCCGGAGACCGCAGGGTCACTGCTTTGCAGACTTTCGAGGTTGAGTCCGTACGCTTTGGCGTAGTTGCCAGCGACCGTGGTTCCGTACTCGCGGTCCTCGCGGGAAGCCTCGGGATTCCAGGCACCGGTGGCGTGGGAATAGAGTTCCGAAGAGAGACCGGCTTTGCTCTGGCCCATGGAGATGTTCAGCGCCGAGTTTTTCGCTCCGCTAGCGGTGGCGTTTCTAACCATTTGGGTCTGCTGTTCGACCAGACTGACCGATTGAGCGGCGGTACGCGTGGAGATGGCGCGCAGAATATCCTCGGGACTAGACTCTGGGTTGGTGATGGCCTGCTCGGCAAAATCGATGGCTTGCGACGACCCGGAGATATCCACGGAAGCCTGATCAAGGGTGAACACGGGACCGCGAAATCCGTTTTGGCGTGCCGACATCCCCACGATTTCGCCGTGGGCAAAGGTGTCGTTCGGGTTTGATGGGGTGAAGTAATCCGCGATGATGAGGGAGCCAGGGGTGGGCTTGGATTGATTGGGATCTGGCCCGACCGAGAAGCGGCGGGCTTGAGCCGCCATTTGCTGTTGCATCTGGAGCATCGACTCGCTCTGAAGGAGCACGGAAAAACTGTCCATTTTAGGTTGTGAGCCTTTCGAATCAGTATAGGGTTGCTCCATCGTCTCGTCGCTCGCTCCGTCTTTTCGCGGAGTTGTAGCACTGGCGGGGTGTCTTCTTGCAACCGTCTAACACACTTCGAGTTTTAAGAATATCAAGAATAACAAGCATTGAGGTTTCGAAGTCTTTAAAGGTTTGTTATCAAAATGTAAACGTTGGCTTAAAATTAAATTTTTACTCGCTTAGGGCAGGGGAGCGAGAAAAGGATTGATGACGACCACACCGTCGTAGTCTTGCCCGTGAGTACAAAAGTATATTGGTGTCAAGGAAGCGCATGACGAGTGTGCAACTCTTCACGGCTGAGGTAAACGTTTGAAGTAGACATTTCTAATCAGGACAAAAAAAACGCCACCCCGGGGGGCGGCGGTCCAACTATGCTCATCTCACTGAGGTCAATTTACAACCCCCGCGTCACAGAAACGTTAAACCTGTCGGAGCCTCGAAAAGGTGCGCCTCTGAAGCTCTGCGAAGCCCGTTGCGTTATGAAACTGTTAAATGCGGCCGAACTAACCTGGGATGAATTGCGAAAGCAAGCGCAGCGGGGCAGCCTGTTTATGCTGTGTGTGGCACCGCTAGAAGATCACGCGAGTCACCTGCCGTGTGGTACCGATCCTTTGATCTGCGAAGCCATGGCCACCAACACCGCCAGACTGCTCGAACCGATAGACGGGGTCGAGCACGAGCCTCAACCCACCAGCGTGGTTCTACTCCCCACCTGGAGCCAGGGCTCTTCCCTTCTGCAATCCCTGGGCTGCTTGCGCTGGAAGTCCACCACCGTGACCCAGACTTTAGTGGAGTACGGAGGAGAACTGGACAAACTGGGGGTGCGGCGCCTGGTGCTGCTGAGTTCACACGGAGCTATGGACCATTTACGAGCCCTGGAGAAAGCGGCTCGAATCTTGCGGAAAAAGACCCGGATGAACGTGCTGGCCCCTTCCGGCCCCATGCTCAATGACTTTGTGGCCGGAAAGTACAATCGAGAACTGCTTGAGTATCTAGGGCGCCCTTTCACCGACGAGGAGGTTCGAGATTTGAAAGGCGACCTCCACGCCGCGGCCTGGGAGACCTCGTTGCTGCTGCACATCGCGCCCCGACTGGTGGAGAACACTTACAGGAGCCTGCCCAAGCATTCGATCTTTCGCGGCAAGAAGCTGAAGTTTAGGGCTCTGCGCTATCACCGAGGATATTTCGGGGCACCGGCGGTGGCCAGCGAAGAGCTAGGCAAAGCCGCCTTTGAGATGCTGTGCGACAAAATGGCCGATTCCTTGAGTGAGTTTTTGGATAAACCACTTCGTCACAACCATCGGTGCGGTTTAACTCCTCGGATTAGAAAGCCGAAAAAACGTACACCCAGCGCTCGAGTGCCGGTGAACATCGCTCTTGGCGTGTTGGCCGGATGGTTGCTGTTTCGGGCCATGGACCGACAGCACTGAGACCCTATACCGTATGCCCTACTATTTTCTACCAGGTGTTTAACCTTCTGCACCCTGTCTTTCGCATTTGGGTAGAGGAGAATGAGCCTACAATACAACTCAAGGGCTTCACCCACCGAAGCCCGGGGCCCGGCTCACAACACCCCTCCCCCAACTCATCGGCCGGGCCTTTTTTATTTCAGCAGAAGTTAACAAAAACTCGTTCTAAATCGTAACCCGTTGTTCGAGAACCTTAGTCTATTCTCAAGCCATGCAGAAGTTAAGACTGGCAACTTACAACGCCAACAACGTATTCGACCGCTACGACGACCCGGATAAAGCCGACGGACCCCCTAAGAGCGACCTGAGCTTAAAGGCGATCGCCAAGATCCTTTCGGAAAGTGATGCCGATGTGGTTTCGCTTCAGGAGATCGAGAATGTGGAGATGCTGGAGTTGCTCCTGCAGAGCGGGGGGCTTCAAACGCTCTATCCACATTACAAACTGGTGGAGGGGAATGACCGCAAGGGGATCGACGTGGCGGTGATCAGCAAGTATCCCATCGCTCGCTTTGAGAGCCATCGGGAAAAGGTGGTCGGTGACGATCACGGTCGACCTCGTCGTTTCCTGCGAGACTTGCTGGAGGTTGATGTCACCCTGCCCGGCGGCGGCACCCTCCGGGTCTTTTCCAATCATTACGTGAAGCAGGGAAACCGCTGGTGCGACCAGCAGCGCCTGGCCGAAGCCCAGGCCACGGCCCGGATCGTGCGGGAATCGACGAGCGCCATACCGGTCGAGCATTACGCGGTCATGGGCGACTTCAATGACGACCCCGACAGCCCAACTTTGCAAGCGCTGGCAATGTTTAACTCCTCGACGGGCTTACCCCCGTCCTGGGGAATTTCCCGCCCCCATGCCGAATACCAACCCGCCCTCTTCGACCAGATCCTGGTCTGCAACGGCTTACGAGATCAATGGACCGAGAGCGGTGTGTTCCAACACCCGGCGGCACCCCAGGCCAGCGACCACCAGCTCGTGTGGGCCGATTTTCTGGTCGCTTGATGGTTTGAAATATTATATATAGAATGAACTATAGAATGAGTTCGATTTATCTCTCAAAAGACCTCAAGGCGAGATTCCTGTCAGCCGCCAGAAGGCGTGGATTTAAGGTCGGTCGAGGACCCACCTCGGAGTTGAATGAATATATCGCCTACTTGCTGGATCTCGATGAGGCTCAGCAGGTTTCAGGCACCAGTTCGACTCTGGATAGGGCCCGAGGTCTCCTCTCCAAACAAGATCCTCCCGATGACGAAGCGGTCAGAAACCTCTTGGATGAGAGGTTTCTATGAAGAGTGTCTGACCAAAATCGGTGAAAAATGACACGCATCACTCCGGTACCTGCAGCTTCACGATGATGTTTTGATTGAGCCCTGGGTGGTGAAAGTAGGTCAGTCGTACCGTGATCCCGGGTCCGATTGGGCCACCCTGGGTACTGGAGTTGTTGAAGCCACCGGTCTGCTGCGAATCGGAATACTCAAACCGCACCTCTTTCACGGTGAAGCTTTCGTGTTGCGCGCCCTCGATAGACTCGGGCACGAAGTCTTCCACGGGACCGGTGATCTCACGAATCTGCCGCTCCCCGATGGCCTTGACGACGGGACCGTGGGTTTTAAAAATTCTCCAACTAGCGGCGGCGGTAAGACCCACGGAAAGGAAGAAAAGTCCGACCCAAACCAGCCTGGTTCCCTTACCGGAGCTCCAGGTGGCTACCAGCATCACCAGCGATACGAGTCCGAAGAAGAACGCGATTCCAGGCAAAAGGTAGCTCGTCATGGGGGGACCGGAATACTCATAGACGGTACGAAAAACGGTGGGTGCGATCTCTTCCATCGGCTTGAATTCTCGACTCCCGAAGAGCATTCCCGCTGAGGGTTCCCCGCCCGGCCCACATTCTGTAAACAACGTTTACAATTTCGTTACATGGCGCGTCGCCAGTCCACTCTCGGTGCAGCGGAGAGAGCTAAGCTCTTTCTATCAGACGAACTCAACTGCCATCGAGTCGACTGCATTGCCAAAAAGTATCTAGTTATCCAGTTTACCTCCGGTACAGTCCGGAGGTTTTTTTTTCGAGGCGGAATTGAGCCGGTAGTTGCTCGTTATCTCAACCTGTTTACATAAAGTTCATACTTACCGACTGAAGTCTTCCTCTGGTCCAGTTTCGATTGGCATTCTAAGCTCAACAATGACGACTTAGGAGGTCAGGCGATGCTTGGCAATCAGATACAAATCACCCCTTTTATTGGCACGAGTTATCCGGACGGAGGTGGGTTTCAACCTATGGCCTGCAGATCGTGCTCCCCTTATTCTGGAGGAGGCGTCGGCATGAGCGGCCTTCAGCTTCAGATGGCACTGCTGGCTCAGCAAATGATGAGTTTGATGAGCGCGCTGATGAGCTTTATGGCAGGGGGAAACGGTGCGCTTCCCACTCAACTTGGCTCGGCAAACTTCGGAAACCCGGGAAGCGGGGTGACTCCCGGAGTCGGAAACTTCTTGGGCGGCCATGCCTCCGCTCCAGCCTCATCGCCCGCGAGCACGGGTGCGGCTACTCCGGCGACCCCCACAGCGACCCCCACGGCGACCCCGACAGGAGCCTCTCCTACAGGTAGCTTCCCCGCTCCTCCATCAGGTCCCATCTCACCGACCTCGAATCTTCAAGACACTAACGGTGCCAAACCGATCAACGCACCCAACACCAACAACGCCGGTAACCGCTCGGTCAACGCTTACAACTCTGTCATCGACCAGTTCAATGTGGAGAGAAACCCACGTTATGCGCAGCGTAACGGGAATACCTACTGCAACATTTTTGTCTCTGACGTGACCCGAGCTATGGGCGCCGAGATCCCTCACTGGTGGAATGGCCGAGAAATGGATGCTAATGCAACCTGTGATTGGCTCAAGAACAACGGAGGTCAGTACGGCTGGAAACCTGTCACTGCTCAAGAAGCCCAGGCGATCGCCAACGAAGGGAAGCCGGTGGTCGCGACCTGGAAAAATCAAGGAGGCATTGGCCACGTCGGCATTGTCCGCCCCGGTGAGATCAAAAACGGACCGGCTTTAGCTCAGGCCGGATCCAAGAACGTGAACAAGGCTCACGTCAAAGACACCTTTGGCAACGCCGAGGTCGTTTATTACGCACACCCTTAGGGGCGTCATTTTTGGTCGGAACGGTCTGCCGCTCTCTCTTTGATCAGCCTGCTCACCCGGTAAGCCGACTTCATGGCTCCGTCGGAGTGAGTGCCTTCGGTGAAGTCCCCGGCGAAATAAAGACGCCCGTGGGGCTTTCTCATGAGTTCGGAGAGCTCGTCGAAGCGGGAGCGTTTGACCGGCCAGGAGGCGATGGCCCGGGGGTGGTAGCGATAAAAGGTCCAGCGTTCGATCATGGGGGTGATGCCGGGGAAAGACTCCTCCATGCCTTCTTCGATCATTTTCTGCACGTCGTCGAACGACCGCGTGCGGGAGTTGTACTGCTCGGCGGCGGCTCCGGTCACCAGCAGATTGACCATGATTTTGTCGTCGCCGACCGGATCGTGCCCGGGGTAGATCACTCCCAGGGGGCCGCCATGGAGCAGCGGTAAGAAGTTGACCCCGTCTACGGTCCAGTACTTTTCGGCTTCCTTCTTCAGGATGCAGTGGGCGGTGAAATAGGCCCCCCAGCCCTGAGAGTGCACGGCTTCATAAACCTGCTCGGAAAGTCGGGGTTCAAACTGCACCTCGAAGAGCCGGTACAACGGCATGGTCAGAACGCAGTATTTGGCCTTGAAGCTGTAATTTTGGAAGTTGCTGGTGTCTACCGCCCGCACCTCGACCCCCGCTTCATGGTCCAGCACGTTGGTGGCCTGGGCATTGAGGGTGATATTTTCTAACCCCACCGCTCGGGCCAGGGCCTCGGGGAGCTTCTGGTTTCCTCCCACGCAGTGCCAGGGCACCGCTCCGTCTCCCACAAAGAGGTGCCATTCGGCGATCCCGTCCAGGGCGCTGATGCGGCGAATGTCGGTGCCGATCTCCGGCTCCATCACGGCCCTCACCATGCCCCGAGCCAGGGGGGTCAACCCCGGCTGCTCCTCCAGCCAATCATAAAACGAGATATCCTTGAGCTTCAGCAATTCAGGTCCGGGATGCCCCTCCTCCAGGGTGTGGATCAGTTGGGCCATGCGTTGGTCCCAGCCCTGATAGGCGGGATAGTCGTCTTTGAGAGCGCTCTTGATAAACTCCTGATTCGTTTCATAGGTGGTAAACGGATAGGTGGTTCCGTCGACCACGAAGCTGGAGAGCCCGGGTTCCACTTTTTCCAAAGGGACCTGAAGCTCTTGGGCCAACTCGACGGCTGGATTGCCCGACCAGAATTCGGCCAGCCCCACCTCGGCCTGGGCCTGGTCGGGATAGGTACCCGTCCGGACCCTTCCTCCTACCCTTGGCTCCATTTCCAGGATTCGGTAAGTCAGCCCGGCCTTCTTCAGTTCGTAGGCGGTGGTAAGGCCGGAGAGACCGGCTCCCACGATCACCACGTCCACCTCTGGAGGAGGCTCGGGAGAGGCCAGGGGTGTGGTGGAGACGATGGGGGAAGGGGAGGGCAGGTCGTTTTGACAGCCCGGGAGCCAGCAAAGTAGAAGCACGAGCAGACAGCAGTTTCGAACAAACATAGACTGGTATACCCTTAATTGAACGAATGCACACCAAAGGAGCGCTTCTAGAAATCGCCGAACGGGCCACCCTCTATGAGTCAAAAAGTGATCGCCTTTTTTCCGGAAGCCGCCTACGGACCCGCCTTAAATTCGGTGGGGGTCGCCCAGGCCTGTGAGCGGCTCGGCCACCGGGCCGTGTTTCTGACCGCCCCCGATATGGAAGGGGTGTACGCCGAATACGGCTTCGAAGAGCACCTGGTTCCCATGTCGCCTCCCATGCCTGCCGAGGAAGTAGCGGCCTACTGGCAGGACTTCATCGACGGTCACATCCCGAATTTCAACAAGACTCCTTACGAGCAGATCGACAACTACGTGAAGGACTGCTGGGACGCCATCGTGGACACCGCGATCTGGGCCCAGAAGACCCTCCCCGATACCCTGGCCAAGGTGCGTCCCGACGTGATTTGTGTGGACAACGTGATCCTCTTTCCAGCCGTCAAGCAGTACGGCAAGCCCTGGGTACGGATCATCAGTTGCAGTGAAAATGAGATCCCGGATCCCGATATTCCACCTCATCTGTCGGGGTGTAGCCAGGATGACAAGGAAGGTTTTGAAGCTTTCGAGCATCGCTTTCAAGAAACGGTCTCCCAGATCCATAACCGCTTCAACGAGTTCCTCAAGCTCCACGGCGAAGAACCGTACCCACCAGGACAGTTTTTTGAAGCCTCTCCCTATCTCAATCTCTTGCTGTATCCGGAGGCGGTGAAGTTTAAGCGGCGTCATCGCCTGGACCCCGAACGTTTTCAGTATTTGGAAGGCTGCGTGCGCCGAGACAAGCCGTACCAAATCCCTCCCTTTCGAAAACATCAGGACAAGCCGCTGCTCTACGTGAGCTTCGGGTCCCTGGGCTGCGGCGATATCGAGACCCTGGAGAAGCTGATTCAGGCATTGGGCAAGCTTGAAATTCGGGCTCTGATCAACGTAGGGGCTCACCTCTCGAAGTATGAAAACGTGCCGGAAAATGTGATTTTAGACAAGTGGTTTCCCCAGCCTTCGGTGATCCCCCAGGTCGACGCGGTGATCCACCACGGCGGAAACAATACCTTCACGGAATGCCTGTACTTTGCCAAACCGGCCATCATCATGCCCTACGTGTGGGACGGCCATGACAACGCCACTCGGGTTCACGAGACCGGCCACGGCCTCAAGATGCACCGGGCCGATTGGACCGAGCCGGAGCTGGCCGAGGCCATTTTCAGGATCCTCAAAGACTCGGAAATGAGAGGACGACTGATGGAAACTTCCAGTCAGATGCGCACCTCGCCGGGGCCGGAAAAAGCGGCCAAACTGATCGGAGCACTCCTTTGATGAACCAGATCTTGACCCCCAGGCATTACGTCGACGGAGCTTTTTTTCCGGCAGCGGGGCCTCCCCGGGAGATCCTCAACCCCGCCAATTTGGAGGTGGAGGGGCGAATCGCCGATGCCACCCCTGAAGAGATTGAGCGGGTGCTGGGCTCTGCCCGAGGAGCCCGCCAGGCCTGGGCCGCCCTGGACGGCAAGACCCGCGCGAACTACCTGCACCGGGTGGCCGATGCCATTGAAAAGGGTGATCAGAGCCGGATCGCCGAGCTGATGACCCGGGAGATGGGAAAGCCTTATCCCGAAGCCCTGGGAGAGCTGGCCAACGTACCCTCCATCTATCGTTACTACGCCGAGATCGCCCGGGACGAAGTAGGACGGGTGGCCGCCCCCATCCAGCCTGGCTCGTTTCAGTACAGCCACTGTTACCCCTACGGAGTCAGCGTCCACATCATGCCGTTCAACTTTCCCCTCTTGCTTTTGAGCTGGGGCCTGGCCGCTTCGCTGGCGGCCGGAAACGTGGCCGTGGTCAAGCCGGCCGAAAGCACCACCCTCTGCACCTGGGCTTTTTTGGAGACCATCGGAGAAGCACTCCCCTCCGGGGTGCTCTCCGGTTTGGCCGGGGGGGCCGAAGTGGGCAGAGCGCTGGTGGAGTCCGAACGCACCCACGTGGTGGCCTTCACCGGTTCGGTGGCGGCCGCCCGAGCGGTTGGCACCGCCTGCGCCCAGAGGTTTAAGCCCTGCCTACTGGAGGCGGGAGGGAACGACCCCCTGATCGTGTCCCACCACGCCCCGCTGGAGGTGGCGGTGGCGGGCTCGGTGACCGCGGCTTTTCACCTCTCAGGGCAGATCTGCACCTCTTCCGAGCGCTTTTTGGTGCACCGGGATGTTTATGACGAGTTCGTGGCCGGTTTGGTCAAAGGGGCTCGGGCTTTGAGGGTCGGCCCGGGGTTGGAGAAAAACGAGATCGGACCCCTGGTCTCGCAAGCCGCCCGGGACAAGGTGACCCGCCTGGTGGATGGGGCGGTGGCTGCCGGGGCGAGGTTGGAGATCGGTGGACGGATACCGCCGGAGCGGCCGGTCGGGTGGTTTTACGAGCCCACTGTGCTGAGCGGGGTGACCCCGGAGATGGAGATCTTCCAGGAAGAGGTCTTCGGCCCGGTGGCCTCGGTCTGCAAGGTCGATAGTTTCGAGCAGGCCCTGGAGATCGCCAACAGTTCACAGTTCGGTTTAGGAGCCTCTCTCTTCACCACCGATCTGGCCGAGAGTATGGCTTTTGCCGAGGGGATCGAGTCGGGCATGGCCTGGGTCAACAATCCGCTGGTGGACAACGATGCTCTGCCCTTCGGGGGGTGGAAGAACTCCGGCCTGGGCTCGGCTCTGGGGCGGCAGGGGCTGGACGCCTTTCGCCGCAGCAAGATGGTGGTGATCGACGCCCAGCCTAAGATCCACGACTGGTGGTACCCCTATCCCGACGAAGTGTTTTTCAAGGAGCTAGGGTGAAGATTCTGGTTTTGGGTGGAGCCGGGATGATGGGCTCCGGCAGCATTCGAGATCTGCTCGGGGAGTTCTCGGACAACGAGCACCAGATCGTGGCTTCCGACTTCAGTCAGCCGGCCCTGGACCGCCTGCCCGATCATCCCCGACTTAGCAGGGTGGTGGGTGACGTGGGCGATCCCGAGCAGCTGGCTCGACTGCTGGAGGATTGCGATCTTTGCATCAACGGGGTTCCCACCTTCGCCGGACACCAGATGACCATTTTTGAGGCCTGCTTGAGAGCCGGTCGCAGCTACGTGGATTATGGCGGGATGGGGGTTTACACCGTCCAGCAGAAGGCTTTTCACCGCCAGTTTCAAGAGCAGGGCGTGACCGCGGTGATCGGGCTGGGAGCCGACCCTGGGCTGTCCAACGTGATCTGCCGGGCCTGCGCCGACCGCCTGGATGAGATCGACTCCATCAACCTGTACTGGACCTCCACCATTCTGGGCCCGGAATCTCCCGCCCTGGAGCCTCCCTACAGCCCTTCCACCATCCTGGCCGAGTACGCCAACCCCAGCCAGCAGTTTCTGGAAGGAGAGTTGCGGGAGATGCCCCCCCGGGCCGGAGAGGAGACCTGGGAGCTACCGGAGCCCTTCGGGAAGACGACCTTTATGTTCAGCCAGCATTCCGAGCCCCTCACGGTACCGTTTGCGGCGGGTATCGCCGATAAAGGGATCAAAGAGTTCACCTGGCGGCTGGCTCTGCCCCAGGAGCAGCATCAGGCCTGGCTCAACTTGGTCAAGGCAGGTTTCGGCGACTTCGATAGCCCGGTTACCCTGGCCGACGGCCACCAGGTCAAGCCGCTGGAGGTGTTGCAGAAAGTCATGCAGCGCCACCTTCAGCGCCATCGCCCGGAAATGCCCACCCAGGAGAGCCACGAGCTCCATTTCGCAGTGGGCAAAGGGAGGAAGGCGGGCTTGAACACTACCGTCACGGTGCGGGTGCTGGGGAGCCCTCACTCCCTCTACGAGGACTACGTGGATGCCAGCACGTCCATGAACATGTCCATCGGAGTCCAGCAGATTCTGAAGAATTCGCTGCGCCCCGGGGTGTGGGCACCGGAAGAGTATTTCGATGTACAAGCTTATCTGAGAGAAGTGGAACGACGCCACTTCAAAGTTTCTGTAGAGACCGTCATACTGGAGTAATAAAGCATGGAAGATCACAAGCGATGTCAGCTATTTATCAACGGAGCCTGGGTCGACCCCCAAGAGAAAGGGCGCTTCAAGGTCATCGACCCCGGTACCGAGGAAGTGATCGCCGAAGTGGCTTCGGCCACGGCGGCCGACGTAGACAAGGCTGTGGAAGCGGCCACAACCGCTCAGGAGACCTGGGGTCGGACCAGCGGGGCGGAGCGGGCCTCCTTTCTGCGGGCCATCGCCCGGGCCTTGAGGGACAAAACTCCTGAGCTTGCCCGCCTGGAGGTCCTGGACAATGGTAAGCCTCTGCCGGAAGCCAACTGGGACCTGGACGATACAGCGGGTTGCTTCGAGTATTACGCCGAGCTGGCCGAGGAATTGGACGGTCGCCAGGGAACCGAGGTGAGGCTGCCGGATCATCGCTTTTCCAGCCGCACTTACTTGGAGCCGGTGGGTCCGGCGGGCCTCATCATCCCCTGGAACTATCCCCTGCTGATGGCCGCCTGGAAAGTGGCGCCGGCACTGGCGGCCGGTTGCACGGCCGTACTCAAACCTTCTGAACTCACTCCGTTGGGGGCCCTGGAGTTGGCCGGGATCGCCTCTCGGGCGGAGCTGCCCCCGGGGGTGCTCAACGTGCTGACGGGCTTTGGCAAAGAGGCCGGTGCGCCTCTGGCCGCCCATCCGGCGCTGCGCAAACTCGCCTTCACGGGCAGTGTGCCCACCGGCAAGGGAGTGATGGCGGCGGGCGCTCAACAGATCAAGAATGTGAGTCTGGAGTTAGGGGGCAAATCACCCTTTCTGGTCTTCGACGACGTGGACGTGGAAGCTGCCGTGGAGTGGATCATGTTCGGGATTTTCTGGAATCAGGGTCAGGTTTGCAGCGCGACCTCTCGGCTGTTGGTGCACCAACAGATCGCCGATAAGTTGTACAGCCGGCTGGCCGAGGAGGCCGCCCGCATTCCCATCGGTTACGGATTGACCGAGGGAGTCAAGCTGGGACCTCTGGTGAGCGCCGCTCAGCGGGATAAAGTTGAGGGTTACGTCAGGCAAGCGCAGGCCGACGGGGCCGGACTATTGGTGGGCGGGGAGCGCCCTTCGGAGTTCGCCCGGGGATACTTTTACAAACCCACGGTGCTGACCGAGGTGCCTCTGGATTCGGTGGCCTGGACGGAAGAGATCTTCGGCCCGGTGCTGGTCACCCGCACCTTCAAAGCCGAGCGAGACGCAGTGAAGTGGGCCAACGATTCGCCCTACGGCCTGGCCGCCGCCGTCATGACCTCGGACAAGGAGAAAAGCCGACGGCTGGCCCGGGAGTTGCAGGCGGGTATCGTCTGGATCAACTGCTCCCAACCCACCTTTACCCAGGCGCCCTGGGGTGGGGTGAAGGAGAGTGGGGTGGGCCGAGAACTGGGGCGCTGGGGGCTGGAGAACTACCTGGAGACGAAGCAGGTGACGGTGTATGAAAGTCAGGAGCCCTGGGGCTGGTATCTCGGATAGGCACTTACTCGAGTAGGCTGAGGCTGCTGAACTCGTAGTAGCTCCCGGCCATGTGGATCCCCATCTGTTGCTCGGCGATTTGGCCCCGAGCTACCACCAGATCGCCTGCTTTCAGACTTTCAGGGATGGAGCCTTGCAGCACGAACTTGCCCCCGTGGGGGTCATCGTCCGAGGCTTGTTCGGCGTAGTGCAGGGTCCAGGTGCCGCCCTCCAGGTCGCTGTACTCCAGGCGCCCTGCCACCCACTCGAAGTTTGTAGCGTGGGAATAGGCGGTGGGAGCCGTCTCGTCGGGGGTCGAAGAGAGGGGTGTCGAGGTGGCGGCATCGGGGGTGGCCGAGACTGAAGGAGCAGGTCCGGGGGCATTGGCCGGCTGGCAACCGAACAGCCCCAGGCAAAGCAGAAGAAAAACGATTCTTGTGTTCATGGATGAGGTTGCGCGAACTCGTCGGAAAACGCCTGCTTCGGGTAGACGGGTAAGTAGAGTTCCAATGACCAGTTGCCGGATGGGTCCTGATAGCTCTGGTCGGTATAGATTTCAAAGCACGGCTCGTCCGCCATCTCCCAGTCGCTCTCGTGGTACCAGGCCAAAAACTCTTGCCAGGGGGTCTCCAGATCGCCCTGCACTGAGTGGCAACGGCGGACCAGGTAGGTCCCGGCCTCGAGAGTCTGTGTCTCCACTACGGGGTGTTGAGTCTCGAAATCCGGTGGTACCGTTATGCAGGCGTCGTAGCAGCATTCTTCAGGAGCGGTCACCCGGGGGTTATGCCAGGGGATGCCCAGGATCTTTCCTTCCAGTTTTCGAGAAGTGGCCCAGAGCAATAGCCGGTTCAGGGTGCGCCGGGTGGGTTCCAGGCCGTACTCACCGTAATGCCGGATGTAGGCCACTTTTTGGGCCGGGAGTAGGCGAGATTCGACTTCCATAATGGGGGCTTTGATTTTCAAGGGGGAGCACCTCTCCGGCGCCCCCCGGACCGGGGAAGGACACCGCTTGCGTGGATAGAAGTGGACTGATATATGGCAGATTCATCGGCACAGTCTACGGCACCGCGACTTGGAAAGGGGATCGTGTTGAAAAATCTCAACCACATCCTGTTTGTGACCGATGGTCTCGACGACGACACCGGAGGGATAACCGCAACCCTCAGACTGGCCCGGGCCGGCAGCGCCAGGATCACGATCCTGCTTTTGTTTCCGGCCCTGCCGGTGGCCATGCGGGACTACCAGGAGCCCTATGAGGCCGGTTTGCGCGGCCAACTCGAAGAGCGCTTGAACGCTGCTGCGGCAGCCCTGGGGCACTCGATCTCAAGCTTTGACCTAAACATCGTGCTGGACAGCGAGCCGAACCCGGCTTTTCGAGTGATCCACCACGCCGAGGCAACCTCCTGCGACCTGGTCTTGAAGCAGGCCCAAACGGTCGAAGCCGGACGGGGGTTTCGGGCTCAGGACATGGTGCTGTTGCGCAAATGTCCGTGCCCCCTCTGGCTGCACCGGCCTCCCAAGAATCCCGATCGGCCCAGAGTGGCGGTGGCCATCGATCCGGAGCCGGAAGACGAACAGGCCCAGGAGCTACCGTTGCGCTTGCTCAAAGTAGGTTCTGAGCTTGCGCTTTCCTTCGGACGTCGCCTCAACATCGTGACCTGTTGGGACTATCCGTTTGCCAACTACCTGGGCCGAAACGCCTGGTACCGGGTTTCCGAAGAAGAGACGGCAACCATCGTACGGGCGGTGAAGAATAAGAACGCCGCGGCCCTGGAGGCGCTGATCGCCAGATCCGGGATCGACAGTCCTTACACGATACGGCATATCCAGGGCGCTCCTACCGATATCCTCCCGGAGTTTGTCACTCGCCAGGACGTGGATGTCTTAGTCATGGGGACGTTGGGCCGGAGCGGTCTATCCGGGCTCCTGATCGGAAACACCTGCGAGGACATCATGCGTCAACTGGACTGCTCGGTCTTCGCCCTCAAACCGGTTTAAGCGACCCACGATCCACGGAATCTTCCTGCAGGGCGGCCTCTGCCGCGATCAGTTGCTCGGGGTCTCCGATCAGCGCCACCAGGTTGCCGGCCTCGATCGGCTCCTGGGGACTGGGGTTCGAGGTGACTTCGGTGCCGCGCACCAGAGCCACCACGGAAGCTCCGGTCTGGGTGCGCAGGGCGATCTCGCCCAGTGTTTTTCCGCACATCCGGCTCTGGGGAGAAACCGTGACCCAGTAAAGCCCCAGACGCCCCACCGAAGTGAGGAGCTTGGAAAGTTCCAGCCACTCTCCCCCTTCCAGGATCTCGGAGTAGTAGGTCTCCCGTCGGACTGCATCGATATACCGCTGCACCTGCTCCGGGGAGTGGTTCAGGTTCAGCAGGGTGTGTCTCATGATCTCCAAGCTACCTTCGAGCTCTGGATGGATCACGTCCCGGGCTCCATTTTTCGACAGGCGCTGGATGCCGGCGGTGGTGCTGGCTCGAGAGATGACGTGCAGGTCCGGGGCGATCTGCCGGGCCGTGGCCACGATCAACTCGGCTGCGCTCTGACTGGGAACCGTGACCACCAGAGATCTTGCCTTGTCGAGTTGGGCGTGGGTCAGCAGGTCGGAGTTGGAAGCGTCGCCGTAGAGCACGGGAATGCCGGCTTCAGCAAACGGTTTGGCGGGTCCCTCGTTTTGTTCTACCAACAGTATGGGGAGCGAAAGCCGGTCCAGAACCCGAACCATAAAAGTACCGACTCTTCCGGCCCCCACCACCACTACGTGATTTTCCATATCCGGAATCACCGGACCGTACTCCTCGACTCGGCGCCAGGTCAGGCCGTTCCAGAGCCAGGGTATGGTGCGAAGGAAGTTCTCGGTGGGCTTGACCAGTTTGAAGAGAAACGGATTTATGACGATCGAGAGTAAAGCTCCGGCCAGCACCAGTCCGTACTGCTCGTTAGTGATAAGACTGAGGCTCACCCCGGTGGTTCCCACGATGAAGGAGAACTCACCGATCTGGCTCAATCCAGCGGCCACCACCAGCATGGTAGTGGGTCGTGCGGGGAGGATGAGACCCAGTAGAATGGTGGTCGCGGCTTTGCCGACGATGATAAGCGCGGTGATGACGATCACCTGCCAGGCGTTCTCAACCAGGGTCGCCGGATCCACCAGCATGCCCACGGAGACAAAGAAGATCACCGCGAAGATCTCTTGAAACGGTAGCGCTTCGGCGGCCACCTGATGGCTCACATCCGACTCGCCGATCATCAGGCCGGCCAGGAAGGCACCCAGGGCAAGCGAGATTCCAAAGAGCTCGGCAGCCAGCATGGCGGTGCCCACGGAGACCGCCATGACGGCCAGGATGAAAAGCTCCCGGGAGCGGGTTTGACTGATGCCATTCAGGATCCAGGGCATGAGGCGCCGTCCCACCATCAGGATCACGGCGGAGAAGGCCGCTGTTTTGAGCAGCGCAACCACCACGGCGACAACCGGGTTGCCGGTGCCTAGAGCCAGGGCTGGTAGAACCACCAAAATGGCCACCGTGGCCAGGTCTTCCAGGACCAACCAGCCCACCGCCACTTTGCCGTGGATGGTATTGAGAAGGCCGTTGTCGGTCAGCCCTCGCAGCAGCACCACAGTACTGGCGATAGAAAGGGCCAGCCCGACCACTAACCCGGCCGAGGTGCTCCAGTCCCACATACTGGTGACCAGCCAGGTTAGTCCGGTGGCTATGGTGATCTGGGCGATGGCTCCCGGAACGGCGACGGCCCGAACCTCCCACAGATCGCCCAGAGAAAAGTGCAGTCCCACCCCGAACATCATAAAGATCACGCCCAGTTCGGCCAACTGGCGGATGTCCTCGATGTCACCCACAAAACCTGGCGTGAACGGGCCGATGGCAAGTCCGGCCACCAGGTAGCCGGCCAGGGTTGGCGCGCCTAGTCTGCGGGCCACGTAGCCACCCAGAAAAGCAACGCACAGAACCGCCGCCAGATTTTCGAGTAAGTCGAGATTATGATGCATAGAAGTGATGTCCTAACGACAGGCCCTTCCCTATTTTTGACCTTTCTGAGAGACACTAAACCTTTACTGTGTCCGTAAATAGTTTCATTCTCAAAAAAGAAAAAGCTCTCCCAAAGGAGAGCTTTCAATACAGAAAGTTACTTCTGTGCTAGAGAGCGTTGAGCTTTTTCATCAGACGGGACTTCTTGCGTGCCGCCGTGTTCTTATGAACGATCCCTTTGGAAACGGCTTTGTCCATTTCGCTGATAGCCTTCACCACATTGGCCCTGGCATTATCGGAGTCGTTCTCTGAAACAGCGTGCTGGGCTTTTTTGAAAGCAGTCCGTACGCGAGTTTTCACCATCTGGTTACGCGCTCGACGACGCTCTTGAACTTTTATAGATTTCTTTGCACTTTTGGTATTGGCCACGATTGCCTCCGGTAAACTGTTCGCGCTAGTATAGTGCGCAAGTGTTAGGCCGTCAAGAGTGTTTTTCGAATCATTGCGCCCTCCGCTGCAACAGTCGCTCCTTTTCTTCTTCGGTGATGGTATCGGCCTGGCGACACACGGGGCATGAGAGGATGTATTCGCTGCGGTAGGGGATGAGGGGGATAAAGAACAGGGAGAAGTAGGTTTTTTGCTGGTGGATGACCCACTCGGAGGTGTTGTTGCAGCGGGGGCAGTCCATGAGGCCGGCAGAACCCAACTGTTTGGTCTTTCGATCGGCCAGGCTAAAGATGAGAAACATGCCTGGAGTATACGCCGTTCTATAGTGTCATGACCTGTCATGCAGAAACATCACTGAATTGATAGGCTCATACTATCCTATATCCTATCTGTTGAGAGTAGAGCAAAGTGAACAAAATCTTCTGCCGCCCCTATCACTTCCGGGTGGTTGTGCTATTGTTGGTACCGCTTCTGACCATCGCCCTTCTGGCGCCGGCTCTGGCCGAGCGACCGGATCAACGTAACAAGCGTTCGCGAGAGCAAGGACAAAAGCGAACCCAGCAGCGGCAAAAGGCACCCCAGGTACAGCGCCAGGCCCCACGCCAGCCCCGGCAGCAGCAGGCGAACCGTCCCCAGCGCCAGCCCCGGCAGCAACAGGCGAACCGTCCTCAGCGCCAACAACGCCAGCAAAAGGTGAATCAGCCCCAGCGCCAACAGCGGCAGCAACAGGTGAACCGACCCCAGCGCCA
>JBAYRN010000080.1:0-26385 GCA_041676625.1 Vulcanimicrobiota bacterium
CCTTCGGAAACCTCGAAACTGACGTTGTCGACAGCCTTGACCGGCTCGCCGTCCTGGGAATTGAATACCTTGGTAATATTTTGTACTGAAATCAAACCGGAGGCACCCTACCATGAATAGGGTAATAGATCAAATCAGGACGATATCACCAATTCTCTTGTAGAATATGAATTCTAAGTCGGTGATTTATTTTCCGATCAACGAAATTCTTGAATTTTACTCAAAATTAGCCCCCTAGAACATGTTGCAGTTCAAATAGGCGTCAGGTTAAATAGAACACCAGAGAGAACAAAGAAACGGCCAACTTGGCACGAAGAGCACCCATCATGAATATCAGTGTCGAGAAACTACTGGAAAAAATTCGACTCGGAGAGGATACCTTTCTTGAACTTAAAGAGGTTCGCTTTGCCGGCGACAACGTGAGTGCGCCGGGACGAAAGGAATTGGCCGACGAGCTCGCAGCCTTGGCCAACGGTCGGGGGGGGATGTGCCTCCTGGGAGTGAGTGATCAGCGAGAGATCCTGGGTATTCCAATAGAGCGTCTTGACCTCGTAGAAAGACGTGTGCTTGAAATTTGTCGTGACTCAATACAGCCTCCATTACAGCCTATTGTCCAACGGCTGAACCTTCCCGCGGCCGATGGGACTCAAGTCCCTATTCTCAGGGTAGAACTGAAGCGAAGTCTGTTCGTGCACAAGAGCCCAGGTGGCTACTTCTATCGGGTTGGCAGTGATAAACGTGAGATGACTCCGGATTATCTGGCCCGGCTCTTTCAACAGCGAAGCCAGACACGGATCATCCGCTTCGACGAACAGACAGTACCCGGGGCAACCTTGGATCACCTTGACCCTAATTTGCTCAAGAAGTTTGCGAGTAAACGCATTGAAGACGACCAGGATCGTTTGCTCCAGAAACTTGCAATGGCTCGATTGGACGACACCAGGACTCTCGTGCCTACTATCGCCGGAGTGCTTATGGGCTCGCCTGAACCCAGAGAATGGCTTCCCAACGCCTATATACAAGCTGTTGCCTATCGGGGAACTACAATCTCTCCCTCTGACAACTTCAGGTACCAGCTTGACGCGGCCGATCTAAGCGGCCCCCTGGATCAGCAAGTCTTAGGAGCCCTGGCTTTTGTTCGCAAGAACATGCGAGTGGGCGCTATTAAGAACCAGGGTCGGCGGGATATCCCTGATTTCGATCTGATTGCGGTCTTCGAAGCTTTGGTCAACGCTGTAGCCCACCGTGATTACTCCGTCTATGGCTCCAAGATCCGTCTACGGCTCTTTTCCGATCGATTGGAAATATTTTCCCCCGGAACCATTCCCAACACAATGACGGTAGAAAGCCTTCCTTATCGGCAAGCCGCTCGAAATGAAGCTATCAGCAGCCTGCTAGCCCGTTGCCCGGTCTTATCCAGGGACCCGGAGCTGCTCGCCCACCGCTCCTTCTTTATGGACAAACGTGGAGAAGGTGTCTCGTTGATTCTGGAGCGCAGCGAACAGCTCTCGGGCAGGGTTCCGATTTACAAGCTCATCGATGAGTCGGAGTTATTGCTCACGATCTATGCAGCAAGTGAGGGCAAGTAAAACCGCCCACCCCGTGGGTCACAACCCCAGATAAGCTTCGCGCACCCTGGGGTTCTCGGCGAGTTCAGCGGCTGGACCCTCCAGGGTGACCTTGCCCGTCTCCAGGACGTAGGCACGCTGGCCGATCTTCAGGGCTTGGAAGGCGTTCTGCTCTACCAGAAGCACGGAAACTCCCCGGCTGTAGATCTCGGTGATGATGGCAAAGATCTGCTGGATGATCAGCGGGGCCAGACCCAGGCTGGGTTCATCCAGCAGCAAAAGCTTGGGACGGCTCATCAAGGCCCGACCGATGGCCAGCATCTGCTGTTCACCCCCGGAGAGGGTGCCCGCAGACTGGCGGAGTCGCTCGCGCAACCGGGGAAACAGTTCCAGGACCCACTCCAGCTGTTCAGGATCGGGCTGTTTGTGCACGAAGGCCCCCATCTCCAGGTTCTCCATCACCGTCATCCGGGGAAAAACCTGGCGACCTTCCGGCGCCATGGCAAGACCCCGCTCGACCAGTTGGTGAGCCGGAGTGCGGTGGATCGGCTCACCGGCAAACAGGATCTCCCCGTTGCGGGGCCGCACCAGACCGGTGATGGCCCGCAAGATGGTGGTCTTTCCGGCGCCGTTTGCCCCCAGCAGAGTAAGCACTTCCCCCTGATTTAAAGTCAACGACACCCCGTGCAGAGCCTGGATATTGCCGTAAAAACAGTCGATGCCCTTCACTTCTAAAAGCGGCTGGCTCATTCCGGGTCCCCCTCTTCGGAAGGTGCTCCGAGGTAGGCCTCGATCACCTTCGGGTCGCGGGCCACTTCAGCGGGTTGCCCCTCGGCGATCTTTTCTCCGTGGTCGAAGACAGTGACGATCTCCGAAACCTCCATCACCAGGCGGATGTCGTGCTCGATCAGGAGCACCGTGACTCCCCGGTCGCGAATCTTGCGGATCAAATCCGTGAGGGCGCGGGTTTCGCTGGGGTTCATCCCGGCGGCGGGTTCATCCAACAGCAGCAGGCGGGGGCGCCCGGCCAGGGCCCTCGCTATCTCCAACAGACGCTGGTGTCCGTAGGGAAGGCTGCGGGCTTGCCCGTGAGCTTCCTTGCTCAGACCCACGAAATCCAAGCACTCGTAGGCCTGAGCCAGTTCCTCCTCCATCCGCCCTCCCAAAAAGAGTTCGGCGAAGGTCGAGCGGCGGCCGGCCTGGGGCATGCCCAGCAAGACGTTCTCCAGGACCGAAAGGTGCGAGAAGAGTCGAATGTTTTGGAAGGTGCGGGTCATCCCCAGACGGGTGATGCAATGAGTTCCACCCTGCCCCAGAAGGCTCTGGCCCAGGAAAGTCACGCTCCCCTCGGAAGGTGGATAGACGCCCACCAGCAGGTTAAAAAAAGTGGTTTTCCCGGCTCCGTTGGGGCCGATCAAGGAGGCGATGACCCCGCTCTTGACCTGATAATCGATACTATTGACCGCCACCAACCCTCCAAATCGGCGGGTCAACCCCTGGGTCTCACAGATCACTTCGCCGTCCGGAGCTTTTTCAAGAGGAGGCACCGGAACATCCTCGGGGCGCTCGGGGAAACGCACCCTTTGCTCCGGCAAGATCCCCTGGGGACGCAGCAGCATCATGGCGACCAGAGTACCCCCGAAAATCAGGTATTGGGCTTTGGAAAGGTCCAGAAACGGCTCCAAAAGCATGAGCAACGACGGTTGATCCTGCAGTTGGGCCATCAACGAAGGGCGCACGTGAGCATTGACCCAATCGATCAGGTTCGGGGTCAGAACGAGGTTGAGAAATCCCAGCGCGAAACCGCCCAGCAGCGCCCCGGGGATGCTCCCGATGCCACCCAAAATCACCATCGCCAGGATCATAATGGAGCCGTAGAAGTCCAGGGGAAAGGCGAAGTTCAAGGTGTAGATGTAAGAGGCGTAAAGGGCCCCGGCGAATCCCGCAACCAGGGCTCCCAAAACCAGAACCTGCAGCTTGGCCCCAGCCACCGAGATGCCGCAGGCGGCGGCTGCCACGGGGTCTTCGCGCTGGGCTCGAAGCTCTCGACCCAGGCGCGAGTGGCGCACCCGATAGCAGAGAGCCAGACACAAAAACAGGCAGAAAAGCAGCAGGTAGTACCAGCCGGTCATATTCTGATTGCTCAGCACGAAACTGCCAAAGCTGGGTGCAGCGACCGCCGACATGCCTGTGATCGCCTTGGTGTGGTCGTCGAAATTTCGCAAGATGGGATCGAGCATAAGACCGAAGCCCATGGTCACGATGGCCAGGTAGTCTCCCCGCAGGCGAAGCAGCGGCAACGCCAACAGCGCCCCCACCAGAGCCGTGAAGAGACTGGAGGCTATCAGAGCCGGCCAGAAGCCCCAACTGAAGGTATCGGCAAAGGGGCTCTGCAGCGAAGTGAGGTACGCCATGCAGAAAGCGCCCACCGCGAAAAATGCGGCGTAGCCCAGATGAAGCAACCCGGCAAAGCCCACCACCAGGTTCAGCCCCTGGGCTAGCATCAAGAAGATCAGGATCTGGCACAACGGGCCCATGATGTGAAACCCCAGGGCCTGGTCGAGGAAGGGGTAGAGAAGAGAGAATAGAGCGAGCGCTCCCCATCGCGCGCTCATACTTTTTCCGCTCCGCTCTCTCCCAAAAGGCCCGAGGGGCGGATGGTGATCACCACGATGAGCACCGCGAAGACCATGGCAGGCGACAGGGCCTGGGACAGATAAAAGGCAGTAAAGACCTCCACCATGCCGATGATGATGCCGCCCAGCACGGCTCCTTGTACATTGCCGATACCGCCTAAAACGGCCGCGGTGAAGGCGTTGAGGCCCAGTCGAAAGCCCAGGTCGAACTTGACCTCCTGATTGTAAAACCCGTAAAGAAAACCGGCCGCACCGGCCAGCATGCCTCCGATGAGAAACGCCATGGAGATGGTGCGGTCGACATCGATCCCCATCAACTGGGCAGCGTCCGGGTTCTGGGCGGTGGCTCGCATGGCTTTGCCCAGGCGGGTGGAGTGGATGAAGTAGTAAAGACCGGCCAGAAGCGGCACGATTACCAGGATCACGATCAACTGGCCGAGCTTGAAGCTCACCGTGGAGTCCGCGCCCAACAGGTTGATGTTGTAGGGGCCCAGGAGGCTGGGGAAGTTAAGAGGAGCCCAACCTTTCCAGTAGCCCCCAAAATTCATAAGGATGAACGACATCCCGATGGCGGTGGTGAGAGGGACCAGCCGCGACGAGCCGCGCAAACGGCGATAAGCCACTCGGTCGATGGTCCGGTTGATCAGACCCGCAAAAAGCATGGAAATGACCAGAATCATGGCCATCCACAGCACCGCCACGAAGGTGGGAGCGACCCCACCGAGCCCCAACCAGACCACTCCGGTGAGGGCCGCCATGGCGCCCATCATAAAGACTTCCCCGTGGGCGAAGTTGATCAGCTCCACGATCCCGTAGACCAGGGTGTACCCCAGCGCGATCACGGCGATCAGGGCGCCGTTGGAGAGGCCGTTGAGGAGTTGCTGGACGATGCCGGCGAAGAGCCCCATGGAGGAAGCGCTCGAAGTCGTCGATGCGGACGAATCCGAGAGCTCCAGGGGTCCGTCGAGTTCGGGCTCCAGGGCCTTTCGAAAAACGAATTCACCGTTCTTGACTTCGTACCCCGACATGGATGTCAGGGTGGTGTCTCCCTGCTCGTCGAAACTCCAGGTACCCAGGAGCCCCTCATAATCCCGGGTCTCCATGATGGCTTGCCGGATCTTCTTTCGATCCTTGACTCCGGCTTTGGCGATCCCGGCCAGGGCCACCTTGGTGGCTTCATAGGAGTAGATCGCGTAAGCCTCCGGCTCGCTACCGTACTTTTCCCGGTAGTTTCGATACCACTGCTGGGCCTTCTCCCCCATCTGTTCGGGGGGCAGCCCGCCCAGGGTCACCAAACAACCCTCCGACGCCGGACCGGCCGAGCGCAGGAAGGCTTCTTCCTTGGTGCCGTCAGGCGACATAAAATAGCCTTCGTAGCCCCCGCCCCGGAGGTCTTTGACCAGCTTGCCCGCTCCGTTCTGGGTGATCCCGCCGAAGTACACCAGCTCCGCTCCAGAGGCCCGAACCTTGTTGACCACAGCCCGGAAGTCTTGAGCTTTATAGTCGATGCCCTCCTGCCCCACGATCTCCAGGTCGAGCTGCCGGGCGGCAGCTTCAAAGACCCGGGCCAGACCTCGACCGTAGAGTTCCTTGTCGTCTAAAATGTAGACCTTGGAGGCGCCCAATTCTTTGGCCCACCAGGCCCCCGCCAGCCCTTGCAGGTCATCGGCGGGCACCACCCGACAGTAACTCCGAATACCGTTGGGGTAGTAGATGTCGGGCTCCCCCCGCTCCCCCAGGCCGGCTTTGGTCAAGCCGGAGTAGGTGTTGGCCGGGCTCACCATGACCAGATCGGCCTGATTCACGATGGGGATGGAGATTTTGGCAGCCCCGCTGTTGTAAGTGCCGATGTACACCATGACATCGGGATCGGCGGAAGCTCGACTGGCGTTCTCCTTCTCCTTGGCCGGGTCCCAGGTTCCGGCCTGAGCGCTGGCGTCATCCCAGGAGCTATACTCGATGGTAAAAGGACCGGCCCGGTAGTTGGCCTCTTCCAAGGCCATCTTGATCCCCATGACCATGGTCTCGGACTGCACCCTAGAACTACCGGTCAGGGGTAAGCTTGAAACGATCCGGATCCTTTGATCCTGTTCCTGAGCCCAGGTGCCTAGCATCCCTGCCAGCAAAAGGAGCGACAGCAGCAGAGAAAAAATCCGGAGACGTGGCAGTAGAGTCGTAACGAGCAAGGCCACGCCTTCTTGCAATGACCACTCCCCTCCTTCGTGGGTCCTGACCCAGGGTCCGGGCAACACTACGCTGAACAGCCCTGCCATGGTCACGAAAAACCCCCTGATTCGAATCGGTCTCTGGCTCGCGGAAATGGCCGAACGATGGTTCCCCGACGCTTTTGTATTCGCCCTGGTGGGGGTGGTGGTCACCTTCCTGGGAGGCCTGGCCCTGGGCGAACCAGCCGCCGAACTGACGCACGCCGCGGGAGCCAGTTTCTGGGATCTGGTACCGTTTACCATGCAGATGGCTATGGTCATCATCGGGGGGTTCGTGGTGGCCAGTTCACCTGTTATGCTGCGTTTTATTCAGCACCTGGCCACGGTACCTAAAACCTCCCGGGGAGCGGTGGCCTTCGTGGCCGCCGTCTCCATGCTGACTTCTTTGCTCTCCTGGGGCCTCTCGCTGATCTTCACCGGCTTGCTGGTTCGAGAGATCTGCAGGCTCCTGCCCCGGGTCGATTACCGAGCGATCAGCGCCGCCGCCTACCTGGGACTGGGCTCGGTCTGGGCCTTCGGCCTCTCCTCCTCAGCGGCGCTGCTGCAGGCAACTCCCTCCTCGATCCCCCCGGAATTGATGGAGGTCACCGGGGTCATACCCCTGACCAAAACCATCTTTTTATGGCAGTCCATCCTTTGTTGCGTCATTTTGATCCTGGTTTCCATCGCCATCGCCTATTGGTCTTGCCCGGGAGACGACCAGTCGAAATCCCAATCGGACCTGGGGATCAGCTATAAGCCCCTGGAGGTCACCCTGGAGCCCCGGCAGACCCCCGGAGAGTGGCTCGACTATTCACGGATTCTGCCGCTGGCGGTGGTCCTTATCTCTCTACCGTATCTGTGGAGCCGCTTCGGAGGGAAGTCGTTTCTCGACGCGGTGGCGGCCCTGGACTTAAACACCTTCAACCTGATCTTCATTCTGCTGGGTCTGCTCCTCCACGGCTGTCCCCGCTCGTTCGGCAAAGCGGTCTCAGCCAGCGTGCCGGCCACCTCGGGTGTTTTGATCCAGTTTCCTTTCTACGCCATGATCTTCGGCATGATCTCCAAGACTTCCATCGGTCACTTCCTGGGAGCCCTGTGCGTGAAGCTCTCCACTCCCACCACCTTTCCGCTTTTGGTGGCCGGCTATTCAGCCTTTCTCGGCATGCTGGTGCCCTCGGGGGGAGGTAAATGGATCATCGAAGCCCCTTACGTCATGGCAGCGGCCAACGCCCACGAGATCAATCTTGGCTGGACGGTCCAGATCTACAACGCAGCAGAAGCCCTTCCCAATCTTCTGAATCCCTTCTGGATGTTGCCTCTCATGGGGATCTTGTCGATCCGGACCCGGGAGCTTGCCGGGTTCTCGATCCTTCAGTTGCTGTTTCATACCCCGCTGGTCTTTTTCCTGACCTGGATTTTGACGTACACCCTCCCCTACGCCCCCCCCCAACAGATACCGTAAGCCCTCATTGATCCTTCATATTCGCCGAGTAAGTTCGTCATCTTTTTAGCAGGAAATTTCCTAAAAAAGGTCGGAAGGGCGGACGCAAACGGCGATAATGCCTAATCGAAACCAGAAAGGTGCCCTATTGCTCGCACTATTTTCTCCCTTCAAACCAGAGCTGAAATACTGGAAAGGGGATCTTTTCGGAGGTCTCACAATCGGTGTCGTGGCTCTACCGTTGGCCCTGGCTTTCGGCGTCTCTTCCGGATTGGAGGATGGGGCCAAGGCCGGACTCTACGGATCGATCATTCTGGGTTTCATTGCCGCAATTTTTGGAGGAACCAAGCCCCAGGTCAGTGGCCCGACCGGCCCACAAACCGTGGTGGCAGCCGGGTTCATCGCCACTTCACCCCACCCGGAGCTGATCTTCGTGGTGGTTCTGCTCAGCGGACTGCTGCAAATCACTTTCGGAGTGTTACGCCTCGGTCACTATGTCCGCTACATCCCCAGACCGGTGATTTCAGGATTCCTGACCGGGATCGGGGTGATCATCGTCATGCTCCAGATCCAGCCGATGTTCGGGGTTGATCCCGAGCCGGGAGCTTTGCAGTCCTTACTGGGTCTGCCGGTGGCCGTCGCCAATGCAAACTCCCACGCTTTAGGGCTGGGTTTGCTCACCGTGGTTCTGGTCTATTTGCTACCCCGGATTTCGAAAGGCATCCCGGCGGCCCTGGTCGCCCTGTTGGTTGCCACCACCATCTCCGAGTGGATGGGGCTCCAGGTCGAAAAGATCGGAACGCTCCCCACCGGGCTTCCGAGTTTCTCTTTGATGGTGCCCCCCATCGAGTACCTCCCTCAGGTCTTCGTGGCCGCCATCACCCTCTCCATCCTGGGCGCCCTGGACAGTCTGCTCGGTTCGGTGGTGGTCGACCAGATCACCAACACTCGCCACGACAGCGACAAGGAACTGGTCGGTCAGGGCATGGGCAACGCCCTCTGCGGGGTTTTCGGTGGACTGCCCGGGGCCGGAGCCACTATGCGGACCCTGCTCAACATCCGGGTGGGTGGCCGCACCGGCTTGTCGGGAGTGATCCACGCCCTCGTGCTCCTCATCATTTTGCTGTTCCTGGCCGACTACGCGGCCCTGATCCCTCTTTCCGTACTGGCCGGTATCCTGGTCACGGTAGGTTTCGGAATCATCGATTACGAGGCCATGAGACTGGTTCCCAAATCTCCCCGGCCCGACCAAATCGTCTTGATCCTGGTGCTCACCGTGACCGTACTGGTGGACCTGATCACCGCTGTGCAGTTCGGCTTTATGCTGGCCACCCTGCTGTTTCTCCAAAACCTCAGCGACCGCGAACTGACCCGTAGCGGCACCCTCACTCCCATGGTCTTGAGTGAGACCCCGGAGTCCCAGGCCTTAGCCGACCGGGTGCAAGTCATCCAGGCCGAGGGCGCGATCTTCTTTGGAACCAGTGAGGCCTTTGTTGAGGCCTTTGACGACGACTCGCCGGAGCTTCGAGGCATCATCATCCGGATGTCCCGGGTACTGGTGATCGATCAGACCGGCGCCTTTGCGTTGCAAGAGTTTGTCAATCGAATGAAGAGACGAAATGTGGCGGTGATCCTGTCCGGGCTGCCGGAAGCCCCCACCGAGGTGCTGCGCAACCTGGGAGTCATTCCCAACGTGATTCCTGAAGAATCGGTTTATCCGCTCCTGTCCGACGCAGTGGAAGGGCTCAGTCGACAGATCGCAAGTACCGAAGAAGAAGCCCTAATTCCCCAACCCTACCTTCCGAAAGTGGGAGGCTAGCTCCTATGAGCGCCGATAAGCTGCGCCGAAACCTCACCCTGACCGACGCGGTGGGCATCGTGGTGGGCAGCATGATCGGCTCCGGTATCTTTCTAAAGGCCACCGAAATCGCCCAGGTCCTGCCCCGGCCCTTTTTGATTCTGGGGGCGTGGTTGCTGGCCGGACTCTTGACCCTCGGTGGAGCCCTGGTGCTGGCCGAATTGGGCGCCATGATTCCGGAAGCGGGCGGACTCTACGTCTATCTGACTCGGGCCTACAATCCGTTTGTAGGGTTTCTGTTTGGCTGGTCTCTGCTGGCGGTGCTACAGACCGGCTCTATCGCGGGCCTGGCGGCCGGCTCTATCCAGGTTCTGGGGGTCCTGGCGCCAGGGATTGAGCCCTACTCCTTATGGCTCGGTATTATTCTGATCGTCTTTCTTACCACGGTCAACATCGTGAGTCTCAAAGCCGGGGCCAACACCCAGAACTTCCTAACCCTGGTCAAGGTACTCGGTATCTTGATGTTGGTGGGGGGTGCGCTCTTTTTAGGGGGGGCGACCACCGATAATTTTCAGCCTCAGACTACTGACCTCTTAGGTTTGAGCCTGCTGGGAGCCTTCGGGCTCTGCGTCTCCAAGGCGTTGTGGGCCTACGACGGCTGGGTCAATCTAGGTTTTATGACCGGTGAGCTCAAAAGTCCGGAGCGAAACCTTCCCCGGGCCATCGGCTACGGTATCGCCTTCGTGGTGGGGGTTTATCTCCTGACCAACGCCGCCTACCATCTGGTGCTTCCCATGGAAACGGTTCAAAATTCTCCCTCGGTGGCGGTGGAAGTGGCCAAGAGACTGATGGGAAGCCCGGGCACACTGGCCATGAGTTTCCTTACCTTCATCTCTATGGCAGGCGCACTCAACAGTTCGATCCTATCAGCTCCGCGGGTCTACTACGCCATGGCCAAGGAAGGCAAGTTCTTTCCTCAGGTTGGAGCGGTCCATCCCAAATTTAAGACCCCCTACATCGCCCTGATCATCCAGAGCACCTGGGCCATCTGTCTGCTGTTCTGGTGGGGCAAGTTTTCCACCCTGACCGACAACGTGGTCTTCGTTTTCTGGATCTTCTACGCCCTGGGGGCGGGCGCTGTGATCCGCCTGCGCTACCTCATGCCGGATGCCGAGCGCCCCTATCGCTCGGTGGGTTACCCCTGGGTGCCGATCCTGTTCATCCTGGCCGCGATCGGCCTTACCGCCAACACCCTGGTGCAGGCTCCCGTGCAGAGCGCCCAGGCTCTCTTTCTGGTGGTGACCGGAGTGCTGGTCTATCCGTTCTTCTCCCGAAACCAGCCCCTCGAGACCAAATCCGAAGAGCCCGAAGAGTAACAGCCCAAAGCGTACGCAAGGGCATTCGGCCTGTCTTGCGAATTGTCGGCCAAACGTTTTGACCTGAGGGGTTTTTTATGCGCTTTGTCGGCATTCTAGGGATATTGGCCATTCTGGGGATCGCTTATGCGATGTCTACAGACCGTAAGGCCATCAAGCCAAAACTGGTCGCCTGGGGACTGGGAATTCAGTTTGGCTTGGCGCTCTTCATCCTGAAGACCCCTGTGGGGCAGGGTATCTTCAAGGCACTGGGAGATATCGTCTCCAAGATTCTCCACTACTCCGACGATGGCGCGGCCTTTGTTTTCGGTAGTCTGGTCACCGATCTCGACACCTTTGGCTTCATCTTCGCTTTCAAGGTTTTACCCGCCATCATCTTTGTAGGGGCGCTGATGAACATCGCTTACTATCTGGGGATCATGCAGTTCGTGGTGAGTATGGTGGCAAAGCTCATGGTCAAAACCCTGGGGACCTCCGGGGCGGAGAGTCTCTCGGCCGTGGGCACGGTCTTCGTGGGGCAGTCCGAGGCCCCGCTCTTGATCAAGCCGTACATCCCGGAAATGACCAAATCCGAACTCATGGCGATCATGACGGGCGGAATGGCCACCATCGCCGGTTCGGTCATGGCAGCCTACATCGGCATGCTGGGTGATGAATGGGCACCCCACCTACTGGCAGCCTCCATCATGGGCGCCCCGGCGGGGCTGGTACTGGCCAAGATCATGGTCCCCGAGACTGAAGAGCCGAAGACCCAGGGCGAAGTCAAGATGGAGGTAGAAAAGACCGAATCTTCGGTGGTCGAGGCCGCGGCAAAGGGTGCCCTCGACGGTATGCATCTGGCCTTCATCGTGGGGGCCCTCTTGATCGCCTTCATCGCCCTCATCGCTCTCATCAACGGGGTCCTCGGCCTGATCCCGACCGGTGAAGGAGAGCCTCTCTCCATGCAACTGATCCTGGGCTACCTCTTCTCGCCCCTCACCTTCTTGATGGGCGTGCCCATGGAAGACGTGCGGACGGTGGGTTCCCTGATCGGACAGAAGATCGTGCTCAACGAGTTCGTGGCTTACTCCGAGCTCTCCAACATCATCAAGGGACAACTGGGGGCGATCACCCTGACTCCCAAAGCCACCACCATCGCCACCTTTGCCCTGTGTGGGTTTGCCAACTTCAGCTCCATCGCCATCAACATCGGCTGCATCGGCGGGATCGCTCCCGAGCGCCGGGGAGAGTTGGGAATCCTGGGCCCCCGCGCCATGCTGGCCGGAGCCCTGGCCTCCTGCCTGACCGCCACCGTGGCCGGACTGCTTATCTAAGCTTAGAGAGAGCCCGCTCGGCCAGGGCGGTGATGGTCAGGGACGGATTAACCCCGGGGTTGGCGGAGACAGCGGCTCCGTCCACCACGTAGAGCCCCGGATAACCGTGGACTTGATGGTCCGGGTCTATGACCCCCTCCTGCTCGTTTGCCCCCATGCAGCAGCCTCCTAGAATGTGAGCGGTGGTGGGGATCCCGAAGAGGGTTTCGGTGACCAGGCTCTGGGCGAAGCCGTCCACTTCCTTGCAGTAGGCCCGGGCCAACTCGGTGGCTTCAGGGATGAAGTTGGCGGGCGCGGGACCGTCCGAGAGTTCGGAGGTCAGGCCCCTTCGAAAGCCGCTCATGACCGAACGACCCAGCTTCAGGCGCAGATGGCTGTCCAGGGTGCGCATGTAGAGCAGGGTGGTGGTCCTTCGGGCGTGCTCGGTCTTGAAAACCGTGCGCAAGAAAGCCAGGGGTCGGGTGAAAAGGATCCGCGCCACCTGGGCGAGGCGCAACCAGGTGGTCTCTCCGGGCACGTGGGGCGCGGCCAAAAAACGAAAGAAATCTGACCCGGGGGGATAGCGGCAGGGTTCGATATGGGAATGCTCGTCGGTCTGCAGAATGGAACCGATGGCAACTCCCTGGGAGAAATCCAGATCCTCCCGATTGGAAACCACCCCGATCAGCGATTCGGAGTTGGTGCGGACAAAGTTTCCCAACTGGGGGCTTAGCCTCGGCAGGCCCTCCGCACTCTCCCGCAACTTCAAAAGAAGAGGAACGGTACCCAGGACTCCCCCACTGAGAAAAACCCGATCAGCGACAAACTCCTGCCGGCCTGCCACCACCCTAAAGCCTGACTCCAGCGGCTGGATCCAGTCGACTTCAGTTTCTGCCTTGATGGTGGCCCCCAGACCTTCGGCCAGGTATAGGTAGTTCTTGTCCAGACTGTTCTTGGCGTTGTATCGACAACCCAGCATACAACCGCCGCAGCCGATGCAGCCGGTACGGGTGGGGCCTCTGCCGTTGAAAAAGGGATCCTCCACGGTCACTCCCCTTTCCCCGAAATAGACGCCCACCGGATTCATGGCGTAGTCCGCTTCCCGGCCCAGCGTCCGGGCCACCCCAAGCAAAGCGTGGTCGGCGTCGGCCGGGAGTTGGTTCAAGCGGGCCCCCAGCATCTTCTGAGCGGTCTTGTAGTGGGGTTCAAGTTCGGTCTTCCAGTCGGCCAGGTGAGACCAGCTCCGGTTTTGGAAGTAGCCCTCTGAAGGCACCGGCAAAGTGTTTGCGTAGACCAACGAGCCGCCACCCACCCCCACCCCGGAGAGCGCCGTGAGGTGAGGTAGAAAGGTCATGGCAAAGGGTCCGTGGCAGCCCAGACCGGGTATCCATAGCCAGCGACGAAGCTCTCGATTGGTTCGGGGGAAGTCTTCCGCTTCGAAGCGGCGGCCCTTTTCCAACACCAGCACCCGGTAGCCCTTCTCGGCCAGGCGCAAGGCGCTCACGCTCCCCCCGAAGCCAGAACCGATCACGATGGCGTCCCACCTCTCCCCCACTAGTGCTCTTCTTCCTGTCCTTTCGAACCGGTGGCGTCCAGGGCGATCGCCACCACCATATCGCTCAAGACGTTGACCCCGGAACGGCAGCGGGCGATCAGCCACTCCACCGGAAGGATCAAGGGGATCAGCGTGGCCACGAGTGCCTCCGGCAAGCCCGCCGAGGTGAGAACCAGAGGAAGCACGATGAGCCCTGCTTCAGGGATCCCGGCGATCCCAACGCTTGCCATCAAGGACGCCAGGAGGATACCGATCTGAGCCTGCAGCCCCAGGTCCCAGCCCACCGCCTGGGCCAGGAAGAGGGCCGTCATGGCCTCGTACAGAGTGATCCCGTCGTTGTTCAGGTTGGTTCCCACGCAGGCAGCCAGGCGCGCCGACTTGTCGCTCACCCCCATGTTGTCTCGCAGGCACTGAAGGGTCACCGGTACCGTGGCCAGCGAACTGTTGCAGGACAGACCCGTAAAGACCGCATCGGCGCCCCCTCCCAGGTAGACCTGGGGGCTCTTGCCGCCGTAGAAGTAGGCCACCGCCGGGTAGTATAGCAAGGCGTGAATGCTCAGCCCCGCCAGGATGGTGACCAGATAGACCCCCAGGATCTGAAACACGTGAAGCCCCGTTGAACCCACCACCTGGGCCACCAGACCAAAAACCGCCAGCGGTACCATGCGAGTCACCCACTCGAGCATGAGCATGAGCACATCCAGCGTGCTCTCCACGAACCGCTCCACGGTGTCGATGCTGAGCGTTCCTTCGCTCTCTTGTTTGCGCCTCACCGCCCGTAAGGCAGCCCCTCCCATGAGCCCGCACAACACGATCGTGGCCACGTTGTTGCTGAGAAACGGCTCGACCAAACTGGAAGGGACATAGCGCGTGAGGTTCTCGATAGGGCTAAGCGAGATCTCCTCACCGGGTTGGCGAAGCTCACCCGCTCCCACCTCCAGTTTCAGCGTCTCCATGTGGTCCCGCCAGGAGTGGCCGGGCTTGAACACGTTCAGGATGGTCAAACCGATCAAAAAGGCCACGCTCAGGTTGACCATGCAGATGCTGATCAGGCGAACCCCGTCCCGACCCTGAATGTGGGTCTTCACGAAGGCGTCCAGGATTGCGAATAAGATCAAAGGGGCAGCCAGCGTTTTGAGCAACCGGATGACCAGCATTCCGATTACCCCCAGGTCTTTAGTATGGATCCCGGCGA
Organism: Vulcanimicrobiota bacterium; assembly: GCA_041676625.1. GTDB lineage: Bacteria > Vulcanimicrobiota > Xenobia > Xenobiales > JADMJV01 > JAEXNA01. The sequence continues at coordinate 15,069 of JBAYRN010000080.1, forward strand.
TGATGCTTCCGTCTTTAAAAATCACCCCTACCAGGCAGCCCAGAACCATGGCTATGAGCACCTGCAGATAGAGGGGCAGGCGTTTTGAAGTCTTTACCGGTGCTGTCACAAAACCACGATTCTGCAGCTACTCGACAGCCCCAAAGTCTTCGTGGACCCGCAGCTTAGGTTCATCGCTTCGAATGGTCAACGGTGCTTTAGGATCATAGAGCCCTTCCCAACGACCGATAACCAGGCTGGCTAAACAGTTCCCCATGACGTTGACCGAGGTGCGAGCCATGTCCATGAGTTCGTCGATCCCCAGGATCGCCATGATGGGCCAGGTGGGCAGACCAAATGAAGCGGCTGTACCCAACAGGATCACCAGCGAGGCCCGTGGCACACCGGCCACCCCCTTACTGGTGATCATGAGCGTGAACACCATAAAGACCTGCTGCCCGAAGCTCAGCGGTATACCCGCCGCCTGAGCCACGAAAACCGAGGCCAGCGAGAGATAGAGGGTCGTACCGTCGAGATTGAAGCTGTAACCGGTCGGCATGACGAAAGCCACCACCGAACGGGGACACCCCATATTCTCCATTTCTTCCATCGCGCGTGGAAGGGCCGCTTCAGACGAAGTGGTGGCAAAAGCGATAGAAACCGGTTCGGCGATGGCCTTCAGAAAACGCAAGATCGGAATTCCGGAAAGCAAAGCGATCGGTAAGAGGACGAAGAGAATAAACCCGGTGAGGGCCAGATACAAGGTGGCCAACAGCTTGAACAGGTTGACCAGGATCCCCACTCCCATGTGCCCCACCGTGTAGGCCATAGCAGCCCCTACCCCGATCGGTGCATAGAGCATGATGATGTGGGTAAATTTAAACATCACCTCCGCCAAAGACTCCACAATCACCAGCATGGGCTTCTTCTGTTTTTCCGGAACCATAGCCAAGCCGATGGCAAAAAGCACGCTGAAGACGACTATCTGCAGGACCTCTCCATCAGCCACGGACATGGCGATGTTCTCGGGGAAAATATGCAGAATCACCTCATCCAGGGTTTGAGCCTGCCCCTTTATGTCGGACTCCTCCATCACCGCCGGAGGCTCCACGCCCACTCCAGCCTGGGAGAAGTTGATGGCGGCCAGTCCGAATAGGAGCGCCAGTGTGGTGACCACCTCGAAATAGATGATGGACTTGAGACCCATCCGACCGACCGATTTCAAATCGGAGTGACCCGCGATCCCCACGACCAGGGTGGAAAAAAGGAGCGGACCGATGATGGTCTTCACCAGCTTGAGGAATATCTTGGATAAAACCTGAAGCTTGACAGCCTGGTCCGGGAAGGTGACTCCGATGACGATGCCCAGGACCATGCAGGTCAAAATCCAGGTCGTCAGGGAGCGCTTCAAAAACGCATAGCCCACCAGACCGAGCACGATAAGAGCGCGCCCAAACAACGACACGAAAGCCGGGATGGATCCTACCATTGCCGCCAGTGACACCAGTAAAGAGCCTACCAGAAAGAGTCCTAGGGCGGTTAGCAGAATTACCCTGGAGGGGGGCTGCCGGGTTTCGTTTTCATTATGCATTATCGCCGGTTCGCTTGAGCCCTTGAATTTCCTCGATAAATTTCAACCGAAGGTGTTCGTGGAAATCTCGTCAAAGCGCCGAAAACCCCAATTCGAACTGGAGTATCCCATGTCCCAAAGTGCTTCCGGCAATTCATCTCAGCCCGATCGCCCCTATCGGTGGTTTACGGCCGGAGACATCAACGGCTTCTTTGGCCTGATGGTCGACAACGTCAGCGTCATGGGGTTTCTGGCCGTGGTCCTGGTGGGCGTTTTCGGCTTTCCCAGCGACCTGATCTTCACCAAGATGATCCCGGGAACCGCTCTGGGCGTGATGTTCGGCGACCTGGTCTATACCTGGATGGCCTTTAAGTTGGCCAAGAAAACCGGTCGAGACGTCACGGCCATGCCGCTGGGCCTGGATACACCCTCCACCATCGGGATAGCCTTCACCGTGCTGGGGCCGGCCTTCGTCACCTTTAGAGAAACCATGGATGTGGAGCAAGCTGCGATCCAGGCCTGGTACGTAGGGATGGCCACCATGGTGCTGATCGGGATCATCAAGTTTGTCTTCTCCTTCACCGGAAACCTGACCACCCGCCTGGTTCCTCAGGCGGGGCTTCTGGGCTCCCTGGCCGGCATCGGTCTTGCCCTCATCGGTTTTCTGCCGATGCTGGAGATCCTCAGCCGTCCGGTGGTGGGCATGATTGCCCTGGGACTCATCCTTTACACCCTGGTAGCGGGTATAGGCCTACCCGGGAAGGTGCCCGGAGTGGCCGCCGCGGTGGTCGCCGGTACGGTGGTTTATTACGGATTGGGATTGGCCGGCATCGGCCACTTCGAGGCACCCCAGATCGACTCCCTGAAGTACGGTCTACCCCTGCCCAACCTGGGCTTCATGGAACAGATGGGAGTGGCCCTGCAGTATCTCCCCATCGCCTTTCCCTTCGCCATCCTGACCGTGGTGGGCGGGATCAACGTGACCGAGAGCGCCCGGGTTGGGGGCGACGACTACAACACCCGGGATATCCTGTTGGTGGAGGCTTTCGCCACCCTGCTGGCCGGGGTCTGTGGCGGGGTTGCCCAGTCCACTCCTTACATCGGGCAACCGGCCTATAAAGCGATGGGGAGCCGGGCCGGGTATACGCTGATGGCGGGTCTCTTCGTGGGGATCGGCGGGATGTGCGGGATCCTGCCCCTGATTCTCCAGGTCATCCCCCAATCCGTGCTGGCCCCCATCCTGGTTTTTGTGGCCCTCGATATCATGGCTCAGGCCTTCCAGGCCTGCCCTAAAGCCCACGCCCCTGCGGTGGCCATGGCCTACATCCCCACGGTCTCTCGCCTGGTACAGATCCAGTACGACAAGGTAGGCCTGCTGGTACCGGACGCCTACAGCAAGGTCCTGGCCGCAGGAGCGTCCTCCGGTCATCTGCCCGAGACGGTTCTGGTGGTGGCCTTGGGCAACGGTTTTATCTTGACGGCCATGCTATGGGGAGCGTTCATCGCCGAGTTGATCGACCGTAGACTCAAAGCCTCTGCAGCTTACCTTCTCATTCTGGCAGGACTGACCTATTTCGGAATCATCCACTCGGTAGACCCCACGGGCAGGATGTACAAACCCTGGGAACTGGAGGCCGCAGCGGCCCGTATTCCCTATGAGTTTTGCACCGCCTACATAGTGCTGGCAGTACTATTTTTTCTACTCTCTTTCACCCCCCAGAGCAAAGAGCCGAGAAGCGAACACGGTGGGCATTAGGAAGTGTCATAAATTGGGGTTTACAGGTTCGAGCGAATGGTTTACGATCGTGCATCGATGACAAGTCACGACGAAATACTTCCCGATGACGTTCACCTCTTCGAACTGGGCGAACGAAAGATCTATGTCATCGGGACCGCCCACGTCTCCGCCAAGAGCACGGAGTTGGTTGAAACCATGCTGCGGGAGCTGCGTCCTGACTCGGTGGCGGTGGAACTCTGCGGCCCTCGCCATCACGCCATGCGCCATCCCGAGGAGTGGAAAAAGACCGACATCGTCAAGGTCATCCGAGAAGGAAAGATCTCCCTTTTGGTAGCTCAGTTGATCCTCAGCAGCTTTCAAAAAAAGATCGGGCAGAAACTGGGAGTCCAACCCGGCGCCGAGATGCTGCGCGCGGTCGAAGTGGCCAACGAACTCGGAGCGGAAACGGTCCTGGCCGATCGCGAAGTCTCCATCACCCTTCGTCGAACCTGGTCAAACCTTGGATTCTGGGGCGGTTTGAAACTGCTCTGGTCGCTGCTCTTCGAAATCTTCTTCAATGAATCCACGGACCTGGAAGAAGACGAGATCGAACGCCTGAAGTCAGCCGACGTCTTGGAAGAAGCCATGAAAGAGTTTGCCCAGGCCCTTCCCCAGGTTCGTGAAAGCTTGATCGACGAACGGGATCGCTATCTGGCCAGCAAGATCAAGAACGCCCCTGGAAACAGAGTGGTGGCCGTGGTAGGAGCCGGTCACGTGGCGGGCATCGGCAACTATCTCAAAGAAGAAATCGATATAGCCCCCCTCGAGCAGATCCCTCCCCCTTCCGTTTGGGGGAAGGTCCTGGCCTGGATCCTGCCCCTTCTGTTTCTGGCGGCCATCATTTATGGTTTCGTCGTCGGGGGAAGCGCCGTGGGTGGGAAAATGGTCTGGGACTTCGTCTGGGTCACCGCGGTGGCGGGTGGGTTGGGGGCCCTGGTCTCACTTTCCCATCCCTTGACCATCGTCTCTGCCGTCATAGCCAGTCCCTTTGGGGCTGCCCACCCCATGATCGCCAGCGGTTGGATCGCGGGTCTGGCGGAAGCCACCCTGCGAAAACCCGATGTTTCCGATTTTGAGCAACTGCAAGAAGAGCCCCTGGGGGTTCGTCTCTTCTGGAAGAACCGGGTCACTCGGGTTTTATTGGTGATCGTCTCAGTGAATATGGCGGTTACCCTGGGGATGGCCGTGAGTGCCTACCTCATTTCAAATCACCTCGCCGTGTAAATCGAGATCCGATTAGCTTGAATTTGGGCAGGGAGATCCGTATTATCGTCGCACTATGCACTGCCTCTCAGCTTAGCTTTTGGGTCAGGCAAACAAGTCTTTGGAGTTTACTGTGAATATACCCGCATTGATCATCGGAATGGGAGTCTTCTCTCTTCTTGCCGCCTGGGTTTTTTCCCAACGGGTCAATAAGATCTCGGTTTCCGAACTGGCGAGTTCACCAGAAGAGGCAGGCCGCCTGGAGGAGATCGCTTCCGCGATCCGAGTGGGAGCCATGGCCTTCTTATTCCGCGAGTATCGAGTGATGACCATCTTTATCGTTCTATTCGCAGTGGTTCTAGGACTCCTGATCGACGTGGAGGGTACCAAGGCTCACGAAGGTATCTACACCGCCCTGGCCTTCGTCGGGGGTGCCGCCACCTCCATTCTGGCCGGCTACATCGGCATGATCACCGCCACTGCCGGCAACGTGCGTACCGCCGTGTCGGCTCGCGAGTCCCTGGCGCGAGGTTTTTCCACCGCCATCAATTCCGGGGCGGTCATGGGTTTCGGACTCAGCGGACTGGCCATCCTGGGCATGATCTTCTGTTATCTATTCCTTCAATGGATTATGCCGGAGGCTGAAGTTCACAGCATCATGGAAGTCCTATCCGGCTTTGGTCTCGGAGGCTCTTCGGTAGCCCTTTTCGCCCGCGTGGGAGGCGGCATTTACACCAAAGCGGCCGACGTTGGTGCTGACCTGGTGGGCAAAGTTGAAGCCGGGATCCCCGAAGACGACCCCCGCAACCCGGCGGTGATCGCCGACAATGTGGGGGACAACGTGGGGGACGTAGCCGGTATGGGAGCCGACCTTTTCGGATCGGTGGCTGAAAGCACGTGTGCTGCCATGGTCCTGGGTGCCGGCGCCGTGGCTTTCCACGACAACCCTGCGGCCTTGCTCTACCCTCTGGCCATCAGCTGTGTGGGAATTCCGGCCAGTCTTATCGGCATCCTGGCCTTCAAAGCCGAAACCGAGCCCCAGGTGCAAGGGGCCCTCAAGCGGATGTTGCTGTTGGCCACCGTTCTGATGGGGGTCGGTGGTTACTTCGTGACCAAAGCGATGCTGCCCGCCAGTTTTGAAATGGAGTTGTTCGGAGTCTCCTCCTCTTTCACCAGCATGGGCGTTTTCGCCAGCTTCGCGGCCGGACTCGTCTCGGGTCTCTTGATCGGTGGAATCACCGAATTTTATACCTCTCACGCCTACAAGCCGACCCAAGAGGTCGCCAAGGCTTCCACCACCGGAAGCGCCACCAATATCATCTACGGACTGGCCCTGGGATACAACAGCGCGGTCCTTCCCTCCATCATCCTCGGTATCACTTTGATCATCTCAGTCTCAATGGCCGGTATGTACGGGATCGCCCTGGCTGCCATCGGGATGCTGGGCACCATCGCAGTGGCCCTGACCATCGACGCCTACGGACCGGTGGCCGATAACGCCGGTGGGCTGGCCGAAATGTCTCACATGGGGCCGGAAATTCGCCAGCGTACCGATATCCTGGATGCCGCCGGCAACACCACCGCCGCGGTTGGTAAAGGCTTTGCCATCGGTTCAGCGGCCCTGACCGCTCTGGCTTTGTTTTCCGCCTACGTGACCCAGGTTGGATTGACGTCCATCAATCTCCTCGATCCCTGGGTTATGGCCGGTCTTTTGACCGGTGGGGCCATCACCTGTGCTTTCTCGGCCATGACCATGCGCTCGGTCGGCCTGGCGGCTCTGGACATGATCATGGAGGTGCGGGATCAGTTCCGCAACATCCCCGGACTTCTGGACGGTACCGGAAAAGCCGACTACGCCCGTTGTGTAGACATCGCCACCGCTTCTTCTCTGCGTGAGATGATGCGGCCCGGTTTGATGGTCGTGTGCACTCCCATCCTGGTGGGCTGGTTGTTTGGCCGCGAGATGCTGGCCGGGGTGCTGATCGGGACTCTGGTCACCGCGGTGGTCTTCGCCATCTCCATGGCCAACTCCGGGGGCGCCTGGGACAACGCCAAAAAGTACGTGGAAACCGGCGAATATGGCGGAAAAGGCTCGGAGACGCACAAGGCTGCCGTGGTCGGCGATACCGTGGGCGACCCCTTCAAGGACACCTCCGGACCTGCCCTCAACATCTTGATCAAACTCATGGCCATCATCAGCCTGGTCTTTGCGCCCTTCGTGGTCAACTACGGTGGGCTCATCCTCCGCTGGCTCTGAAGCGACCCCCGAGCAGGCCCTGTCCACCCATAGTGTCGAAGGGTATCGGGGGAGGGCTTTCAGGTGCCGTCATTCGAATACACCGCAAGCGATCGCTCGGGAGCAATCGCCAAGGGTAGTTTAGAGGCCAAAAATCCGGCTGACGCGACCCGACAACTGGGCAAGATGGGACTGTTCGTTCTAGAAGTCAAGCCGTCTGCCAATGGGAATAATCGCCCCTCCCCCATCGAGAACCGCGCCAAACCCTGCAAACCTGCCGCCGTTCTCCCGACCGTTGTCACCCACCCCACTAAACCTCCCCCCAGGCCCTTGGAGGCCGAAAAGGTGGAGGGTCGTAGCGGATTCTGGGGAGTCTCCTTACCGCCTCTGCAACGCGCCCTCTATCTGCGCCAGCTGTACGCCATGTTCGAAGCCGGCATCCCGCTTCATAAGGCCACCGAACTTTTAGCCGAGAACCCCGAGCACTCCACCGAGTTGCAAGCCCGCTTACGGGAGATCCCTCGAGACCTGGAAAAGGGCCGGCTACTCTCCAAAAGCCTGGAGCGTTCCAGACTGTTTAGCCGGCTCATTGTAAGTTCTGTGAAGGTGGGTGAGCACAGCGGTGGGCTGGCCAGGGTGCTGTCTTCGTTGTCCGACGCTGAAGAGAAATCGGTGAGACTCAAGAAAGTCCTGATCAGTAAACTCACTTATCCCGCTATCGTGATGCTGGTGATGTGCCTGGGACTCCTGATACTCGGACACGTTATGAGTCGGGTCATGGCTTCGGTGCCGGGGTTCGACCCGGAAGCCATCCCCCTGTTCGGTTTTTTAACGACCACCTTTCGTCATCCGGCTTTCTTACCGGCTTGTCTGCTTTTAGTGGTTGCCTTCGGTGGGCTCTGCTGGAAGACTTATCGAACGCCCTCCTGGAGACTCATGCTGGAATCCTACCTCCTGCACGTACCGGTTCTGGGCAAGCTGTTAGCCCGACTGGAGAGCAACACCGTCACCACTCAACTCAGCTTGCTGCTCAAGGCCGGGCTGACTTTGGACCGAGCGCTGGAGTTGTGCTCCGATCTGGTCTCCACCGAAGTCTTTCGAGAGGCGCTGAAGCAGTCCAAAAAAGAGATCCGAAACGGAATAACCATCACCGAAAGCTTTGAAATGAGCGCTCTTTTTCCAGCAGACGTGGTAGCCATGATCGCCGCCGGGGAGACCGCCGGGGCCCTGGAAAAAAGCATGGCCAAAGCCGCCGACTACTGCACCGACCAAGTCGAGCGAACTCTAGAGACGGCCCTCTCACTCCTCGAGCCTCTCCTGATCGGGGTGCTCGGTATCGCCATCGGGGGAGTGATCCTCTGCACTTTCGTGCCTGTCTTCAACCAGATTCAGACCATGTAGGAGCCCGAGGACGAGAGGTGAAGGCCCAGGCATGACCCAATCGTCCAACAGTCTCGATCAACTCGGGGCGCTCATCGACGACCGGTACCGCTTGGAAGGATTCCTGGGATCGGGGCCCGTGCATCGAGCTTACGCCGCCTTCGATACGTTCGACGGCGTCCGGGTCTGCCTCAAGATCCCCCGGCCCAAGTTCCGCCAAAACGAAGGTTTTGCCACACGCTATCGCCGGGATCTTTTAGAAGCCATGAGATTCAAGGATCGCAGTTGGATCGTACCGCAGTTGTTGATCGAGCACGATGGGGTTCCCCTTCAGGTGCTGCCTCTCCTCAAGTCTGAGCCGCTTTTTCGCTGGTTGGAGAAGATCGGTCGAAAGGAAGATCGGCTGCTCCTGGTGCTGGTTCGAACCATCAAGGCCCTGGGCCGTCTGCACCGCATGGACGGGCGCATTCACGGCTCCCTCAAGCCGACCAACCTGGTGGTCACCGAACAGGATGAGCCGCTGCTCCTGGATCTGGCCGCTACCGGACGGCTGGAAGATCATTTCGCGGAAAAGGCCCAGAGCGGGCAGCCGGTCTACTGCTCCCCCGAGCAACTGGCGGGGGAGCGCGCCGATTCTTCTTCCGATCTCTACTCCCTGGGCCTGGTTCTCTACCACGCCCTCACCGGCCACCATCCTTACTTCGGGTCCACCGCAACAGAGGAAAGAGCACGCACGCCCGAGCGACTCCTCACGGCCTTGCTCAACCAGTTGAGGGACGCTCCTTTTGCACCCTCCGCCCTGGCCGACCAGGTACCCCTGTGGGCCGATCGTTTCCTGGACCGCTGCCTAAATCCAAACCCCCAGCAGAGGTTTGCCGATCATCAGGAAGCCTTGACCTGGCTGCAGAGTCACACCAAGCAAAGCCAGGACCTCTCAGCCGAGCAGCGGACCCTTCCCCCGGCCGGTCGCGAGCCGGAAATGAAATTTCTTTCAGAGCATCTGGAGCAGCTCTACGGCGAGGAGCGAACCGGATGCCTGATCCGGCTTCACGGTCCTCTGGGTGTAGGAAAGACTCGATGCCAGGAGTGGTTGATCGACCAGGCTAGCGAGCGAAGTGTGAAGGCGATCGTGGTGGAACCGACCCCTGAGAGCGGGCTCCATCTCCAGAGCGTCATGGGAGAGTTGGCCCAGGAGTGGCCGGAGATCGCCGCTTCCGAGCGTCCAGTGGTGGAGAGTTTGCTGGCGATCGCCAGTGAGGAACCGATCCTTTTGGTGATCCGAGACATCCAGCAGGCCGACGACACTCTGGTGGAATTCCTGAAAGAGCTGGAGACGGTCGTGGGAGAAGTAGCGTTGATGCTCCTCTTGGTCGATGAAGAGTCGGCCTTTCAGTCCACCAGAATGAAAGAGTTTGTAGAGCGCATTGGAGAGTCACTGCGCCTGCAACCGCTGGACAAGCGAGCCATCGCCAATCTGATCGAAGAAAAGTGCTGGATGGCACCGGCCGCGGTTCTCTCGTCCTGGGTCTACAAAGTCAGTGCGGGAAATGCCCTGCACGCCACCCTGCTGGTAGGCTTCCTGCAGGACAACGGCTATCTCGCGGAAGGGGTGGAACTGGGCTGGGCCTCCACCCCTCCCACCGAGCGACCGACTCTGGAAGAGACGCTGATCTGGAAACTTGGAGACTTGAGCGTACTGGGGCGCACCGTCCTGGAGACCTCTGCGGTGCTGGGAAATCCCTTTCGGTGGGACACCCTGAAGGCCATCACCTATCGCAGCGTGACGGAGATCGACGAAGCCCTGGGAGAAGGCGTGAGCAAAGGGTTGCTGGAGGTGGGAGCCAGTGGCGAGGAGATCTCTTATCGCTGGAAACACTCCAAATTCAGACAGGCCCTCCTGAAAAGCATCCACCCCCGGCGTAAGCAACGGACCCATCGATTGGCTGCCGCCTACTATGCCCGGGGCCACGCGGATCCCACCCGAGTCGCCCATCACTTCCTGCAAGCCGGTGATACCCGAGAGGTTTTCTATTATGGCAGCAAGGCAGCCCGACGCGCCTTCGACCAGGGCCGCCGGGGAGAGTGCAACTTCTGGCTCAACGTGATGCTCAGTCGGGTGCCGAAGGAAGAGTGGCTGGGCCCGGAGGTAGAGCGAGCCCGGGAAGAAGCCGCTCGGGATCAGGTGGAAGCCGACGACCTCGACCTCTGGTGCCAGTGGTTTCGAACCCTTTCCGGTCACCCTCCCGGCCCGGGCGACTCCCTGGACCCACTGCTGCAAGCCCAGCGCGCCCTTCACTCCAGCTATTCCTGGTCGCTCTGGAAAGAGAAAGCGCAAGCCATCGCCGGAGAATTGCAGCGGGCCAGGAATAAGAGCGAATCGAACAGCCGCGCCTTGATCTTTTTAGAAGTGGAATGGAAATCCAGGGCTCCCCAGGGGGAACTGTTTCCGGTCTTCGAGGATTAGAACGTATATGAGAAAACTCACCCTGGCCGTGGGACTGGTCCTGACGCTTTTACTTGGCAGCGGCGGATCCGCCCAACTTTTCGACGACCCCCACACCCAAGCCGAGTTGCTTCTGAGCCGTTCTGCGGTCTCTCCAGGAAGTGAGCTGCAGGTGGCCTTTCGTCTGACCATGGACGAGCACTGGCACACCTACTGGAGGTACGCCGGGGAGGTCGGACTGCCCACCGAAGCCGAGTGGGATCTCCCCCCGGGGTGGGAGGCCTCAGCTTTAGCCTGGCCGGTGCCGGCCTTTCTCGATACCGGTGGAGGCGTCAGCTACGCCTATGAAGGAGAAGTCTTGCTGCCGGTCACCCTGCGAGTCCCGGACAACGCCAAACCGGGTGAAGAGGTGGAACTGAAGGTTCATTTGAGCTGGCTGGAGTGCGAGGTCATGTGTGTGCCCGGGGAGGCGGAGTTGGTCCAAGTTGTCAGCATCGCCGAACAGGAACTCCCCTCTGCCGAAAGCAGCACCGTGGAGCATGCTTTTCAGGCCATACCGCCGGTAGATAATAGCATTCTGGTAAGCCGGAGAGCAGGGGAATTCGTGATCGCACTGCCGCCGGAGTATGCGATGGAGGGGGTGAGATTTCTCCCCGACTCCACCGGCCAGATCACCGAGAAGGCCCCCCAGGTATTGGATGGCTCAAACCTCATCGTGAAGGCCTCTCC
>JBAYRN010000081.1:0-25821 GCA_041676625.1 Vulcanimicrobiota bacterium
GAGTTGGATCACGGTATTCTGTTTCATAGCGTTTCCCTTTCGGTTGTTGGTTTGATCGTTAACAACCAGTGGGAGGCGCTACTTTATTTCACCTGCCGTACACCAGATTTGACTATAACTCCCGGCCTCACGTCCATAAACCGTAATTTTTTCGTAAGCTCCGCGACCCAAGACCTCACCCTCCCCGCCAACTCTGATTCCACCCTCATCATCCGCAACCCCCACCAAAACGAAGGCGCCAACCCTCGTTTGCACCTGAAGAAGGTAACCGGCAAGCCTGCTCATTCAGCCCCATCGACGGCAACATCGTCAACAGCCAGGCGGACTCCGCGGTAAACTGGAACGGAGGTGCGAGCTACGCCGCCCCCTCCACCGCCCCCACGGTCAACATCAAGAACCATCAGAGCGGAGAAGTGATCTTCGATGTGACTCAAGACCTGCTCAACGGTGCCAACCACGGCTGGCTGATCACCCGCGACCAGGATGTGGGCTCCCAGATCACTTTCCTCTCCAAAGAATCGGGTAACCCCGATTTAGCACCCAAACTCCTTTTGGAATACGTTCTAAAACGTCATATTCATGACCTGACGAACCTCGTCCAGGGTCTCGATGGCCACGGCGCGGGCTTTCTCTACCCCGGCGTTCAAGACTCGCCGAACCAGGGTCTCGTCCTTGGCCAGTTCGGTCCGTTTGGCCCGCAGGTCCTTGAGGTACTCATTGAGGGCCTCGGTCACGGTGGCTTTCAGGCGGCCCGCCCCTTCGTTTCCGATCTCAGAGGCGATCTCGGCCGGATCGCGACCGCTGCAGAGGCTGGTTATCAAGAGCAGGTTGGCCACTTCCGGGCGGTTGATCGGGTCGTAGGTGATCTGCCTCTCGGAGTCGGTTTTGGCCTTCTTGATCAGCCTGGCGGTTTCATCGGCGGTGGCCCCCAGCATGATCGCGTTGTTGCGGCTTTTGCTCATTTTCTGCCCCCCGTCCAGCCCGAGAATAACGGGGGCCTCGCTGAGCAGCGGGTGAGGCTCGGGGAAGACTCTCTTCTTCTTGGCAAAGCGTTCGTTGAAACGGCGGCTGATCAACCTGCTCATCTCTAAGTGAGGGATCTGATCCTTGCCCACTGGTACCAGGTTGGCCTTACAAAAGAGAATGTCTGCGGCCTGGTGAACCGGGTAGGTGTACATTCCGGCGTTAATATTTTTAAGCCCCGCCGCCTGAATCTCTTCCTTGATGGTGGGGTTGCGGTCCAGTTCGGCCATGGTCACCAGCGTGAGAAACGGAAGCAGCAACTGATTCAGTTCGGGGATGTGGCTGTGGGGAAAGATGACGCACTGCTCGGGATCCAAACCGGCGGCCAGATAGTCCAGGGTCAACTCCCGGATGTTCTGGGCGATCTCCTTGAAATTGTCGCGATCGGTCAGGACCTGGTAGTCGGCGATGACGATGTAGATCGGGACCCCCAGCTTTTGCAGTCGCACGCGGTTGTTCAAGGAACCGAAAAGATGGCCGACGTGGAGGGCCCCGGTGGGACGATCGCCGGTCAGGACACGAAACTGCTTCGGGTTCTCTTTCAATTTTTCTTCAATCGCCGCGCTCCGTTCCAGGGTGGCGGCGTAGGTATCGGAAAGGGCATTTGTGGTACTCATAGGCCGGTCGCTTCGGGTGTCCGCGGCAGGAGCCCTGTTTAGATAGGGTCCCCAAGCACCTGCGCAGAACCCTGGGGGAGTGAGCGCCTTTACTCTGATAGCGGTCGACCCCGACGGAAACCGCCGCGAATTTCCTCTGCAGACCGCCGAATACGTGGTGGGTCGAGAGCCCGGCGATGAGGTCTCCCACGGCATCGCCGTGCCGGGTGACCGGCATCTCTCCAGGCAACACTTTCATTTGAATGTGGAGCCTGACGCGGTGCAGATCAGCCGAGCCGAACGGGGGCGCAATCCTCTGTTTTTCAAAGGCGAGCAGTGTGACACGTTCACCCTCAAACCAGGCCAGGTCTTCTTCACCGGAAAGACCCAGTTCGGGGTGGTCCTGGGCCGCGGCTCTTCCGGGGCCACCCACTTCACCCTGGCCCACAAGGCCCGAGAAAAGGCCCGGCTACGCCGACTGGAGGACTGCTTTTCAGCGGTCCTGGAATTGCTGGGGGCGCTGCGGCGAGAGACCGGCACCCCGGCCTGGCAGGTCGCCTTTCCGGTCCTGAGGACCATCCTTCCGGAGCTAAAGGCGGTGGCTTTCTTGCAGCTTCACGGCGACTCCGGACTGTATCGAGTGATCGATCTGGATCCGCCGGGAGCCCAGCTCCACATCTCTCCTGAGATCTTGATCGAGTGCGCTCGCACCGGAAACACCCTGACCTCCATCTCTGAGGAGATCGAGGTGGAGCAGGCCCCCGACCTCACCTTGAACAGCGCCAGTCCCTGGCTCATCGTGACTCCTGTTTCCGGTTTGGAGACTCTTTACGCCATCGCCGCTTCGGGCACTGGAACACCCGATCGAGAAGCCTTGGAGGAGCGCGCCACCCTGGTCGATCTGGTGTGCGAGATGGTGGGCCATCACATCGTCATCCAGCAGGGCAGCGAGTACTCCAATCTGCTGGGAGTCTTCGGGCATCATATCGGCACTCTCTTCAAAACCTCCGGCGCGCTGCAGCTCTGGGCCGAGCCCACAACGGCGCCCGAAGTCAAGGAAGTGCTCGGCCATCTGCTGCCGGTGTGGGGGATCTCCCAGGCCATTTCCCTGCACAAAAAACGAGGTGAAAAAGCCCACAAGGAGCTCCTAACGAGTTGGGTCAAGCAGCCTGAAGCTAGCCCCCAGGCCTTGAAGGATTGTTTGCTTTCCCTCATCTCCTACGCCTATTACTCGACCCCCGAACCAACCTTTTTTCCCTGGACGGTGGATGAGGAGGAGGTGCCTAAGATGTCCGGGCTTCGAACCTTGCCTCCCCTAGACGACGTGCCCGGTATCTTCGACAAGACCCTGGCCCTCACCGTCGGTCTGCTCGAGGTGTTGAGCAACGTGCGGAAGTATCCGGCTGCCCGGGGAACAGGACGGGAGGATCGGGAGGACCTGAGCGAGTTGCCCGCTTCGGAGAAAGTCGTGCGCCTGCAGATCGAACTGGGCGAGGGGTCGCTCTCTTTACGGATCCTGCAGCCGGTGGTGACCGCCCCCGATGGCTCCATTCCTCGCTCTCGCAGCCTGGAGAGGATCCGGGCTCTGGAACAAAGTTTACTCGGTGGGCTGGTCGGCACCCACCCCGAGGAAGTGATCGGCAAGACCTCAGTGGAACACGTGGTCCTGGTGGCCCATCGCTGGTCCTACCGTTACGGACAGCTATTGCAAGACTGGAGAAATACCGTTGGCTCGTAAACTACGTCTCATGTTGATCGATGACGATCCCGTCACCGAATTGGAAACCCGATTTTTGGAGTTGCAGAAGGTACCCTACGACGAAAGCCATAGCGATCCGTCCCTGGGCACCTGGGCTCAACATCTGCGTCTCTGGTGCGACAACCTGTTTCCGGCTGAAGAGCCGGATCTGGTCCTGGTGGACTGTCGCTTTGAGCACGACAACAAGTACGCCCCCATGACTCCGGAGCTGCGCGGCTACGATCCCCGAGGCCTCATGCACGGAGCGATCTTCGTCTCCCGCCTGTTCGGTCGGGATCGCTTCCATCCGTTCGGCTTCTCGGTCTACAGCATGGACGCCTCGGCCTTTCATAAAGACGCCTACGCCCAGACCTTCATGGGCTTTTTGCTGGCCATGCGCGACTCCACCGTCCCGCCGGGCCAGACGGGGATCATCAAGGGAAAGCGAGCCCGAGAACTCTCCACCGTGTGCGGAGAGGAGCTGAGCAAGACCATCAAACAAAACCCGGCCACCGCCTGGGGCCCGGCTCTACAGATGTACCGGGAGCGGCTCAAAGAGGTGGCCGACCTGCAAGCCATCGTCATCGAAAGCCAGAGCTACCTGCAGTTGATCGATGGGCTGCAGCGGGAGGACACGGCCGCCCTGGAGCAGGGCCCGGGGCTCACCTGGCGGCGTTTCGACGGAGAGCTTGATACGGTGGATATCCGCTCGCTGTTCGCCGATCTTTTGAGCAACGACCAGTGGAACGAACGATGCACCCGAGCGGCTCTGGAGTGGCTTGAAAGTTTGTTGGTGTTGGGCGACTACTTGGGCGACGCGGTGGATTGGGTGGAGTCGATCCTGGTCCAGGGCCAGGAGCCCGAGGAGTCCAGCATCATTCGTGGGCGGGATATCCACGGGCAGAAGCTGACCCGCTTTTTCCACGCTTGTCTGGGTCTGGTGGCCTGGTATGAAAACCGTATCAAAGGAGAGGTCCAGCTCTCCAGCAGTTCCTTGATCCTGGAGTTGGGTCTTTCCGACAAACAGCTGAACCGCTACTTCAATCCTATCCTGGGCTTGCCCTGGGGCAAGGTGGTGGACCGACTCGACGAAGGCATGCGAAGTGGCGTCTGGCCTCTTCCTGGTCGTTGGGAACTGCACTCTGTCTTGGAGGATTGGTGCACCCGGATCAGGGGAGATAGCTGCCTCTTGAAAGGCCCCTGGGGATGAAGCGCCAGGTGCCGGCCGATACCATCGGCGTCTCCCTGGACAGCCGGGAGAACCTGCGGCGGGCTTCTGAACATCTGACCGTCCTCGAGATCCCGGGCTACAAACTGATCCGCGAGATCGGGCGAGGGACCTTCGGAGCAGTCTGGAAGGCCGAACGCGAGCAAACCGGCCAACTGGTGGCCCTGAAGATCGTGGATCAAGGCGAAAGCCTGAATTGGGACTACTTTCGGAGGGAACTGGAGTTTCTGCGGGTGATCGAGGAGCACCCTCACACCCTCACCATTCTGGATGCACAGTTGGATCACAACCCTCCCTACATCGTCATGCCGCTGGCTGAAGGCGGCTCCCTGGAACAAGTGATGGAAGAGGCCGCTCCGGAGGTGAAGCGGGTAGAGAAGTGGATGTGGCAACTGGCCGAGGCGCTGACCTTCGTTCACTCCAAGGGTGTCATTCACTGCGACCTCAAACCTTCCAACGTACTCTTGAGCAGCGGCGGCGACGTCCGCATCGCCGACCTGGGGCAAGCCCGCCGGGTCGGTCACGGGGTGGCCCTGGGCACCATCGGGTTTATGGCCCCCGAGCAGGGCGAGGAAAAGACCCGAAGCAGCCCCTCGGTCTCCTGGGACGTCTACGGCTTCGGAGCCACCGCCTACTGGCTATTGACCGGCAAGATCCCGAGAATGGCCGGGCTCCAGAACCCTGATCTGGAGCAGTACCTGGAGGCCATCCGAAGCAATCCGCTGGAGCCGGTGTGCCGTCTCAACCCACAGGTGGATGCCCAGTTGGGGGCCATCGTGGAGGGTTGCCTGGCCCTGGACTCGGAGGCTCGCACCTCCAGCCTGGATGCGGTGCTCACCGATATGCAACGGCGTCGGCGTAACGAGCCGCTCTTGTGCCGCAAACCCTGGACCGCTCGCTATCTGGTGGGGATGGCCCTGCGGCGCCGGGGGGTGCAACTGGCCTTGGGGCTCTTGCTGCTGGTGGTCCTGGCTCTGGGCGCCGCCTGGGCCAACCGCAACGAAAATCGTTTTTATACCCTCCTGACCAACGGCATTCACGCCCACGAGAGCGGACGCCTGGAGGAGGCCTATCTCAACTGGCTGGAGGCTCTGCGTTACCGCCCCTCCCGCTCGCTCTTGCAGCGCTTGCAGTTTCGCAGTCTTTCTCGACTGTATCCCCATCAAGATCGGGTGACGGATTTCGTTCTCACCACCGAAGGCGCTCTCATCACCGCTTCGGCCGATGGCGAGGTGGCCTTCTGGGACGCCTCGGAGGGGAAAAAGGTGGCTTCATTTCTGCACCCCGCCCACGTGAGTGGATTGCTGCTCAGCCCCGATGGTCGAACGCTGGCCACCGCCTCCTGGGATGGCAAAGCCCGCACCCTGGATATGAAAACTCAGGTGTTGAAAAAAGAGTTTGATCACCGGACCACCGAGTTCGAGCCCAGTATCACGGCCCTGGCCTTTTGCGATCAAGGAAAGCTCCTGGCCACCGCCGACGTTCAGGCTGAGGTGAAAGTGTGGGACCTGGAGAGCGGTGCGGAGAAACCACTTAAAAACTTTCAACCGAACCTGGAGGTGCGCCAGGTCCTGGCTACCCATCCTTCCCAACCGATCCTGGCCACCCTGACCGCTCCCAACACCATAGGCCTCTGGCGCATGGACAGCGGAGAGAAGTTGCCGTTCGTCTTATCCCACGGAGCCGAGATCAACGAACTGAAGTTTTCGGCTGATGGAGCGCAGCTCATGTCCGCCTCCAACGACCACACTCTCTCCGTGTGGAGCGTCCAAACCGGTGAACGCGTGCACCATCTAGACCACGACTCTCGGGTCAACACCATGGTCCTGGTCTCCGACCGGCAGTTGGTCTCCGGTTGTCAGGATGGCACCGCCACCCTCTGGGACCTGACCAGCGAGCAGGCTGAGCACGTCTTTCTTCATCGCAGGCCGGTGACCAGTCTGGCCCTCGACGACACCCATCGACTGCTGGCGGTAGGAACCGGAGAGGTTGAGAGCTTGTGGTCGGATGTGGAGGCAAACGGCACCGTGGAAGTCTGGGATCTGACCACCGGGGTCCAGGTGGCCGGCCCCTGGTCCCACGACGGTCCGGTGGAAAAGGTCGAGTTTCGGGGGGAGTCCACCGTGTACAGCGGCTCGGGAAGCGCCCGGCAAAATACCGCGGTTTATCCCGGTGCGGTCAGGGCCTGGAACTACTTTCTGCCCACCAGTCGCCCCACCCAGGCAGCCGTCCAGGCCGAGCGAGCCTGGCCCAACGGTGTGGTGCTCGACAACGGCGTACAGCTTTCTCATGGAAAAAACGTAAGGATCAACGCCTTCGACAGCCATGAAGGCCGTGGTTTGACCGCCACGGCATCGGAGGACCGCACGGTTCGATTGTGGGAGACCCAGAGCGGACTTGAAGCTTCTAGACCGCTACTCCTAAACGGCCCGGCCCGGGTCGTCACCTTTCACCCTTCCGGGGAGATTCTTGCTTCAGTCTCCCAGGAGAGTTCTTCCAACGCGGTGATCCGTCTCTGGGAGGTGGACTCGGGGTATCCCACGACTCCGCCGTTCGTTTGCCCGGGCGAGGTTCGGAAACTCCACTTCTCCCCCGACGGAAAGACCCTCTCAGCCTTCACCGAAGAGACCGAATACATCTGGTCCCTGGAAGTCAAGGAGGCTGGTAAGCTGGCTCGCGAACTCCGAGAGCGCCTGCACGCCGGTCTAGACTCCCGAGGAGAGGCGGTCTCCCGGCCGATCTCGTCAGAAACGGTCATGACCCTCCAACTGCCTTAAAAGATCGATTCACCAATTTTCAAAAAGTTTTCAGGACCCTGTGAGATTATGGTTACACACACAGAGGATTACAAAAATGAACATCTCATCACAAACCATAGCCCACAAGCTCTCAAATCATAAAATTGCCAAAAACTACACCCCGAGTAAACCAGCCGAGCAAGCCAAACCAGCCGATTCGGTAGAACTATCGTCGGCACCGAAGGCTCCGGAGGTGAGCGCTCAATCCTTGAGCAAAACGGCCGAGTCGAGCGGTCTGCAAGCTGCGTTGGGTGGGCTCTGGAATGTAGGAATGGCCATCCTCAACCCGATTCGTGATCTGGCCGCAACCGGCAAGTTTGGCCTCAACTTCGTTCGTAAACTCAAAACCCGGGCCGAAGAAGTGACCGACAAACCAAAGGAAGTCGAAGGCAGGCTGCAAGCCGAGGAGCTCTTCGACCCGTATCAAGCTCCCATGAATAAGGTCAACAAGAAAATTCAGGGCAAGATGACCATCAAAGCCAACATGGGAGAGTTTTACAAGCTGTGGGAGCACTGGATCGATGAGGGCTACGGCTCAATCAACGACCGACAGTACGCCGACGTGGTGCGAGAGCACTCGCGCAAAGCGGCCAACCTGGGCCTGCTGAAATACGTACCGATGACCTCGGTCGATAGCTTCACCGCCGAGATCGTGGACGGCAAGATGCTCAGCATGACCGAAACCACGATAAGCAAGTTGGCCGGACTGGTCCCCACCTCTCGGGTTGAATGGGCCTATCGCCGCAAAGGTGATCCCGAAGGCTCCAACTCGTTTGAACAAAGCGTAGACCTCTTTAACGGTGATCTCGACAAAGTCGAAGCCTTTTACAACAACCTCTTCAACCCCAAGAACCTGGACCCCAATTCCAAAGCCACCGTGAGTTTTGAGGTGGAAGAGGTGGACCAACTCCCTGCCCTTCCGCCCTCCGAGAAGGAGTTTGAACACAAGGTTCACCTCCCCGGCGCAGCTCTCATCCCCACGGCGAGCGAGCTCCTGAGTTCCAAGCGCGACCCGGAGTTTGTCCAGAAATATGGACCCTGGGCGGTGGTCACCGGAGCTTCCGGCGGGATCGGCAGCCAGTACTCCGAGGTGCTCGCAGAGAAAGGCTTGAACGTAGTCTTGGTAGCCCGCAATGAAGAGAAGCTCAAGGCGCAAGCTGCTGAAATCGAGGCCAAGACCGGAGTGAAGGCTCGGGTGGTAGCGGCCGACCTCACCAACGCTGCCGATATCGAGTCGCTCAAGAGAGAGACCTCCGATATCGAAGTGGGGATGCTGGTCAACAACGCTGGCACCTGGCAGTTCGGCTCCTTTCTGGAAAACGACCTGGAGCGAGACATTCAGGGCATCACCCTCAACGCCACCGTACCCTTGCAGTTGACCCATCATTTCGGCAACAAGATGGCCCAACGAGGCAAAGGTGGAGTGGTCAACGTGGGCTCAGGTGCCGCTTTACACGGTGTTCCCGGTCAGAGTGCCTACTCGGCTACCAAAGGCTTCCTGCGAAACTTTAGTGAGTCTCTCTATCAAGAGCTAAAGCCCGCCGGGGTGGATGTGGTCGTGACCAATCCCGGCCCGGTGGAAGGCGAGGCTAGCCAGGCCTACGACCAGTCCAAGAACCCATTGCAGATGGTGACGGCCAGAGAAGTCGTCTCAGACTCCCTCAATAGCCTGGGCAAAAAGGGTTCCACCATCCCGGGGCGCTTCAACAAGATCGCCATGGGAGCGGCGGCCAGAATGATGCCTCGGGATCTGCTCTCCAGCGTGGCCGGCTTTATCTTGGAACAGGCGGAAAAGAAATAGGCGCACAGACACTCTACGCTTTTCCTCTGACAGGAAGGCCCTTTCAGCCATCCCTGAAAAGACAGTTTGTCAGAAACGGTCATGACACTCCAACTGCCGTGAGATATACTTTCCAAGGAGGCTGATTATGAAGGGTCTATTTGCAGCTATAATGTTTCTCGGTACGCTCAGTTCCGCGCCCGTCGTGGAGCAGCCGGTTTATCACCACCACCAACATTCCACTCAGCAGCAGCACGTGCACCAGATGGAAGTGTTGGAGGTAGCGCGAGGCACCGTTTTCAAGGCGGTCTGCTCGAAGGGCGATCTGAATGCTACTTTTCAAAACCGAGCGGACGCCGTGAAGGCTGCTCAAGCTCACCAAAAGGCTACCGGACACAAAACCAGCGTGCGGTAAGAGGAAAGCTACCTCGGTGTAAGCTTCAGAACCCGGCGATCCTGGCCGGGTTTTCTTGTTTGACCTTCGCTCCAGAGTAAAAATTGATCCATGTAGTTTCGACTTGAGGGGTGGCCCGACTGACCGGTCGGTAAAACTGAGTGATAATCGATCTCGGGCGCCAGTTCCACGATGAGCCGGAAGGAGGGGCACCAGGACTCGGCTGCATAGGGGGCGTGGGGGCTGACGGCGGTTTGAAAGACCGTATCCGTATCTCCTCCGGCCCCGACCGTAGGACCGTTGAACAGCTTGTCCAGGGCCCGGTTCACTCCCAGGGGGTGCTTGAACTGCAGGCGGTGCAAGAAGCCCCATTGCCAGAGCTCCGGCTGGGGCCCGTACAGCTTCCGCAAGAGTTGATATCCCTCGCTCAACACCGTCTCGATGATACTCTCCAGGGAAGGAGCGTCGGGCCACACCCCGGCCAGCTTCTCCTGATGTTCCGGGTCTTCCAGGAGCTGAATCAACCACAGGGTGTAGCGGCCGGTGTGCCCGGCCATCACGCTGACCGGGTTGCTCGATTGGCCCAGAAACTGAAAGCACAACTGCTCGCCCAGGATATGAGTGAGGAAGTTGACCAGCGTCGACAGCATGGTCATCTGGTAAAGCGCCATCTCGCCGCTTTCAGGCTCGCCGTTGCCATCCCAGGCAGCCAAAAAAGCCTGGGCTTTGCGGGCGTACTGGTCCTCGAACTCCATCTTCTCACAGACCCGGGCAAAGCGCAGTCCGGTCTGGCAGTGCACGTCCATCTGCATCTCTCGAAAGAAATCCAAGTCCAGCTTCTCCCGAGACAACAGAAGCTCTTCGATCCGCTGGGCCCGCACAGGGTTCATCCAGTCCCAACTGATGTGGTGCGGAAAGCTCCGGTCCACCACCGGATTGTTGGCGGTCACCAGGTAGCCGCATTTGGGGTTGTCGACCTGTGGCAACTCTTCGAAAGGAATGGTTCCTATCCAATCGTACTCGCCGCTCCACCCGGGCGACGGAACCAGTCCGGTGCCCTTCTTTCGAATCGGAACCTGCCCGGCCATGAGATAACCGATGTTTCCTTCGATGTCGGCGTAGACAAAATTGCTGGAGGGAGCCTGCCAATCTCTGAGCGCCTCTTTGAACTCGCTCGCGCTTGTCGCGCTGTTCATCTGCTTCAAGGATCGTAGAGGGTGGGACTCGTCATAGTTTTTCCATCGGAGAGCCAGGCCCACGTCCTGGTCTTTAAAGAGCAAAGGTCCGTGCCGGGTACGCTGGATCTTTTCCACGTAGGGCGCCTGGTCGCGCACCGCGATCCGTTCCTCGAACGTCTCCAGTGGCTGCGGCCCGTCCTCGGTCTGGTAGACCGCACCGTCAAGTTTCTCGATGAAGAGGTCCTGGGTGTCGGCGTAGGAGTTGGTGATACCCCAGGCCACCTTGGAGTTGGCCCCGATGACCACGAACGGCACGCCGGGGAAACAGGCCCCCTGCACATCCATCTCCTGGCAGATCAGCCGGCTTTCGTACCAGATAGAGGGTACCCGCCCAATCAGGTGAGGATCGTTGGCCAACAGAGGATTGCCGGTTTCGGTTCGCCAACCGGCGGCCACCCAGGCGTTGCTACCGCCCGGAAGGCCACCGTTGGGTAGATACTCCCGGGCTTCTTCGTAGAGCTGCCAGAGACCCTCGAGGGCCTCTTCCCCCAGGGAATTGGGTGGGACCGTTTGAGCCGCCTTCTTGGGAAAGAGGTGGAGAAGCTCCGCACCTTCGGCCCCGATCTCTTCCAGCAGCCGGGCTCGCAAAAGCTCCTGTTCCCAGTTGCTGCAGAGATCCATTGACATCACCTGAACCCAGGCCAGGGTATCGATGGGCCTCCAGGATTCCAGGTTGATCCGCAGCAGCCCAAACTCCGCGGGCAGGGACTCGAGCGATTGGATCCCGGCGTTGACCCCGGCGCAATAGGCTTCGAGATGCGCCCTCTCTTCTTCTGTCAGAGCCTTGAGATCGTTTTGGGCAGCCCTCTTGAGCTCCAGACGCCGCAAGAAGATGTCGGCCGGTAGGGCTTGTTCTCCCAGGATTTCAGCCAGCCGCCCTGCGCCCACCCGCCGGTTAAGCTCCATCTGCCAGAGCCGATCCTGAGCGTGAGTAAAGCCTTGCCCGAAGAGAACGTCGAGTAAGTCCGCGGCCTCTATGGTGGGCACCCCGTACTCGTCTCGGGAGATGGTCACGGGGCCCCCGATGCCGGTGACCTCGATGGTTCCGCTGTGCTGGGGCAGGGAACGACGCAGGAAGTAGTTCACGGCAGCCCAGATCAAGACTCCCACCCCGAAAAGCCCGATCAGCAGCAGCAGAAACGGTAGGCCCAACTTGAGGCTGGAAAGGTTTACGGCCAGCGCCAGCTCGAACCTCATGCCAGCTGTCGCGCTTTCAAGAATCCGCTCAGGGCGTCTTCCAGGAGCTGCCGATGGGCGGCGTCGTCCAGGGGAACCGGGTTGGTGGAGGCGCTGGGGTCTCGGGTGGCGGCTCCGGCCAACTCCACGGCTTCCTCGGGGATTCCGATCTCGGCCAGGGTGTTGGGGATGGAAAGTCGCTGGCGCAGTGCCAGCACCCACTCCAGGGGATCCCGGCCCAGCACCTGCTGCATCCGCTGCCATTTCCCGTCCAGAGCCTTCTTATTGAACTCCAGAACGTAGGGCATCAGCACCGCGTTCAGAAGACCGTGGTGGGTGCCGTAGCGGCCACCCAGCGGGTGACTGAGGGAGTGGATAGCCCCCAGACCCTTCTGAAAGGCCGTGGAGCCCATCAGAGAGGCAGCCAGCATCTTGGAACGAGCTTCCAGGTCGTTCCCGTTTTTGTAGGCCGTCTCCAGAGCTTCTGAGACGAGCCTTATGCCCTCCAGAGCGATCCCCTCGGCCATGGGGTGGAAGGTCGGTGCGCAAAACGCTTCCAGGTTGTGGGCCAGGGCATCCATGCCGGTGGCCGCGGTGAGTTTGGCCGGCATTCCGGCCGTGAGTTCCGGATCTGCGATCACCCGAGCGGGCAGCATGCGAGGATGGAAGATGATTAACTTCAGCTTGCTTGCACTGTCGGTGATGACGGAAGCTCGCCCCACCTCCGAGCCCGTTCCGGCGGTGGTGGGGATGGCCACCACCGGGGCCACCCCTTCGGCCTTGACTCGTTGGTAGTTATCGCCTTCGTCCACGAAATCGAAGAGGGGCCGGCTCTGGCCCACCATCAGGGCGATGGCCTTGCCGGCGTCCAGAGGGCTCCCTCCTCCCAGCGCCACCACCCCGTCGCAGCCGCCCCGGCGGTATGCCTCCACCCCTTCCGCCACCACCGCTTCATCGGGATTGGCCTGAACTCCACTGAACACCTCGAAGCTCAAACCGCTTTTCTCTAAAGCTTGTTGAGTCCGGACCATCGGTGGTAGGGGAACAAGGTCGGCGTCGGTCACGATCAGGGGCCTTTTTATAGCCAGCTCCAGGCAGGCCTGGCCTGCCTCCGCGACGCGACCGACACCAAAGCGGATGGGGGTGGGATAATTCCAGTTTCCTTGCATAATTCAGACCTTCCGAAGGTGATAAGATTTGGGTCGAGTCAACTGCTCATAACCCACTACAGAAAGAGTACAGCCTCGTCCGGAGTCCTTCACTCCGGTCCAGGCTAGCGCGGGATCGAGATAGTCACAGCGGTTGGCAAAGATGGTGCCGGTTTGGATCTTTCGGCCCAGCCGGTCGGCCCGATGCAGGTCTCGAGTCCAGATCGAGGCGGTCAGGCCGTAGCGACTATCGTTCATAAGGAGTACGGCCTCCTCGTCGGAGGCTACCGGCATGATGCCCACCACCGGCCCGAAGGTCTCTTCGGTCATAAGCTTCATACCGTGGTGCACATCGATATAGATCTCCGGCGGCAGGTAAGCGCCCTCGCCCAGTCCCTGCTTCATCAGGGCTTGAGCGCCCGCCTTTTCAGCGGCTCTCATCTGCTTTCTCACAAACTCTGCCGCCCGCTCTCGAACCAGGGGCCCCAAGCTGGTTTCCGGCTGCATAGGGTCACCCAGGCGGAGCTTGCGGGTCTGCATGATCATAAGGTCCACGAACTCGTCGAAGACCTTCTCCTGCACGTAGATCCGCTCAATCCCGCAGCACGATTGACCGCTGTTGAAGAACGCCCCGTCGGCTAGATTTTCCGCCGAAAACTCCAGATCCGCATCCTCTCTCACGTAGGCCGGGTCCTTGCCTCCCAGCTCCAGCCCCATGGGGGTGAAGGTCCCTCCTGCCGCCTTGTGGAGGGCCCGGCCCCCTTCCACCGAGCCGGTGAAGCTCACCAGGTCGCAGAGCCCCCGGGAGACGATCTCTTCAGTAGCCTGGTGAGTCAGGTGCAAGACCTGAAAAACTCCCTCGGGTAGCCCGGCCTCTTCGAAAGCTTCCGCGAAACGCTCCGCGCAGCGGATGGTCTGCGAAGAGTGCTTCAAGATCACCACGTTTCCAGCGGCCAGGGCAGGCACCACGCTATTGACCGCGATCAAGTAAGGGTAGTTCCAGGCTGCCACCACAAAGACCAGACCCTGAGGCAACCGGTCCACCCGACGCTGCTCGTCGATCTTTATTGAGGCGAGCGCACCGGGGGCAAGCTCGATCATTCTGCGAGCTCGCTCTTCAAAACCCCGCAATTCACCGGGCGACTGGGAGACCGGTCTCCCCATCATTCGACTCAATTCAGGGGCGATCTCCTCTCGCCGAGCTAGCAGAGCATCGGTGAAACGGCTGAGGTAGTTCAAACGCTCTTCCAGGGGAAGGCCGGCCCACCGATCCTGGCTCTTGCGGGCGGCCTCGAGTGCGCGTCTGATCTCGCGTTCCCCGGCTGCGGGGCGCTCCAGCACCACCGAACCGTCGCTCGGAGAGATGACCTGGATGGTTTCAGATGATTTCAAAATAACGCTCCATCTCCCAGTCCGTGATGGACCTGCGAAACTCTCGCTCTTCCCACTCCCGGGTGGCTGCGAAGTGCTCCACGAAAGCGTCTCCCAACACCTCCCGGGCCTCCTGACAGGCCTTCAGTCTTTGGGCCGCTTCCCACAGAGTGGAAGGGAGTGCGGTCTCGGGGTCGGGGGGCAAGGCGTAGGCGTTGCCCCGGATCGGCTCGCTCGGTTCCAGTTCATTCTCGATCCCGTGGAGCCCGGAAAGGAGTGCCGCAGCCAGAGCCAGATAGGGGTTGGCATCGGCCGCCGCGATCCGATACTCCAGGCGTTGAGCTTTCGGATCTCCTCCGATCACTCGCAGGGCACAGGTCCGGTTCTCTTCGCCCCAGGTGGGGTTGGTGGGAGCCCAGAAGCCAGGGACCAAACGAGTGTAGGAGTTGACCGTGGATGCCACCATGGCCAGGACCTGGGGCATCAGCTTCTGGCAGCCGGCGGTGAAATGACGGTGGAGCTTGCTCATTCCGTGTGGACCCTTCGGGTCGTAGAAGACGTTGTCCTTATCCAGGTTCTGCAAGCTGATGTGAATGTGCCCGCTCTGCCCCGGATACTTAGCAGACCACTTCGCCATAAAAGTGGCCATCAAGTCGTGGCGCTGGGCCAGGACCTTGGTGAAGGTCTTGAAGAGAGCGGCCTTGTCGGCGGAGAGCAGGCTCTCGTCCACCGTGATCGCGGCCTCCAGGACACCCGGCCCGGTCTCCGTGTGCAGACCTTCCAACTCAAATCTCATCTCCCGGCACAACTTCATAAGCTCGTGGTAAAAGCCGGAATACACTGAATTTCGGATGACCGAGTAGCCAAAATTCCCCGGGGTCCAGGGGGTGAGATCCCGATAGCCCTTCTCCCTTGCGGAATAGGGGGTCTCGGCAAACATGAAAAACTCGTACTCAAAAGCCGAGTACGGCTCGAAGCCCATCGATCGAGCCTTCTCCACCACCCTCTTCAAAACTCCTCGGGGACAGATCTGTTCAGCCGCTCCGGCAAACTCCCCGAGAAAAAGAAAGCCATCGCCCTCTAGAGGCAAAGGGCGGATCGACTCGGGAATGATCCGAACCTGGGCGTCCGGATAGCCGGTGTGCCAGCCTGTGAGCTTGACGTTGTCGTAAAGCTGGTCGTTACTATCCCAGCCGAGGACCACGTCGCAAAAGCCGAAACCGCTCTTCAGGGCGGACAAGAACTTGCTCTTGGAGATGTATTTCCCCCGCAAAACACCGTCTATATCGAACACACCCACCTTCACGTTGTGGGTGTTGGAGTTGCGAATAAACTCCTCAGCCTCATCAGAGCTAGCTATGGTCAACGGTTCCATCAAGATGTTCTCCCTCTGTCGAGAAAGAGAAGTTCTCAATGCCGTCCCCGTCGACCTTTAGACTCTAGTTCCGCAAGACCACCGAGGTTTCCGACTCCACCGAAAAAGAGTTACGGTAATCGGTGGTGGCGGTCAGCTTGATCTGCAGCACCCGGTTTCCAAAAGCGTTGTCCAGTTTTTCATCTTCCGCGGTCACTTCCTGGGCGGTCTTGATTTCAAAACCGGTGACGTAGCGCCCAACCACCCGGGTGGGAGCTCCTGGAGCGAAGGTACCCACCGTCCTACCGCCCGGATCGGGAGGGCGCACGGGGGGTGAGCCTGTCAACATTTCTGATTTCCGCATCAAGGCACTGATCTCTCGCTCGGGCTCGCCGACTTTTCCCAGATAGTAGCAAATGAATTTCTGCCAACGCAGTCGACCGAAAGAATCGAACTCGTAATTATCGTCCTCGCCGCGGGGGGAGGCGAAGATGATGCCGGTGTCTGCGCCTTGCTGGACGAGCAGGGTGTCTCGGTGGGACTCCGCGAGTTCCTGGGAGAGCCGGCTTATTCCAAAGAGTACTCCTTGCTGGGCGTCCAGGGTGGCGTTGGTGGAGTGGTAAAAGTCCACCGCGTTACGAACCACCATCGCCATGGCCAGGGAGATGATCAGCAACAGTCCGGAGACGATCGAGAGCTCGACCAGCGTCGTACCTCGGGCTGCCCGGGGACTACTCCTGGCGAAAGAGTAAGGTCTCAAACTTCACTTCCTCCGGTCCCCGCTCGTCTTCCCAGCTAATGCCTACGAAAACCCGTCTCAGATCGGGGTTGACATCCTTGACCTCCACCCGACACTCGTAGGTCACTACGACCTCATAGTCTCGCATTACCGTGCGCAACGAGATCTTCCGGGGTTCGTCGGTGGGGGTAGCTAAAAACTCCGCTTTGTGAAAACCCGCCCCCACACACTGCTCCATCAACTCCTCTCCGAGTTGGGACGCCACCAGCACGTAGCGGGAGACCGCCACAGAGCGGCCGTACCAAACTAAGACGCTCGCACAGACGATCACCACGGTGGCAAAGATCATGCAGGCAAACAACATCTCCAGGAGACTATGACCGCTCCTCTGATGAAATCGTTGTGTAGGTATTTTGTATCTCATGGCACCCCGCAATGCCTTTGAATAGGGTAACAGAGGGTCCGAAATAATGCAATCTTGATAATCTCATGGTATAACTTTAGAAGAGCCATGGAAGCTCCGGAGGTCATTGTTCATTGATAGTACAACTCAAGGTGACAAATTTCCGGCTTATGAGTCCTGAAAAGAACCACCGCGGAATGGCCCTATTCCTGGTGCTCACCCTGACTTTCATCTTGGCGTTGGTGGTAGGTGCCATCGGCTCCATGGCACTCAGTAACCTGAGAGCGACCTCCTCTAAGAGTTGGGAACGCCAAGCCCGGTTCGCAGCCTATGCGGGGATTCAGTCTTCCCTGGCAGAGCTTAACCAGGATTCGAGCTGGGAACCGGCCGGGCTTTGGGAGCAGAACCTGGGAGAGGGCGGACTGCTCCATTACGCCGTACAGGTTCAAAACAACGTGAGCAACCCTCTGGGAGATTCAGTGTTGGCACCCGACAACACCTGGATCCCTCCTGGGGCCGCCTGGATCCGTTCCCATGGCTACCTGGGCGATGCCGGGTCCTATCAAACCTCGGCCTTGATCGCCCTGGTCGCGCGGGCCCGACCGGTCTTTGAGCAAGCCATCTTCGGTCAAGAAAAAGTCATCATCAGAAACGATAGCGAGATCAATAGCTATGACTCAAAGATGGGTTATGAGGCCTCTCATACCGACCCTTCCAGCCCCAGAAGACAAGCTCACCTGGCCACAAATAGCGCCGAGCCCGGGGCTGTCACACTATCAGGTGGCGGCTGGGTCGATGGTAACGTGCTGGTGGGACTGGACGCCGATCCTGGTACGGTGCTACTCAATCAGGGAGTGGACCACGACGGTACCGCCCAGAGGCTGAGCGAAGAAAAGGACTTGTTTGGTTTCTACCATCCCGGTTTGGATGGTGCTGTTGCGATTAAGCCAACGCTATGGATCCCGTACCAGGAGGACTCAGGCAATCTATACGGCTTCCCTTGGGAGACGGTCCCTGAGGGAGACGGAGAGGATCAACCTCGTCTAGCTGCTTTCCAAAATCTCAAGATTATGGCGAATCATCCGGACTGGCAGATAGCCACCAATCTTTTTGCCGGAGAGTATTACATCGACGGAGATTTGAGGTTTGAGAGGAACCCGGCCTTTCTTCCTCCGGATCCCAACGAGCCAGTTCGGATCAAGGTGCACGCCAATGACCAGTTTCCGGTAATTTTTTACGTCAAGGGAAACGTTCATTTGGAAAACGTTATCATCAACCAGGAAGATTCGGCGGGTTCAGAAGGAGTGCCTCGGCGCCTACAAATTTACACCGTAGGCGAGAACTCCACCTTTACCATGATCAAGAGCGAGCTTCGGGGAGTGGTGGGTGGCCGGGATCTCAACGTCCAGATAAAGGGAGGTAGCAAGCTTTTTGGAGCCGCGATCGCTAAGCAGGTGACGGTGGATGGGAGTGAAGTCCACTACGACACCTCACTTGCCGGAGTGCCCCTGGATGGGCGCTCAGCCTGGGACATCCTCTCCATCAAGGAAGCTTCCGTGGGCGAAGCCAGTCAAGTAGCGGGTGATCTGGGTAGGGCTTCGAGCAAGCCACTCAGCATCAAAGAACTCGCCATTCATGAATTGGACGGTACGCGACGAGGTGGTACATATTCTGCCGATCACGCGGATCTTTTCCCTGGGACCAATGAAGTCGTACCCGCTAGTGAGGTTTTGCCGCCACCTCCTCCTCCGCCACCGCCACCTCCTCCACCTCCGCCACCCCCCCCTGACGGCGGCCCGCCGCCGCCTCCCCCACCTCCCCCCGATCCGGGCGGCGGTGGTCTCACCTGCCCCGGTTGCGGGCCCTATGAGCCTGGTGATCTTTGCCCGGGACCATACATGCACGTGATATAATAATCTGCTGCGTGAAACCCAAACTGACCATGGTCCACCCTTGCGTGGGGCGCCGAAAGAACGAGCCGTACTTGCGGAGTTGGCAGATGGAGCCGCTAGCCCCGGCACTGCTCGCAGCCCTCACCCCGGATCGCTTCGAACTGGGGTTCTTCGACGACCGGTTGGAGCTGATCGACTACGACGCCCCCACCGATCTGGTGGCCATCTCGGTGGAGACCTACACCGCCCGGCGGGCTTACCAGATCGCCAGTGAGTATCGCAAGAGGAAGGTTCCGGTGGTCATGGGCGGATTTCATCCCACACTGGTACCCGAAGAGGCCGGGGAGTTCGCCGAAGCGGTGGTGGTGGGGGAAGCCGAAACCGTCTGGACGCAGTTGCTGGAAGACTTTGAGGCCGGGCGTCTGCAGAAGTATTACCGCTCTCCCACCGGCAAAGATCGGCCCCAGCTCAGCTCGGTCAAACCTGATCGGAGCCTCTTCAAAGGCAAGCGATACCTCCCCATTCGGCTGGTAGAAGCAGGTCGAGGTTGCCACTTCTCCTGTCGCTTCTGCGCCATCGCCAGCTTCTTCGAGAGCACCCAACTGCGCCGACCGGCCGAGGCCATCGTGGACGAACTCAAGGCTCTGCGAGGAAACGTGGTTTTCTTTGTGGACGACAACGTAACTTCCCGGATGAAGGAAGCCAAAGAACTGTTCCGCAAACTCATACCCCTCAAGCTGCGCTGGATCGGGCAAGCCAGCATCACCGCGGCCTGGGACGAAGAGTTTTTAGAGCTCTTGAAGGCCAGTGGATGCCAGGGTCTTTTGATTGGC
Organism: Vulcanimicrobiota bacterium; assembly: GCA_041676625.1. GTDB lineage: Bacteria > Vulcanimicrobiota > Xenobia > Xenobiales > JADMJV01 > JAEXNA01. The sequence goes on from JBAYRN010000081.1 coordinate 19,712, forward strand.
TTCGAGAGCCTGGAACCGGAAGTCATCGAGAGCATGGGCAAGAACTTCAACATGGCCAAAGGGGGCTACGGACCTGCCATCGCGCAGTTTCGAAAGTTCGGCATTCGGCTCTACGGCACGTTCATCATCGGCTACGACGGAGACTCCACCAACACCGTGGAGCGCGCTCTGGAATTCGCCCTGAAGGAGCAGTTCTTTCTGGCTGCCTTCAACCATCTCACTCCCTTCCCCGCCACCCCCCTCTATCGGGATTTGGAAGCCGAAGAGAGGCTCGTCTATCCCCGCTGGTGGTTGAGCGAGAAGTATCGTTACGGGGAGGTGCCTTTTCACCCCAGGGGCCTGGAGCGGACCCAGATTCAGGACCTTTGCCACTGGGCGCGACGGCGGTTCTACGGGTTCTCCGGCCTGATGCAACGAGCCAGAGCCACCGGTTGGAATTTGCGCTCTCCCTTTATGACCTGGCAGTTCTTTGCCATCAACGCCATGATGGGTCGCGATGTCTCGGGTCGAGACGGACTCCCCCTGGGAGACGCCGGATGGGAAGGGAAGCTTCTTTCGGTTTGATTCGGTTTCGAGAACCCGGGCCCGAAGACGACCCGGCCCTGACAGCCCTGGTCGGCCAGCCCCTGCCGGGCGAGTTGAGTTTATCTTTGGCCCGCGAACCGAGCCTGCTGGAGAGTTGCCTGCGACACGGGCCGCCTCGCCGGGTGCTGATGGCCGAAGACGAGGCCGGGCCACTGGCGGTTTGCACCTACTTCTGTCGGCCGTACTGGGTCCGGGGCGAACCCAAAGAGATCTGGACGATAGGCGATTTCCGAGCCACCAAAAGGGCGGCCGGCAAGAGCGTGACCGGCCTCGGCTGGTCGGCGATTCGGGAAAGACTGGAGGGCAAACCAGCTCTGCTCAGCCTGGTAGACGACAATCCGGTGGCCCGTCGCCTCTTCACGAAGGGTAGAAAAGGATGGCCCATCTTGCATCGGGCGGCCTCGCTGGTAACCTACCTGCTGCCTGTCAGTGCAGTTCCCTCGAGCGCTCCGACACTCGGTCTCTTTCAACCCGATGAAGCTCAGATATGTCGAATGCTGCGCCCCTCACACCTGAGCCCCATCCTGACTCCGAATGATATCGGCGTGGTGACCCCGGGGAGAGAAAACTTCCTGGGCTACCACGACGGGGTGGAAATGGATGCCTGTGGCGCTCTCTGGGACCCCTCCGCTTATCGCCAGATCAAAGTCGCCGGGTATGGCGGGTTCTATGCCCGTATGAAATCCTTCGAAGACCGTCTGGGCCGGGGTCTCTTGCCCCAGGTGGGAAGCCAGGTCAGAACCTGCTTCGCGGCCTTTCTTCGAGGTAGTCGGGTCGGCAAAGAAGCGGTCTTTCGCCGCTTGCTGGAAAGAGCCCGGGAGGGCGGGGCACAATTTCTGATCCTGGGGGCTGATCCGAATGACTCGCCGCCTTTTCCGGCCTTCTGGCCACGATTTAGAATGAGAAGCTCGCTTTATGAGCTGCAATGGAACGGGGGATCGGATCTAGGGTTCGCGAAGTCGAGCTACGAGGTGGCATGGCTCTGAAGGTGAGGTGACCCCGTCTTTGTCGATCCTTAAGGCCTTTGACCGAATATTCAACCCACGTTCATATCGAGCAATTCCGCGAGCGATCTGGTCACGCAATATTCCACTTAAGCCAGCGATAATCACTCGACAGACTTCAGGAAATGGAGAATATTTCGCATGCAAGTACATCAAAGAAATTGGACCATCAACGTTGGGGGTCCAAACCGGGGACAAGACATTAATCGAGAGATACAGATTCAAAAGCTCAAAAGGTCTCTCGATGCGACGGTCGATATCTTTAAGGCCGGGGATAACGGCGAATACCGGGTCTCTATACCAAACTCTGCTGAAGATCTAGTGGGGCGCGACTTGGACCCTCAGCCTGGGCGGGTTCTAGCCGATTTTTCGGAAGGAAAGTTTATTCGCAAGCATGACGGTAGTCCTCTCGACCCTTTCGTATACAAAAACAAAAATGAACTTAAAGCCGCCTTTGAATTCGATCCCGCAACCGGGCACGCTTTGAGTTACTCGGGTAATAATGGCCCGCTCAACTTCGATGTGGCTTACGAATCTGGACAGCTCATAGAAATCAAAACCGAAAGCACTGATGGTACTTATCAAGAATCGGTAAAATTTTCCGCAGACGGAAAAGTCGCGACTTTCCATTCCGAGCAAAAGGTGGAAGAGGGTAAAGAAGCCGACAATGACCGTACTTGGTTTCTATCTTTGACGCTTGAGTAGGGCTTGATTTCTTCTTCACCAACGAGCATGGAACGACGATTGTTTGTGGGGTAGGGGATCGGATCTAAGGTTCGCGAAGTCGGGCTACGAGGTAGCATGGCTCTGAAGGCTTTATCCATAGAAGTGCGTGACCCGACCACTCTTTCCGGATCGGAGATCGATGAGCTTTATGGGCTGTTTCGGACGGCATTTCAGGCCGACCGGCGAGGGTTTGAGCTGGACCTACTGGAGAAGCACAAGGTCCTCACGGTGAGAACTGAGGAGGGGCTTTCGGCCTTCACTTCGCTTCGTCTCTACACACCCGAAGCTGAGGTGCGGGTATTCTATTCAGGTGACACTTTCGCCGGCCCGCAAGCCAGAATCGGCCACAAACTTCCTTCTCTTTGGGCTCGCTACGTCTTTAAAGAGATCGGACCAAAGCAGGCAACGCGGGACTTCTGGTTGCTGCTCTGCTCCGGATTTCGCACCTATCGGATTCTACCGGTCTGTTTCCAGCGTTACGTACCCGGACCCGGCGGACCCGACTCCCTTCTCCGGCAGCGAGATCGCTGGGCCTCGGCTCTTTTCGGTCAAAGCTTCCAGAACGGCGTGGTGATACCGCCCCGGGCCACCCCGCTCTACCAACCGGAGCCACCGAAGCGGCTGAAGAACGACTCGGCGGTACGGCGCTTTGCGGAGCTAAATCCCGGCTACTCCCAGGGTCACGAACTGGTCTGTTTGGTCTCTCTCGACCCGCAGAACCTCACCCCGGCCGGACGAAGACTGGTTGAAGGCGGCGCTCCGCCTTCGTGACGACGCTGGCCGGTCTCGCGAACAATCTCTGGCAGCTTTCTTCGTGGCCGGAGTGGTGGATTTTTCAGCGCCGGGTCAACGATCTCAGAACGGTCCAGTGCGCCTTACTCAAATCGACCCTGCAACGACTTGCCAGCACCGACTACGGAAGACGGTTCGCGCTCGACCCGGAATGGAGCTATCAAGAGTTCTCAGAAAAGATTCCGGTTGCCTCTTACCAGGAACTGCAGCCGTATCTCTGCTATGAGGGTGGACTGCTATCGGAAAGGGTCAGGGTCTGGGAGCCCACGGGGGGCTCCACCGGGGGCACCAAGTGGATCCCGTGGACTGTTTCACTCCAGGCTCAATTCCGAAGAGCCGTGGCCGTGTGGATCTACCAGATGTTTCGAACGGACCCGTCCTTGAAGTACGGGCGAAGCTACTGGCAACTCACCCCCAGAGCAGAGATCCAGGCTCCAGAATGGCTCCGAGAGAAGCCCACCGGTTTCCAGACCGACGGAGATTATCTGGGCCCGCTGGGCCGCTGGCTGGAGCGTTGCGCGGTGGTCAAACCGGACCTCGACAAAGACTTTTGGAGCGCCACTGTAGAGGCACTCCGCTACGCCTCGGACCTGACTCTGATCAGCTGCTGGAGCCCGTCCTTCTTGCTGCTTATGAGAGAGCAGTTCGGTGAATGGAAGCCCCGAAAGTGGTGGCCTCGACTGAAGCTCATCAGTTGTTGGACCCAGGGCCCTTCGGCTTCTCTTTTCTCCAGAGTGGAGGAGCTCTTTCCCGGGGTGAAGATCCAGGGAAAGGGCTTGCTCTCCACCGAAGCGGTCACGACCATCCCTTTCGGTTCTCGCTATCCACTGGCTTACCGTAGCCATTTCTTCGAGTTTGAGACGATTGACGGTAGGATCTGTCCCTCCTGGGAGCTAGCCGAGGGTCGGCAGTATCACTTACTCCAGACCACCGCCGGAGGCTTGATTCGCTATCGCAGCCAGGACCGAGTCCGAGTGGACGGATTTCTGGGCCAGGTCCCATGTTTGGAGTTTCTGGGTCGCGAACAGACCAGTGATCATTTTGGAGAGAAACTCACCGAAGCCTTTGTTCAGCCCACCCTGGGAGGGCTTGGGCGGTTTGCCGTCCTGGGCTACGAAAACGGAGGCTACGTTCTCTTCCTGGAGTCCGGCGAAGGGGTGGAACGGTGTCTGGAACAGGTCAACCGGCGGCTGCTCGAGAGCTTCACCTATCGAGATTGCCTGCAACTGGGCCAGCTTCGTGAGTTGCGCCTCTTTGTCTTGGCGGGCAAAGGTTGGGAGCAACTGGGAGCCCACCTGAATCAGGAGTACGGCCGGCGCAAACCTGGCGCCTTTCTACCGCCCGGAGTGTGGAGCGACAGGCTCCAAGGACAGTTTGTGAGTTAAGCCGCGATCACTTCCGCACCACAGGTGTAGAATCGATCCAGATTGTATCCGTAGAAGCGGTAGCCCAGATTGGCCGCCATGGCTTTCAGCAACATCCTCCGACTGCCCGCCAACCGTCGGGCGATATTGGCCCAACTGTAGGTCTCCTTCCAGGCCCACTCCACCCCTTGCTGCAGCTCCTGGGGGCTCATCCGGGCGGGTTTGTAAACCACGTGCTGGCCGTCGTACAACTCCCAGTCTCTGGTCAGGATGCGATTCTCCGAGAGCAGTCGCCGGTGCAAGGGGGTGCCGGGAAACGGAGTCAGCACCGCGTACCTGGGCAGATCGATCTTGGTTCGCACTGCAAACTCGGAGACTCGGGCAAAAATGTCTCGATCATCGGCGTCGAACCCGAATACGAAGGTGCCCATGATAGCAATACCGGCATCGTGAAGTTTGCGGATCACGAGGTCGTAGCTCTGGTGGTTGTTAAACTTCTTGGCACTCTCGGCCAGAGCTTCCATGGAGACCGTCTCAAAGCCGATGAGAAGCCCGCTACAGCCGCTGGCCGAGGCCAGCCTCAGCAACTCATCGTCCCAGGCGATCTTGGTGGTGGCCAGGCCAGCCCAGCGTAGCTTCAACGGAATGAGGGCCCGGAACAGCTTCTTGGCATAGTCTTCATCGGCGATCAGATTGAGATCCAGAAACAGCACCGAGCTCGTGTTCATCATCTCGATATCCTGGATCACCTCCGGGATCGGTTTCTGGCGAGGTCGCCCCCAGGCCGAAGGCACCACGCAGAATCGGCAGTGGTGGATGCAGCCGCGAGTGGCCTCCACGGTGTGAGGTGTAAGATACTTCGACAGGTCGATCAGATCCCTACGGGGTCGGGGGCGCCCTCCCAGATCCAGGTTCGGGTCCTGGCTGTAGCGAGAGGCCATGGCTCCGCCGGCGAAGTCCCGCAACACCTGCGGCCAACTCTCCTCGGCGTAGCCGGTGACCACGCAATCGGCGTGCTGGGCGGCCTCCTCCGGGCAGAGCGTGGGGTGCACCCCACCCAGCACCACCGGTACCCCCCGAGCGCGAAACTGCGCGGCCAGTTGGTAAGAGCGGGAAGCCGTTCCGGTGATAGCCGAGATGCCCACCAGATCGGCCTGAAGGTCCAGGGGGATCTCCTCGATCCCCTCATCGTACAAAGCCAATTCCACCTCCAGCTCCGGAGGAACCAGGGCCGCCAGCGTGGTCAGGGTCAGAGGTGCATACCGCAGTGACTTACCGAAGATACCCGAACGATGCCGGTAAAGAGGCCCCCGGGGGCTGATCAGCGCAACTTTCATGAGACTGATTTCCCCAGCGGGACCGGAGCCCCTGGCGAAGGAACGTTTTAGAAAGGAGGAGCTATCATCACTCAGCAGCCGCATCTACCGAGGAGCCAGGAGCACGGCGTTCACCATCGAACTAAGCCTGCTTAAATCATGTTGGAGGTGGGATATGGATCTCGAAGGAACAGTCGGTAATCTAAGGCCTGTGGACATTTGGCATTCCGAGCCAAACGCAGGACATTTTTCTCCTCCTGGAGTGGAATTTTCTGTGGAATAGTGGACCTATTTGAGGAAAATTTCGCTTCAGGAGGTGGAAA